>NZ_CP034035.1:3098533-3408386 GCF_005484945.1 Brenneria rubrifaciens
GTCAAACGCCCTTCAAGGAATGCGCGGGCATAGACGCCAGGGGAAATGTGGCCCTGGAAATAAACCAGGTCGCCGCCGTCTTGCGCATTACGCGCACGGAAGAAATGGTTGAAACACACTTCATAGAAAGTCGCGGAGGACTGGAAAGACGCCATGTGGCCGCCCAGATCCAGATCCTTTTTCGAAGCACGCAGCACTGTCATGACCGCGTTCCAGCGAATAGCGGAGCGAATACGACTTTCAAGATCCAGATTACCTGGGTATTCCGGCTCGTCTTCCACTGCGATGGTGTTGACGTATTGGCGCGCGGCACTGCCAGCAGCAACGCTCACCCCACCTTTACGCGCTTCACTCAGTACCTGATCAATCAGATACTGCGCGCGCTCAACACCCTCTTCACGGATGACCGATTCGATAGCCTGCAACCAGTCGCGGGTTTCGATCGGATCCACGTCATTATTTAAACGATCTGACATGGTTATTCCTTATCTTCTCTAATAAGTTGGTTTATTGGAGCCTGTCTTCCTGTGCTCGGGTTTATCAGTTAAAGCACACGAAGACAGGCTCATCGTCAAAGTTACCGCATTCAGAGTCCATAACATCCCCGTCGGCCTTCAAGTTGCATCTCGAAATCCATTAGGGTTAGGACACTCAATCCTTACGTTGCTGGAGCCGGCGTAATGACCTTTCCTGTCGGCTATTTTCCCGGTTGAGATCCAGCAGTACCTCCTCAATAAACGCCAGATGGCGGTGCGACGCTTCGCGGGCCTTTTCCGGTTCGCGAGCGACAATCGCCTCAAAAATTCCAGCGCGATGAATGCTTACCTGCGTCAGTACTTCACGACTTAGATAAAGCAATTCAAAATTCTGTCTTACGTTTTGTTCCAGCATCGGTCCCATACAGCGCATCAGGTGCAGCAACACCACGTTATGCGTGGCCTCGGTGATTGCAACCTGATACTTCATGACCGCTTCCGATTCCGCGTTCAAATTCCCCGCTTCTCTGGCTTGCTGAATCACCGCATGGCAATCCCGGATGCGTTGCAAATCCGACTCGGTTCCGCGTAACGCGGCGTAATACGCAGCGATACCTTCCAACGCGTGGCGGGTTTCCAGCAGATCGTAATGTGATTCGGGATGGGTATTCAGTAATTCTGTCAGCGGATCGCTGATGCTTTGCCATAGATTGGTTTGAACGAAAGTTCCCCCCCCCTGACGGCGCAAAAGTAACCCTTTGGCTTCCAGGCGTTGAATGGCTTCTCTGAGAGAAGGGCGGGAGACGTCGAACCGTTTCGCCAGCTCGCGCTCTGGGGGGAGCTTCTCGCCGGGACGCAAGGTTCCCTCAAGGATCAGAAACTCCAATTGCTGCTCAATCACATCCGACAGCTTGGGCTGACGGATCTTGCTGTATGCCATGGTGGATTCTTCTCTGCGAACGGCGCGGAGTCAATTGGTAATACCAATTTAAAAAACGTGACGCTAAAGTAACAAAGTATTCACCTTATGTCCATAAGGACGTTGAGCAAAACCACCAATTCCACCAGATTTTAACAAACGCATGCGAAATATTAGGCAACGTAATAATACGCTTGTGGGGTATCACCTTGATCCCCCTAATTAATATTTAACTTTTATGAAACATGAGGCAGAAATTGTTAATCAATTAAACCATGATACTGGTGAATTAAAATGCAAAGATATTGAATATTAATTCATTTAGTCTCGTGGTAAACCCACCTTTTGACACGCTATTTCTCTGCCTCTGGTAAAAGGGAATAACAACCAGAATTGTCGATGAATCAGACACGAAAACGCGTTCAAAACGCTGTTGGCCATAACGATGAACAGAACCTTAATGCGGCGGTGATTTTATTTGTTTCTGAGCAAGAAATCAGTGCAATCTGGTGGGCTTATCATTATTCTCTGACAAACGGTAGAGGTCTCAGGATATTAGCCTGCGCTTTACCGTAAAAATAAAATTACGCAAACGTAAAAGAGTTAATACAACTGTGCTTGTGGCGTCAGTCTTTATTTACTCATAATGGCAGAGGGTGAAATTTGATGGATGATCAACATCAGGACGGCGCGCTAAAGCGTGGCTTAAAAAACCGTCATATCCAGTTGATTGCCTTAGGTGGCGCGGTAGGTACTGGTTTGTTTCTCGGTATCGCCCAGACCATCAAAATGGCTGGACCGTCGGTAATTTTGGGGTACGCGATCGGCGGGCTGATTGCTTTTCTTATCATGCGTCAGCTTGGCGAAATGGTGGTGGAAGAGCCGGTAGCAGGTTCTTTTAGCCACTTTGCCTATAAATACTGGGGTGATTTTGCCGGGTTCGCCTCTGGCTGGAACTATTGGGTTTTGTACGTTCTGGTGGCAATGGCCGAATTGAGCGCCGTGGGTATTTACGTGCAATATTGGTGGCCTGATATCCCAACCTGGGTTTCCGCCGCCGTTTTCTTTTTGGTGATTAACGCCATTAATCTGGCGAACGTCAAAATTTACGGTGAAATGGAATTCTGGTTTGCCATCATCAAAGTGGCGGCCATTATCGGTATGATCGCATTCGGCGGTTGGCTGTTACTCAGCGGCACCGGCGGCCCGGAAGCAACGATCACCAACCTGTGGGCGCAGGGCGGATTTTTCCCGAACGGCGTTTCGGGGCTGGTCATGGCGATGGCCGTCATCATGTTCTCGTTTGGCGGTTTGGAACTGGTCGGAATTACCGCGGCCGAAGCCGACGAACCGGAAAAAAGCATTCCGCGCGCCACCAATCAGGTTATCTACCGTATCCTGATTTTCTATATTGGCTCCCTGACTATCCTGCTGTCACTCTACCCGTGGGGTAAAGTGGTTGAAGGCGGCAGTCCGTTTGTGATGATTTTCCATGAACTGAACAGCAACGTGGTGGCTACCGTGCTGAACATCGTGGTACTGACTGCGGCTTTATCGGTCTACAATAGCTGCGTTTATTGTAATAGCCGCATGCTGTTCGGCCTGGCGAAACAAGGCAACGGCCCGAAAGCGCTGCAAAACATTGACCGACGCGGCGTGCCGGTCGCGGCGCTCGGCGTATCGGCGCTGGCAACGGCGCTTTGCGTGCTGATCAATTACCTGATACCAGGCAAGGCCTTTGGGCTACTGATGGCGCTGGTGGTTTCCGCTCTGGTTATCAACTGGGCGATGATCAGTCTGGCGCACTTGAAGTTCCGGGCGCAGAAAGATAAAGAAGGAACGGTGACCAAGTTCAAAGCCCTGCTTTATCCGCTGGGCAACTATATCTGTCTGCTCTTTCTGGCGGGTATTCTGGTCATTATGTATCTGACGCCAAGCATCCAGATTTCAGTCCTGTTGATTCCGGTCTGGCTAATTATCCTGGGTATCGGTTACTTCTTTAAACAGAAAAAACAGCGTCGTTAAGGTTTCATCCGACGGACAGACAAATGGCCGAGGATATCGGCCATTTTTCATTTAGCAGGCTTGTTATCCGACCGCCGATGCGACTTAGACCAGCGCCCCATAAATCGTCAGCAACGCCACCACCACCACCAGCGCTAAGGTGACTTTTTTCGCCAACATCACGGCAGCCTTCGGCGCCTCAACCGGATCAATATGCGGTTCACGCGCCAGAGAAAACTGCGCCAGTTGAGTTAACACCCAGTATTGAGCATTACGGGTGTCGCACAATGAAGCAAACCAGGCCGGTAGCGCTTTCTCACCGTGTCCCAGCAGTGCGTAAGCCACGCCAGCCAGACGCACCGGAATCCAGTCAAGCCAGTGCAGTAATGAATCGACCCCGGACTGCGCACGCGCCAGCGGCGTATGATGGCGCGCCAGCCAAGTTTGCCGGGCGCGTAAAAAAGCATAACCTGCCAGCGCCGCCGGACCATAAGGGCCCGCCGCCGCAAACCAGAACAGCGGCGCCAGATAGAAACGGAAGTTAATCCATATCAACGCATTCTGTAATTCTTTCAGGCGTTCACCTTCCCCCGTCCCCACCGGCAAGCCGTGAATCAACGCCAACTCTTCCGCCAATTCCTGACTCGCACCGTTTTCACCACGTAGCGCCGACTGGAGATAACGACGATAATGCCGACGGATCTCGCCAGCGCCAATACACATCAGGCTGATGACAACCCACAGTAACAGTAGAACAAGACCAAACAGCACGCCGCTCGCCAGCCAGAGCAAGACGGCCACCCCCCCCATACAGCACAAGGTCAGGAACAGGGTCTGAAATAAAGAAGGAGAAGGCAAACGGCGAAACACCACTTCAAGACGGTGATCGATCTGCCAATGTTCGCCATGTTTGAATAAACGCTCCCACGCCAGGACCAGCAACAATGTAAATAACGTCATCGTTTTATACTCCCTTCGTTTTCTCGCTGGCCTTCCAGAATCAGGCGATGATATTGGTCCCAATCAAAGGCAGGGCCCGGATCGGTTTTACGTCCTGGCGCGATATGGCTGTGTCCGGTGATTCTTGATGGTGTAATCGGGTAAGCGTCGAGCAATAGCCGCGTTATCGCTGTCAGCTGAAGATATTGCTCTGCAGTAAAAGGTAGCGTATCCGTTCCTTCCAATTCGATGCCGATTGAAAAATCGTTACACCGCTCACGACCTTCAAAACAGGAAACGCCCGCGTGCCAGGCACGCTGGTCAAAAGAAACATACTGAATTACTTCCCCGTCCCGACGAATCAGGCAATGAGCGGCAACATGCAAATGTGCGATAGCGGCAAAATAGGGATGAGCGGTGGGATCAAGCGTAGCGGTAAATAACTGATCGATATAGGGTCCACCAAATTCACCCGGTGGCAGGCTGATGCTGTGGATCACCAGCAAGGAAGGCGCTTCATTTTCCGGGCGGTTATCGCAGTGCGGTGACGCAATGTGTTTTATTCCAGATAACCAGCCATTTTCCAAAAGCATCGGCGATAACCTCGCATCATGTCGTTTGCCGGGCTGAATAAGGTGCGGTGAATTGGATCTGCGTTTAACAAAAATGCCGTAGTCGATAGCCTATCATGTTTCTAACATCATACCTAACCAACTGGATACAAAAAGGTTTTATTGTTTCTTTACCTGCTATGCGATATCCGCCATCCTCTTAAAGAGCGAAAACCATCCAGATCTCACTCGTGGACAAATAATATTGTTCGAAAATTCACCACCTTTAATTTGTGATGCAGATCACAATATGATTGCAATATTATGAATATATGAACCAGCCTCCATGTATCGAATCAATTTTTATTTAAAATAACCCGCGAGAATCATCTCCTGTTTTTCAGATATTACAAAAACTTATTTCAAAACATAAGACACCACAAGGTTTCGCTAACTACACGGTAATTGACATGAAAAAAACACTCACCGCAGCTGCTTTAATCACGTTGTCTTATAGTGTGCCAACGCTCGCTGACAGTAATAAAACAGCCTATCTTTCCGACTGGTGGCACCAGAGTGTCAATGTAGTGGGCAGTTACCACACGCGCTTCGGGCCGCAGTTGAACAATGATGTATACCTGGAATATGAGGCATTTGCCCGCAAAGACTGGTTCGATTTTTATGGCTATGCCGACGTGCCGAAATTTTTCGGCGTGGGAAATTCAAACGATCGCGGCGCCTGGGACGATGGCTCACCGCTGTTCGTGGAAATTGAACCGCGCTTTTCCATTGATAAGCTGACAGGCGCCGACCTCGGCGTCGGCCCGTTCAAAGAGTGGTATGTCGCCAACAATATCATTTACGATCACGGGCGAAGCAGTGATTCACGGCAAAGCACTTGGTACATGGGACTGGGCACGGATATCGATACCGGCACGGACTTATCGCTTTCCGCCAATATCTATGCCAAATACCAATGGAAGAACTATGGGGCGGGCAATGAGAACGAATGGGACGGCTACCGCGCTAAAATTAAATACTTCTATCCTTTAGGGACGCTGTGGGGCGGTAACCTCACTTATATCGGTTTCACTAACTTTGACTTCGGTTCTGACCTGCGCAATCAGGACGGACGTTCTCGTACCGGTAACGCCATTGCCTCCAGCCATATTCTGGCACTGGGTTATGACCGCTGGCATTATTCCGTCGTCGCCCGCTACTTCCATAATGGCGGACAATGGGCGGATGGCGCCGAACTTAACTTCGGTCAGGGACCATTTGAAGTGAAATCCACAGGCTGGGGCTACTATCTGGTCGTAGGTTATAATTTCTAGTCTTTTCAATCTGATAAATTAAAAACGGGGCGGAGCGATTTATCAAAACGCCTTGCCCCGCCGCCCGCATTTAAACTTTCCCCCGCTCGGTGACAGTGCGCCCTCAATTTCCGATAAATCATCAAAAACAGAATAACCAACTGAATTATAAAGAGTATTCATTCTGGATGTCTGCCTGTAAACAAGGTAGCATATCGTCCCGAATCCCCCTTCGGAGTTTTTGTGATGCCAACTCGTCGTTACAGTCAGGAACAGCGCCAAACCGATCTGCTCGCGCGTATTACGCGTGATATCCCCGCCAGCGTTCATCTGGCCTTAAGTGAAGATTTGGGCGGCGTCGTTGATGCCGCCCAGGATATTACCGCCCATTTACTTCCGGACGAAACCCAGGCGCACGCGCGCATTATCACCCGTGAGGCCGGTATTTTCTGTGGCAAACGCTGGCTTGAGGAAGTATTTTCCCAGCTCGGAGGGACCACGTCCATAACCTGGCATGTCGCCGACGGTGACGCCATTACGCCCAACCAAACACTGTGTGAAATAACAGGCCCGGCCAAACAGCTTCTGACCGGGGAACGTACCGCCCTGAACTTCCTGCAAACACTTTCCGGCGTCGCCACCGAAGTCAGCCATTATGCGTCTTTACTACAGGGAACCCGCACCCGCCTGCTTGATACCCGCAAGACCTTACCTGGGCTGCGAACGGCGCTAAAATACGCCGTTGTATGCGGGGGCGGCGATAATCATCGCTTAGGGTTATCTGACGCATTCCTGATCAAAGAAAACCATATCATTGCCGCAGGCTCCATCAGGCAAGCGGTGGAGAAAGCCCGCTTGTTGCGTGGTGATGTGCCGGTAGAAGTCGAGGTCGAATCGCTTGACGAGTTGCAACAAGCGTTGGATGCAGGCGCGGATATCATCATGCTGGATAACTTCAGTCTGGAGAAGATCCGCGAAGCGGTCACGATCGCGCAAGGCCAAGCGCTTCTGGAAATATCCGGCAATGTCACCCTTGAGACATTACGCGGATACGCCGAAACCGGCGTGGACTATATCTCTGTCGGCGCACTGACCAAACACGTCCGGGCGCTGGACTTATCCATGCGTTTCCTCTAAGCCCGCTTTTCTGCCTCTCTTTTGTCCGGTATCCATCAGGCTACCGGGCCCATCACCCCGACATTTCCCATACCTGCCCGCCAAAATTTGCGCATCGGCTCGTAAAAATCGCTCGCCAGACAGCAAACCCAAAAATCTTTTTCATCGCGCCTTCCGGTTTGAAGCATGCCTTGTCGCCAGCACTTGCTCAGTTTTCTATCCTGCCGCCACAGACAACGGCAGGGAAAGCAAAAATGAAGCAACAACGGGGATTTACGCTGGTTGAGTTGATGGTCGTCATTGCGATTGTCGCCATCCTCAGCGCCACTGGCGTACCGGCTTATCGGGGATATCTGCAAAAAGCCGCCATGACCGACATGCTGCAACTTATGGCGTCCTATAAAACGGCGGTTGATTTGTGTGGTCTGGAAAATACGGCGTTTTCAAGCTGCAATGCGGGCAATCAGGGCATACCCGATAGCAGAACCTCACGCTACGTCAGTGAAGTCACGGTAAATCAAGGCATCATCACCTTAACCGGGCAATCCACCTTACAAGGGCTGCGCGTCATACTCACTCCCGAATGGGATACGGTGACCAGCACTTCGCGCTGGACAAAAAACTGCGCCACGGACGGTAAGGCTGAAAGCCTACAGTCAGCGTGTCAGGATGTTTTCCGCTTTGATAATACGGCAGGTTGATCATGGTAGACGCCGAGCATCTGACGGACGAATTACAATTGCTGTGCCGTCGCTATCATGCCCTCTTGCTGGCGCTGGATGAACAGACCATCTCCATTGCGGTCTGCGCCCCTCCCCCAGCGGAGATGATCGCCGCCCTGCGTTTTGCGGGTAACCGCAGAATTTTGGTCGAGCAATGGCCGCGGGCTAAAATGGAGCAACTGCTTAATCCGGCCAAAGCCATTGCCGAGCCCGCGGTGGCATACCCCACCCAATCGGATAGCCCAGTCAGTGACGACGATCCCCCGGTAGTCCGGTTTATTGACCAGACCTTACGTCTGGCCGTTCAGCGCCGGGCCTCGGATATTCATTTTGAACCTTTGCTGACTGGCTACCGCATTCGGCTGCGTATTGACGGCGTGTTACAGGAAATATCAGCGCCGCCTGCGGAACTGACGGCGCGGCTTGGCGCACGGCTGAAAATCATGGGAAATCTGAATATCGCTGAACGCCGTTTACCTCAGGATGGGCAATTCAGTCTGATACTGGATCAGCAGCGTTACTCATTGCGCATCGCCACGCTGCCGGTACAGCAGGGTGAAAAAGTGGTGCTGCGTATTTTACATATCGATCGACAGGAATGGATGTTGGAGAAATTGGGGCTGTCCGACGATGCGCTGGCGCAGTTTATCCAGACGCTCAGCGCTCCGCAGGGGATGATTCTGGTCACAGGGCCGACAGGCAGTGGAAAAACCATGACGCTCTACAGCGCCATTCGGTGGCTGAATAACGTCAGCCGCAACATCTGTAGCGTTGAAGACCCTGTTGAGATCCCCTTGCCCGGGATCAACCAGACGGCGGTCAACCCGAAAGCCTCCCTGGATTTCAGCCGGATACTGCGAGCCCTGCTTCGTCAGGACCCGGATGTCATCATGATTGGCGAAATCCGTGATGCCGAAACCGCGGAAATTGCCGTTAAAGCAGCGCAGACCGGACATCTGGTCATGTCCACCCTGCATACCAATTCCGCAATAGAAACGCTGAGTCGGTTGAGTCATCTCGGCATTCCCGGCTATCTGCTTGCCGCCGCGCTGAAGCTGGTCATTGCGCAGCGTCTGGTCCGCCGTTTATGTCCGCACTGTAAAACTCAGGCAGGAATACTCCGTCATTTTCCTGATGCAATATGGCACGGACCATTGAGTAACTGGCAAGCCCAGGGCTGTAGCCACTGCTTTTCTGGCTACTACGGCCGCGTTGCCATTTACGAATTATTGGTTGTTACACCCGCGTTCCAGCAGGCACTGGCCGGCAACGTCAATGTCAGTCAGTTAGCTGCACTCTCGCGTAAGGCTGGCTTTCCCACACTGTTTGTGACGGGATTATCACTGGTTGATAAAGGCGTTACCTCACTATCCGAAGTGTATCGTGTCGTTGGCGACGGCATTATGGACAAGGTGGAAACACCATGAAACTGACGCGCTTATATCGCTGGCGAGCGATGACTCCCGAAGGGGAACTCGCGCATGGCGAAATGATTGGTTTCCATAGGCAGCAGGCTTATACCTGTCTCATCGCCCGCGGATATCAGCCCTTGTCTCTCAAAACGGAGCAATATTTATCACCGCGTTACTGGAAAAGGGAGCATGTCGGAGAAGTGTTCAAACAGTTGGGGATGTTATTACAGGCAGGACTCCCATTACTGGACGCTCTGAAACTGCTGGCAGAACAACATCAGCGCCCCGGATGGCGCTGCGTTCTCAAAGACATCGGCGACCAGGTCGCGCAGGGTAAGTCGCTGTCTGAGACACTTACCGACTACTCGCACATCTTTCCTGTCGTCTATCGTTCTCTGGTCGCCGTTGGCGAACTCACTGGGAAACTTGATGAATGTTGCCTGCAACTGTCCCACCAGCAGGAAAGACAATGCTATCTACAACGAAAAGTTATTAAAGCACTACGCTATCCTTGCTTCGTGCTAATTGTTGCCACGCTGGTCTGCACCCTGATGTTAACACTGGTATTGCCGGAGTTTGCCAACCTGTATGCGTCATTTGATACCCCGCTTCCCTGGTTTACCCAACGGTTGATTCACCTGGCGGCCTGGGTCGCCGATTACGGTTTGGCGACGCTACTCAGCCTCGCTGCCTTATTACTCATTTATCTCGGCATGCGGCGCAACAGGGTGGCATGGCGGGAAAGGGAACAGGCGTGCTTACTCAAAATACCGGTCATTTCAGACTTGATACGCGGGAAATGCCTGCACCAGACCTTCAAGATATTGGCCATGACGCAATATGCCGGGCTGACCTTACCTGCCGGGCTGGATGCGGCGGGCACGATATCTCATCTCCCCTACCAGTCCGCGGTACAGCGGATACAACAGCAGATCCAGCAGGGCATTACGCTGCACCGCGCAATTCAGCCATTCATCCTGTTGTTTCCTGCGCCCTGCCAGCAACTGATTCGCGTCGGCGAGGAGACGGGGGCGTTGGATATGCTATTTGCACAATTGGCGCAGTGGTATGAAAGAAAGACCGAGCAGCAGGCAGAAAATCTCACTCAAACGCTGGAGCCCCTACTGATGGTGATCGTTGGCGGTATGGTTGGGGCAATCGTGACAGGCATGTATCTGCCTATCTTTCAGTTGGGCAATGTGTTGGCTGGGGGGTGACCGGCCAACATCATCAGTTGGATCTGTCACGCACCGTTGAAAACACGGTTTTCCTGTTCAGCAACGCGGATAAACGTCGTGCGTTTGGTCAGCTCTTTCAAACGTGATGCCCCGACGTAGGTACAGGCCGAGCGCAATCCACCCAGGATGTCGCGCACCGTATTATCCACCGGCCCGCGAAGCGGCAACTTAACGGTTTTACCTTCCGCCGCGCGGTATTCGGCAACGCCGCCTAAGTGTCTTTCCATTGCAGAAGCCGAACTCATGCCATAAAACAGCATCATTCTGTCGCCATTCTCCTCGATAATCGTGCCCTCACATTCATCGTGCCCCGCCAACACTCCGCCCAGCATGACAAAATCAGCACCACCACCAAATGCTTTGGCAACATCTCCCGGAACCGAACAACCGCCGTCGCTAACGATTTGTCCACCCAGTCCGTGCGCGGCATCAGCACATTCAATCACCGCAGATAATTGCGGATAGCCAACCCCGGTTTTGACTCGGGTGGTACAAACCGAACCAGGCCCAATTCCCACTTTCACGATATCCGCACCAGAAAGGAGCAATTCCTCAACCATTTCCCCTGTCACAACGTTGCCCGCACAAATCACCTTACCCGGGAAAGCTTCACGCGCCTTTTGCAGAAAAGTGACAAAGTGCTCGGAATAACCATTCGCCACATCAATACAGATAAATCTCAGTTCTGCCGACAACGCGGCAATTTGCTTTAGTTTGGAAAAATCCGCGTCAGACGTTCCCGTCGAAACCATGACATGACGCAATATCGCCGCCGATGAACGCTGAACAAACTGCGTCCATTGTTCCAGCGAGTAATGTTTGTGAACCGCGGTCAGCACATCAAATGACGCCAGCGTCTCCGCCATGCGAAAAGTACCGACCGTATCCATGTTAGCAGCAATAATCGGCACGCCAGACCAGTCAAACCCGGCGTGGAGAAAGGTAAACCGACGGTCAAGCTCCACTTCAGAGCGGCTTGTGAGGGTGGAACGCTTAGGGCGAATGAGAACGTCTTTAAAGCCTAACTTCAAATCTTCTTCGATACGCATGGGCTTTGAATTCCTGGTTAGTGGCGACGTGGGCAACGAGGTTTTCAGCGACACGGGGCCGAATGATTAATGCCATTTCCAGTAACGTTATCATACGCAGTAATAATCCTTCGGCAAGACTGCGAATTTGCCTTTATTTGGGATAAAATCAATGAAATTTATCTGTATCCAATCGTTCTAAAAATGCAGGAAACCAACGTGTCTGCAACTTGAAAGATGATGGATATATTCATTTCAGAATCGGCGCCATGACATATATTGTAGCTCTGACAGGGGGTATCGGCAGCGGGAAAAGCACCGTTGCCAATGAGTTTGCAAAACTGGGGGTAACCATCATTGACGCAGATGTTATTGCGCGTCAGGTGGTCGAACCCGGCGCGCCTGCGCTGGAAGCGATCAAGCACCGATTCGGCGACAACATCCTGAATGTTGATGGCTCCCTCAATCGCTCTGTGTTGCGTCAACGAATTTTTTCTTCACCAGAGGAAAAACAGTGGCTTAACAACCTGCTGCATCCATTGATTCATGCAGAAACTCAGCGGCAGTTTCAATTATCAACCGGACCGTATCTTCTTTGGGTGATACCATTGTTGATTGAGAACGGCTTGCAACAACAGGCACAGCGTGTTCTGGTAGTGGATGTCAGCCGGGATACGCAGCTCGAACGCACACTGACGCGAGATGAAATCAATCGCCAACAGGTAGAAAACATACTGGCAGCGCAGGTGGACCGAGAGCAACGCCTGACTTATGCCGATGATATTATTGACAATAATAGTAGTCAGAGACAACTTGCTCCACGCGTTGCCGAATTGCATCGCCATTACCTTGAGCTGGCCGCCTCTGCTGCTGACAGGATTACTAAGAATGAGTGACGCTCCTTCAACCATTTTATTTGAATACCCTCTTAACGAAAAGATGCGTACCTGGTTACGAATCGAATCGTTGCTACAACAATTGCATCAAAATTATGCGCTGACCGATATGGGAAGCGCCCTGACGTTCTTTCGTTCCATTTCAGATCTGCTGGATGTGTTGGAGCGTGGAGATGTCCGTACCGAACTGTTAAAAGAGCTGGAACGCCAGCAACAAAAACTGCTGCAATGGAGCGACGTGCCAGGCGTCGATATGGAGCGAATTCACGCCTTGCGGCACCAGCTAAAAGATCTGTCCGCCGTACTGATGGCAGCACCGCGGATGGGACAAATACTGCGAGAGGATCGCCTGATAAGCATGGTTCGCCAGCGACTCAATATTCCTGGCGGATGTTGCAGCTTCGATTTACCGACGCTGCATATCTGGCTCTATCAGCCACAGGATCTGCGTGAACATCTGGTGTCAGGCTGGCTGACCTCATTAGCGCCCTTAAAGAAATCACTGGATATGATACTGGAGCTGATCCGTCATTCCGGCACCTTCCGTCCGCAGATTAGCCAGAATGGTTTCTTTCAGGATAATGCGTCCGATGCCGACCTGTTACGTTTACGCATCGAACTGGCGTTCCAGCTTTACCCACAAATCTCCGGTCATAAAACGCGTTATGCTATTCGCTTCCTCGCTCTTGATAGTGAAAACGGCCAGATCCCTTCTCACTTAACATTCGATTTAGCCTGTTGTTAACGCGACAACGAAGAAAATATCACTATTATAATCAATGAATTATAAGGCATTTGGTCAGGAGAATATAAATGGATAATGAAATTACGACGGTACAGTGTCCGACATGTAAAAAGTCGGTAGTGTGGAATGGACAGAGCGTTTATCGACCATTTTGCAGCAAGCGCTGCCAGCTTATTGATCTCGGAGAATGGGCTGATGAGGAGAAACGTATTCCCAGCAACGATATCGTTTCAGATAATGAAGAGTGGAGCGACGACCAGCAACACTAGTCCATTCAGATACCCCAAGTAAAACGGTATCTGAATTTGCTCTGCCAAACCGCTAGTTCGATTTCAACCAGCGGATCATTTCCGCATTCGCTGGCGGAAATTCGTCTTCACGCAGTTCATCTACGCTCAGCCAGCGAGACGCCTGTCCTTCACGGCCATAGGGTTCACCCTGCCAGCTTTCCACCAGGAAAAAGTGCAGCGTAATAAGGCGCTCTGACGTAGAAAAGGTCTTTTTGTCCAGAGGCGTTGGGTTCGCGGCTTCAATCCCGGTTTCTTCACGTAGCTCACGAATTAATGCCTGCTCAGGCGTTTCTCCCTCTTCTACTTTTCCGCCAGGAAATTCCCACATCCCCGCCATATGAACCCCATCGGGGCGGCGAGCAATAAAAAACCGTTGCTCAGCACTGCGAATGATACCCACCGCAACAGATAACTGTTTTTGCACCATGTAATACTTACCTATCGAGTAAAAGGCGATCTGTGACCGCCTTTTCATTATGACTCAAGACAACATTAGCCTTATTTTTCTAAACGACCGTGGCAATGCTTATACTTTTTACCCGATCCGCAAGGACAAGGGTCGTTACGACCTATTTTACGCTCTGCCTGCACTGGAGAGCCTGCGTTCAGGCTATCTTCTTCCTGATGGCTCAACTGTTGCTGAAGCGCCAGACGCTCCGCCTCTTCACGACGTTGCTGTTCCAGCGCCTCAATTTCTTCCGGCATACGGACCTGCACTTTGCACAATGTGCTGATCACTTCATACTTGAGTGATTCAAGCATAGCGGCAAACATCGAGAATGACTCACGTTTGTATTCCTGCTTGGGATCTTTCTGGGCATAACCACGCAGGTGAATACCCTGACGCAGGTAATCCATTGCCGCCAAGTGCTCTTTCCATAGCGAATCCAGCGTCTGTAGCATCACGCCTTTCTCGAAGTTGCGCATCACCTCGCCGCCAACAACCTCTTCTTTACGCTGATACGCTTCGATAGCCTGTTGGAAAATACGCTCGCGCAGCGTTTCTTCGTGCAGCTCAGGCTCTTTATCCAACCATTCTTTAATCGGCATATCCAGATCAAAGTCGTTTTTCAGACGCTGTTCCAGCCCTTCCGTATCCCACATTTCCTCCAGTGACTGTGGCGGAATATAGCTATCGATAGTGACTTTGAACACATCCACACGAATGCTGTTAATGGTTTCACTGATGTCGGAAACATCTAGCAACTCGTTACGTTGGCTATAGATAGCACGACGTTGGTCGTTGGCAACATCATCATACTCAAGCAATTGCTTACGAATATCGAAGTTACGGCTTTCTACTTTACGCTGGGCGTTGGCAATCGCTTTGGTTACCCAGGGGTGTTCAATCGCCTCGCCCGGCTTCATCCCAAGCTTGCGCATCATGTTGGATACGCGCTCGGAGGCAAAAATACGCATCAGCGCGTCTTCCATCGACAGGTAAAAACGAGAAGAGCCCGCATCCCCCTGACGACCGGAACGGCCACGCAACTGGTTATCGATACGACGGGATTCATGACGCTCAGTACCAATAATATGCAAACCGCCCGCCGCCAGCACAGCATCGTGACGCGTCTGCCAGGCGGCCTTGATTGCCGCGATTTGTTCTTCATCTGGGTCTTCCAGATGCGCGATTTCAGCTTGCCAGCTACCGCCCAACACAATATCCGTACCACGTCCGGCCATGTTGGTCGCAATAGTAACCGAACCGCTCTGACCTGCCTGAGCAACTATGTCTGCTTCCATCGCATGGAATTTGGCGTTCAGCACATTGTGCTTGATGCCGGCTTTCTCCAGCGCATGGGAAACCACTTCCGATTTCTCAATGGAAATTGTACCGACCAGCACGGGCTGGCCTTTTCCGGTACGCGCTTTGATGTCTTCAATGATCGCGTCAATTTTCTCCTGCTCCGTCATATAAACCAGATCGGGCAAATCTTTACGGATCATTGGACGGTTGGTCGGTACGACAATCGTGTCCAGCTTATAGATGGAGCTGAATTCAAACGCTTCGGTATCCGCCGTACCGGTCATCCCGGCAAGTTTTTCATACAGCCGGAAGTAATTCTGGAAAGTGATGGAAGCCAGCGTCTGGTTTTCGTTCTGAATCGCCACATTCTCTTTCGCTTCCACCGCCTGATGCAAACCATCCGACCAGCGGCGACCATGCATGGTACGGCCGGTGTGCTCATCGACAATGATGACTTCGCCGTCTTTAACAATGTAATCCACGTCGCGGGTAAACAGCACATGGGCGCGCAACGCAGCGGTGACATGATGCATCAGCATGATATTCGCCGGGGAGTACAGCGACTCGCCTTCTTCCATAATGCCTTCCTTGACCAGCAACTCTTCAACCAGCACCAGGCCGCGCTCGGTGAGGTTAACCTGGCGGGATTTCTCATCGACAGAGAAGTGGCCTTCACCGTGGAACGTATCCGAGTCCTCTTTTTCCTGACGAATCAGGTGAGGAATGATCATATTCACCTGAGTATAAAGCTCAGAGCTGTCCTCAGCTGGGCCGGAAATAATCAGCGGCGTACGGGCCTCATCGATCAGAATCGAGTCCACCTCATCCACCAGCGCATAGTAGAGTTTACGCTGTACCCGCTCTTCCGGGCTGAAGGCCATGTTGTCACGAAGATAGTCAAAACCATATTCGTTGTTAGTGCCGTAAGTAATGTCTGCTGCATAGGCTTCGCGCTTGGCAGGGGCTGGCATGCCAGGCAGGTTAATCCCGACGCTCAGGCCGAGGAATTCAAACAGAGGACGGTTATTTTCGGCATCACGCTGTGCCAGATAGTCATTCACCGTGACCACATGCACTCCGCGTCCCGTCAGCGCGTTGAGGTAAGCAGGCAGGGTCGCCGTCAGCGTTTTACCTTCACCAGTACGCATTTCTGCAATGCAACGCTCGTTCAGAACCATGCCGCCAATAAGCTGGACGTCAAAATGACGCATGCCGAATACGCGCTTACTCGATTCACGCACGACAGCGAAGGCTTCAGGTAACAGTCTCTCCAGCGTTTCGCCCTGTTCCAGACGGGTGCGGAACTCGTCGGTTTTTGCTTTCAATTCCTCATCCGAAAGCTTTTCCATTTCAGGTTCTAAACGGTTAATCACTTCCACGTTTTTGCGCATACGGCGCAAAGTACGATCGTTACGGCTACCAAAAATTTTGGTTAGTATATTCATGACCATAATAATTTTAATCTCACAAATGCCACTCATCCAGCGGCTACACAACACTAGAATGCTGGAGAAAAGTCCTACAGCTGTTAATTATCAATAAAATATTTCTCAGCGTTGGACGTGCGGACCGGCACGAATACCATGAATTCGGGCAAGCCAGAGTCCTGTCCGATGAAGTGTCAGGGGAAAAAAGGATAGGCGACCAGTTTGATGAACGGCGAGTGGGGGTTTTTCTTCACGCGTCAGCAGCGAATTAAGCGTATCCAGCAGCACCTGCGAGTGCGATTGCAGCTCATCGGCCTGCCGCGCATTGATTTGTTGCGGCGTCGTCAGCGCAAAAGACAGGTGACGAATGACGGTACGAATGGCATGCTGATGCCAGTAATCCACGCCCAAAGACGAGCGGCGATGCGCCTCTTTCAGCGCCACGAGATCGGTAAGGCTGAACGATACGCTGTTCTGGCGGCTGACGCTGGACGCAGAGTTGGGCAATGAAGCCAAATCCCGCGCTTCATTCAAACTTATCGGCAGACCAACACTCGCCGCGACCATCCCCAACAGAAGATGCGGCCAGAAATAACGTCTGCCAAATTGTCGCCAACGATTTAGAATACCGATCACTAGTTTAATATCCGTCGGAGCCTGATTTATGCGTGATAGCCGCCCACAATCACTGGAGTCCCTGTTTGAAAGCACCTCAGGTTCGGACGCTGGTCCACTGCGTGACGTGCAACAACGCGCTATCGCCTTACTAAAACTCAACCGCGCCGTACGCGGGTTGCTTCCTGCACAATTGCACCCATGGTGCCGCGTAGCAAATTATCGTAAAGGCCTGCTTGTTCTGGAAACCGCCAACGCTAACTGGTTGATGCGGTTACGTTACGAACAATCCGCCCTGCTCTCTGCATTACGCGCACAAATATTACCATCATTGGCTTCGATCGACATCAGGATTAATCCATCGCTCGCCGCAAAAGGGCATGAAATTCTGAAAAATCACGACACGCCGACGACCAATGAAGCAGAAAGCAAACCGGTACGCCAGTTAAGTGAGCAAAGCGCGGAAACATTAAGAAGTTTGGCTGGTCACAGCCCGGAGAAATTACGCAAGATATTAGAACGACTGGCTTCACTGGCCGGAGAGAGTACCAGTAAAACCAGTCGTAATAAGAAATGACTTCGCCAAGCGTTACGCCAATACTGTTGACGGCGCTTTAAATGTCAATGGCATTTCAGCTTCGTCTTCAAAGGTGACGTATTCCCACGCTTCCTGCTTAGCCAGAACAGCCTGCAACAGTTTGTTGTTCAAGGCATGGCCTGACTTAAACGCGGTAAATGCGCCGATGATATTATGACCGCACATAAACAGGTCGCCGATAGCATCCAGCATTTTATGGCGGACAAATTCATCTTCAAAACGTAAACCGTCTTCGTTGAGTACCCGATAATCATCTACGACTATTGCACAATCGAAACTGCCGCCCAGGCACAACCCACGAGACTGCAAGTATTCGATATCGCGCATAAAACCGAAGGTACGCGCGCGACTAATCTGGCGCACGAACGCATCAGCCGAAAAGTCCAAACGGAAGCGCTGTGAACCCGCATCAATAGCCGGGTGGTTAAAATCAATGGTGAAGTCAAGGCTGAAACCATTGAACGGCACCAATTCGGCCCATTTATCACCGTCTTCGACACGCACAGGCTGTTTGATACGCACGAATTTCTTGGCACTGTTCAGCTCTTCGATACCGGCATCCAACAGCAGGTAAACGAAAGGACTGGCACTACCGTCCATAATTGGAATTTCCGGTGCATCAACTTCAATGACAATATTGTCAATTCCCAACCCTGCAAGGGCAGCGTTAAGATGCTCCACCGTAGAAATACGCACGTCATGCTCATTAACCAGGCAAGTACAGAGCATGGTATCACGCACGGATTTTGCATCAGCCGGAAAATCAACCGGGGGATTCAAGTCAGTACGACGATAGATGACCCCGGTATTTGCCGGTGCAGGACGCATGGTCAGGGTGACTTTTTTGCCGGTATGTAATCCGACCCCTGTCGCCTGAACAATACGTTTTAATGTACGTTGTTTGATCATCATTTTATCTCGCATGTTACTGAACCTACCGGCCTAGTGTATACTGGGCTCGGCGGGACAGTTTAGCACAAAGAGCGGAGATTCCAACGTTATGCGGCAGGATTAATCTGCCTGCTTACGCAGAAACGCCGGGATATCCAGATAGTCTGGCTCTTTATTGGCTTGCGGATTTTGGTCATTAACCACCTTCGCAACCGATTTTTCCTGAGTCAACGGTGCCATGCCATGCTGCTGATAGCGATGATCCATCACTGGCTGGCTGGCCTGTTTGTTGGTCACCAGCGTGATTTCAGGACGCTTGTCCATACCGATACCCGTGGCAACCACGGTTACACGCAGTTCATCATTCATGTCAGGATCAAGGGAAGTACCGATAACAACCGTCGCATTGTCGGAAGCAAAGGCACGGATGGTATTACCCACCGTTTCAAACTCATCCAGACGCAAATCGAAGCCGGCGGTGATGTTAACCAATACGCCCCGCGCGCCAGACAGATCGATATCCTCCAGCAACGGACTGGAAATCGCCATTTCAGCCGCTTCTTCAGCGCGATCTTCACCGCGAGCCACACCGGACCCCATCATGGCATAACCCATTTCAGACATCACGGTACGCACATCTGCAAAGTCAACGTTCATCAGGCCAGGACGGGTGATCAGTTCGGCAATACCCTGCACCGCGCCTTTCAACACATCATTGGCTGCGCCAAATGCGTCCAGCAGGGAAATACCGCGTCCCAAGACTTTCAGCAGCTTGTCATTTGGAATGGTGATCAAGGAATCGACGTGCTTGGACAGTTCGGCAATCCCCTGCTCAGCAAAAGCCATGCGCTTTTTGCCTTCAAAATTGAAGGGTTTGGTCACAACGGCTACCGTCAGAATACCGAGATCTTTCGCGACTTCAGCCACAACAGGCGCCGCGCCAGTACCTGTCCCACCGCCCATGCCGGCGGCGATAAACACCATATCCGCACCATCAAGCGCGGCACGCAATGCTTCACGATCTTCTTCCGCAGAATTACGCCCCACCTCCGGGTTAGCGCCAGCCCCCAGACCTTTGGTAATACCGCTACCGATCTGAATTGTCTGGCCCACGGCCGTTTTACGTAATGCTTGCGCATCCGTATTGACCGCGAAGAATTCAACGCCCTCGATGCGCTCGCGCACCATGTGTTCGACAGCATTACCGCCGCCGCCGCCGACGCCGATGACTTTAATCACCGCGTCGTTGGTTAATTCCATTGGTTCAAACATAGTTTCTCTCCGTTTTGTGCCTGTAACTGCGAGATCATAAACTGTGCCAAGTGATCTCTTTGATAAAATTAAAATTCTTTCCTCAACCAGCTATTGATTCTTTTGAACCAGTTGCTCACTGAGGCATGTTTTTCTACTTCATGCTCATTGCCAAGGTGGGATTCCTTGCCATAGTGCAATAACCCTACCGCTGTGGAGTAATAAGGCTCCTGGGCATAATCGGTCAGACCTGTAATATTTAACGGCTGCCCAATGCGCACCTGCGTATGGAATACACGCTGAGCACAAGCGGCCAATCCGTCGATTTGCGCCGCCCCGCCGGTCAGTACAATACCTGCCGCCAGATGGTGCTTGACGCCTTGTTGACGTAACTGCTCCTGCAACTGTAAAAGTTCGTCGTTTACCAAATTCAAAAGCTCGGTATAACGCGGCTCTATCACTTCAGCCAATGTCTGCCGTTGTAAACTGCGTGGCGGACGTCCCCCCACGCTTGGGACTTCGACGTTTTCATCTTTGCTGACAATCGCGCCCAATGCGCAACCGTGGCGAACTTTGATCGCTTCCGCATCCGTGGGAGGCGTACCGAACGCATAGGCAATATCGCTGGTTACCACGTTACCCGCATAAGGGATAACTTTGGTATGACGCAGAGCACCTCCGGTATAAACGGCGATATCCATCGTTCCGCCGCCGATATCCACTACGCACACACCCAGTTCGCGTTCATCTTCCGTCAGCACGGCGTAGCTGGATGCCAGACCAGCGAAAATCAACTGATCCACTTTCAAGCCACAGCGTTCTACCGCTTTGACAATGTTCTTCGCCATATCGTTATGGCAGGTAATCAGGTGGACTTTCGCCTGCATACGCACGCCGGATAGTCCAACCGGATTCTTAATGCCTTCCTGATAGTCGATGGCATACTCTTGCGGGATCACATGGAGTACACGATGCTCGTCTCGCACACGCACGGACTTGGCGGTATGCACAACGCTTTCCACATCTTCCTGGGTCACTTCTTCTTCGGAAATAGGCACCATCCCTATTTCATTCTGGCAGCTGATGTGTTTTCCCGATAACGCCAGATACACAGAGGAGATCTGACAGTCTGCCATCAGTTCAGCCTGATCAATGGCCCGCTGCACACACTTGACGACAGATTCGAGATCGTTGACGCCGCCTTTATCCATACCGCGTGACGGGCAACTGCCTACACCGATAATATTGACCATGCCATCGGGCAGAACCTCCCCTACCAGCACAGCCACTTTTGCTGTACCGATCTCTAGCCCAACTACCAGTTTTCTGTCCGTCGACTTGATCATTGTTGTTTAGCCTGTGCCTGATTCTGTTTCTGATTACTGTTCTGTTGCTGATCAATGTCTTGTTGCTGATCGGCTCTTTGCTGATCAAACAAGGCCGCCGCCCAACCTACGGATGCGCCAGAGTCATAACGCAGATCAACATAGCTGATGCGTTTGCCCTCGCTTTGCGCCTGCCGTTGCAACAGCGGATAAAGCTCAATAAAGCGCTCCAACCGCCGCGCCCTATCGTCCCGGCCTAATTCAAGACGGATGTCGTCATCCAATCCCAGTTGCCAAGAATGACGCGCACTCATGGCAACCATTTTTAACGTAAACTTCCTTGCCGCCAGCGCCTGATTCATTGTCCGGTAACCCTCCAGCACATCGGTTTCATTCCCTTCGGGGCCATACAGCAATGGCATCTTGCGATTACCCACCCGCTCAGCGGGCACGCTGAAAGAATTGCCTTGCGCATCGATCATCAGCAGGTCATTCCAACGCGCCACCGGAACATATTCAACCAGATGAATCTTTAACTCATCCGGCCACTGCTTACGAACACTGACCTGTTTTATCCACGGCAAACGTTCGATCTGCTGTTGGATAACATTCACATCCTGTGTCATGAATGTGCCCGGCGACCCCAGCGCTAAAATCGCCTGACGGATATCGTCATTGGTGGTGTATTGCCTCTCGCCTGTCACCACCATCCGGGACAAGGGCAAACGGCTAACATCTTTCATCCACCCGACAACCATCCAACTTCCCCAGACGATTGTCCCTATCACCATCAGCAGGAAAAGTATTCCCGCCAACTGCCCCCCGTTACTGCGGCGCGCCCCTTTAACTTCCGGCTCTCTGCCGCGTGTATTCAGCGCTGCCTGCGACATATTAGTCAGCCAACTCCAGCACCTTTACCACCAGTTGTGAGAAACTGAGACCGCGTTGTCGAGCCGCCATCGGCACCAAGCTGTGATTTGTCATGCCCGGAGACGTATTCACCTCCAGCAGATAGAATTCGCCATCGCTATCAATCATCAGGTCAACACGTCCCCAGCCGCGGCAATCGAGCGCGCGGTATGCCGCCATCGACAGCGCAGCCAGTTCCTGCTCTTTGTCGACCGACAATCCGCTCGGGCAAAAGTACTGAGTATCATCCGACAGATATTTCGCTTCGTAATCGTAAAACGTGCCCGCCGCCTGAATACGAATAGAGGGCAATACCTCATCGCCAAGGATCGCGACAGTGTATTCCGGCCCGCTGAGCCATTTCTCCACCAGCACATCGTCGTCATGGCGAAACGCTTCTTCAATCGCCTCATGCAATTCGCTGGCTTGATTCACCTTACTCATGCCAACGCTGGAACCTTCGCGGCTTGGCTTCACAATCAGCGGTAATCCCAAAGGAGCGAGTTCTTTCAGCAACTCCCCCTGACTAAGCAGGGAAAATTGCTGACGATGCAGCACGACATAGGGAGAAACGGGTAAACCTGACGCCTCCCACACCAGTTTGGTGCGCAATTTATCCATCGTCAGTGCAGACGCCATTACGCCGCTGCCGGTATAGGGCAGTTGCAAAAACTCCAGAACACCCTGCAATGTGCCATCCTCGCCACCGCGCCCATGCAAAGCGATAAAGACTTTGGTAAACCCTTCATCTTTTAAATGCGTAACTGAAAACTCGCGGGTATCGACAGCATGGGCATTAATCCCCGCTTCTTTCAAACCATCCAATACCGCCTGACCCGAAAGTAACGACACTTCACGTTCAGCAGAGGTTCCACCAAGCAGTACGGCAACTTTCTCAGTCATGATGTCCTCGTTCAATTATCTGTGGCTGCAATCTGGAATCAGCCAATTTACGCGCCAGCTTGCCGATATTTCCGGCCCCTTGAACCAAAATCAGATCCCCGCCCCGTAGGGCCTGTGACAACAGTTCAGGCAAGGTATCCACATCGGTCACCAAAATCGGATCAATCTTACCCCGCCCGCGGATCGTGCGGCACAGAGAGCGGCTATCCGCCCCTGGAATCGGCGACTCACCGGCGGGATAGACATCCAGCATCAATAAAACATCAACCTGCGATAACACATGAGCGAAATCATCATAGAGATCGCGGGTACGCGTATAGCGATGCGGCTGGAAAACCATCACCAGACGTTTGTCCGGCCAGCCAGCCCGTGCCGCCTTAATTGTCGCGTCAACTTCTGTCGGGTGGTGCCCGTAATCGTCCACCAGCATGGCGCTGCCGCTGTGCCCGTTTACCGTTTCAAGCGGGTATTCACCCAGAAAATCAAACCGACGCCCTGTCCCCTGAAAACACGCCAGCGCACGCAGGATAGACTCATCACTAATTCCTTCGTCTGTCGCCACCGCCGCTGCTGCGGCCGCATTTAACGCATTGTGACGACCAGGCGCATTCAATGTCACATTCAGCACCGGCTTATCCCGGCGCTCTAACGTGAAATACCCCTGCGCGCCGGTTTGTTGATAGTGAGCGACACGAACGTCTGCATCGTCGCTGAATCCGTAAGTCGTGATATGACGCCCGACGCACGGCAACAGTTCCCGGATAATCGGATCGTCAATACACATCACGGCCTGACCATAAAAGGGCAAATTATGTAAAAAGTTGATAAACGTCTGTTTCAGGTTTTCGAAATCGCCCTGATAGGTATCCATATGGTCAGCTTCGATATTGGTGACGATCGCGACCATTGGCTGCAAATGCAGGAAAGACGCATCGCTTTCGTCTGCTTCGGCGATCAGATAACGACTTGACCCCAAACGCGCATGCCTTCCCGCCGCCTTAACCAATCCACCGTTCACAAACGTTGGGTCCAACCCCGCTTCGGCATAAATACTGGTCACCATCGCCGTCGTCGTGGTCTTACCGTGGGTTCCCGCAATGGCAATGCCATGGCGAAAGCGCATTAATTCAGCCAGCATTTCGGCCCGGCGAATCACCGGGATGCGCGCTTCGTGGGCGGCGACAATCTCCGGGTTATCCGCCGAAATCGCCGTCGACACCACCACGACGCTGGCGTCCAGGACATTCTCGGCACGATGATGGAAATAGATCTGCACGCCCAGTTCGCTCAACTGCTGCGTTACCGCATTAGGAGCCAGATCGGAACCGCTGATTTCATAACCTTCATTGGCCAACACTTCGGCGATACCCCCCATGCCAGCACCACCGATGCCGACAAAGTGTATGTGCCGGACGCGATGCATCTCGGGCACGATTGAACGCAGTTTCGCCAGTTGTTGAGTATTCACTTTTTTCTATAGCTACCTTGTTTCATCGCCCGGGCAATACTATCGCCCGGCAAACTGTATAAATTAACCATGAGCTCTTTTATCCATGAACGGCACGGGGAGAGCGACTACTCGCTGCGGCGCTCACTTCCGCCGCCACACGTTCGGTGGCATTCAGAATCGCGGCCGCCCGAGCCTGCTGCGCCATTTTCATCAATGCCGCGCGATCCCATCCCGCCAACGTTTCACTCGCTGCGTCAACGCTGAACTGCGGCTGCTCGATAATTTTTGCCGCGCCCGCATTTTCCAGCGGCAGGGCATTCCAGTACTGCTGTCTGTCTTTGTGCTGGAACGGCACAAATAACGCCGGCAACCCGGCAGCGGCAATTTCACTGACCGTCAGCGCGCCGGAGCGACAAACCACCACATCCGCCCAGGCATAGGCGGCGGCCATATCGTCAATAAATTCCGTAATCTTGTGCTGCGGTTGTCCCGCTTGCTGATAAGCCTGTTCAACCTCCGGCCGCGCACCTTTACCAACCTGATGCCAAATCGTAATGCGATCGCCCAAACGTGCCGCTACACCGGGCAATATCTGGTTAAGCACTCTCGCCCCCTGGCTCCCCCCGACGACCAATACCCGCACAGGGCCGGTACGATTGGATAGACGAATCTCAGGAGCAGGCAATGCCAGTACCTCCACTCTGACCGGATTGCCGACGACGTCAGCCTTGGGAAACGCGCTTGGGAAAGCCTGTAAAACCTTTTTGGCAATATGCGATAACCAACGGTTGGTTAGTCCGGCGATACCATTCTGCTCATGCAACACCACTGGGATACCACACAGCCATGCCGCCAATCCGCCGGGGCCGGAAACATAGCCGCCCATTCCCAGCACCACATCAGGCTTATACTCGCGCATGATCGCTTGCGCCTGACGAACCGCGCGGAAGATGCGCAATGGCGCGCTTAATTGGGCACGAAGCCCTTTGCCGCGCAAACCAGAAATGTGGATAAAGTCGATCTCAATACCGTGCCGCGGCACCAGATCGGCTTCCATTCGATCGGCAGTACCTAACCAGCGAACCTGCCAGCCCTGCGCCATCAGATGATGCGCCACAGCCAGCCCGGGGAATACATGTCCGCCGGTTCCGCCCGCCATCACCATCAAACGCTTACCTTCACCGCTCATCGGGCACTCCTCGTAAACGCCTGCGCTTTGGTCAAACGCGTTTCAAAATCAATGCGTAACAGTAAAACGATCGCCGTCGACATAATGATCAGGCTGGAACCACCGTAGCTAATCAACGGCAGCGTCAGCCCCTTCGTGGGCAACATACCGGCTGCCGCGCCGACATTGACCAGCGTCTGGAAGCTAAACCAGATGCCAATGGAACAGGCCAGAAACCCCGAAAAACGTTGCCCGATCTCCAGCGCTCGCCGTCCGATCGACATCGCACGAAAAGCGACGAAGAATATCATTAACAGCGCCAAAACCACACCGATATAGCCCAGTTCTTCACCTAAAATAGAGAAAATAAAATCGGTATGCGCTTCCGGCAAATATTCCAATTTCTGCACCGAATTGCCCAGCCCTTGCCCCCACAGTTCGCCACGTCCGAATGCCATCAGAGATTGCGTCAACTGGTAGCCGCTGCCGAAAGGATCTTCCCACGGATTCCAGAAGGACGTGACGCGCCGCATGCGGTAGGGCTCGGCCACAACCAACAGGCCAACCGCAAACATGCCACACCCGATAATCGCCAGAAACTGCCACAGTTTTGCCCCGGCCAAAAACAGCATCGCCAGCGTCGTAATAAACAGTACAACGACCGTACCCAGGTCCGGTTGGGCCAGCAGCAACACGGCCAACACCACCATGACGCCCATCGGTTTGCAAAAACCCCAGAAGTTGTTACGCACTTCGTCTACCTTGCGGACCATGTAGCTGGAAAGGTAACAAAACAGCGACAGCTTCGATAACTCCGCAGGCTGAATACGCAATGGCCCCAATGAAATCCAGCGAGACGCACCGTTAACCGAACTGCCTACCGCAAGCACCACCAGCAACATCACCATTGATGCCAACAGCAACACCGGGCTGTAACGCTGCCAGATCTCCATTGGCACGCGAAGCGTCAACAACGACAAAGCAAACGCCAACCCCAAATACAACGCATCACGCTTGGCGAACAGGAAAGGATCGCTGGCGAGACGCTGTCCGACGGGCATTGATGCTGAAGTCACCATTACAAATCCGGTCACGGCCAGCCCGAACGTCAGCCACACCAACGTACGGTCATACAGAACAATGCTCAGCGTATCGCTTTCACGTGTTCCCATAACCCAGCTTTTTAGACGCTCGATAAACGCCAGTCCGAAAAACCGCATCAGCCTAATTCCTCCGCCAGTCGAGCAAATTCATCACCCCGATGTTCGAAACTTCGGAACTGATCGAGGCTGGCGCAAGCGGGTGACAGTAAAACCAGGTCACCGGGCTTT
The DNA here is from genome assembly GCF_005484945.1 of Brenneria rubrifaciens. Lineage (NCBI taxonomy): Bacteria > Pseudomonadati > Pseudomonadota > Gammaproteobacteria > Enterobacterales > Pectobacteriaceae > Brenneria > Brenneria rubrifaciens. The sequence goes on from NZ_CP034035.1 coordinate 3,125,801, forward strand.
ACGCGTGCAGCGATCAATTGCATGGCTTGTTTCATCGTTTCGGTTTGCTCGGCAATCTCCGGCCGCAATGCCGCCAGTTGTGCACCGTCACGACCGAAACAATACAAACGGATATTGCCCTCCTGGAAGTAACGCAGCAGTGGCGAAAAATCGGCAGATTTGCCGTCTCCGCCCAACAGCAGATGCAGCGTACCCTCAACTTGCAGACCGCTGAGCGCCGCCTCCGTGCTGCCGACATTGGTCGCTTTGGAGTCGTTTATCCAGCGTACGCCGTTGCGTTCCCACACCAGCTGGAATCGGTGCGCCAATCCTGTATAGGCCGTCAGGGCTGTCAAGGCAGACGCACGGGGAATGCCGACAGCGTCCGCCAACGCCAGGGCAGCCAGCGCATTGGTGTAGTTATGCTGACCTACCAGCTTGATCTCACGGGTGTTTAATACGCGTTCGCCTTTCACCCGCAGCCAGGTTTCACCCTGCTGCCGATTCAGATGGTAGTCGCCGACATCCACACCGAAACTCCGGCAACGTCCGTCCGCACCCCGCACCGGCATGGTCAGCGCATCGTCGGCGTTAACAATACAAACATCGGCACGTTCATAAATCTTTAACTTTGCTGCACGATACTGTTGCAAACCAAAGGGATAACGGTTGGTGTGATCTTCTGTCACATTCAGAATTGTCGCCGCGGCAGCATGCAGGCTATGGGTGGTTTCCAACTGAAAGCTCGACAGTTCAAGGACATAAAGCTGACACGCTTGCTGCAACAATTTCAGTACCGGCACACCGATATTACCGCCAACCCCCACCTGCCATCCGGCAGTCCGCGCCATTTCACCGACCAGCGTTGTCACCGTGCTTTTACCATTAGAACCGGTAATCGCCACAATAGGCGCCTGGGCCTCACGGCAGAACAATTCGACATCGCCAACAATCTCAATCCCGGCTTCCGCGGCCTTACACAATATTGGCGTTGCCAGGGCAATCCCCGGGCTTGCCACAATCAGGTCGGCATCCATTAGCCAGTCATCATTGAAACCGCCTGTATGGAACGCTACCGCTGGCGGCAATTTATCCAAATCAGGCGGACTAACACGGGTATCCATCACGCGCGGTACGATGCCGCGTGCGAGAAAGAAATCAATACAGGAGAGCCCGGTCAGCCCCAGCCCGATAATGACAACTTTTTTACCCTGATAGTCCACCATCTTTTACCGTACCTTCAGCGTTGCCAGGCCAATCAGAACCAGCATCAATGAAATAATCCAGAACCGCACGATCACGCGCGGTTCGGGCCAACCTTTAAGCTCATAGTGATGATGAATCGGCGCCATGCGGAAAATCCGCTGACCGCGTAGCTTAAAGGACCCAACCTGCAAAATGACCGACAGTGTCTCGACAACAAACACGCCGCCCATGATGACCAGTAAAAACTCCTGACGCAGCAGAACGGCGATAGTGCCCAACGCGCCACCCAGCGCCAGAGAACCCACATCGCCCATGAACACCTGTGCCGGATAAGTGTTAAACCACAGGAACCCTAGTCCAGCGCCGACAATTGCGGTACAAACCACCACCAGTTCACTGGCGTGGCGGATATACGGAATATGCAGATAACCGGCAAAATTCATGTTCCCGGTAGCCCAGGCAACCAGAGCAAGCCCGGCGGCGACGAACACGGTCGGCATGATCGCCAGGCCGTCCAGACCGTCAGTCAGGTTTACCGCATTACTGGTCCCGACAATGACAAAATAGGCCAGTGCAATATAAAGCAGCCCCAATTGAGGCATAATGTCTTTAAAGAACGGTACAACCAACTGCGTAGCTGGCGTCTCTTTACCAATCGAGTACATGATGAAAGCAACCGCCAGCGCGATGACTGACTGCCAAAAATATTTCCAACGGGCGATCAGCCCTTTGGTGTTTTTACGTACTACTTTGCGATAGTCATCGACAAAACCGACCACGCCATATCCCATCAGAACAAACAACACGCACCAGACATAGGGATTAGAGAGATCGACCCACATCAGCACCGAAATAATGATGGACACCAGGATCATGACCCCGCCCATGGTCGGCGTGCCGCGCTTGCTGAAATGCGATTCCGGCCCGTCGTTACGTACAACCTGGCCGATTTGCAAACGTTGCAGCCAGGCAATCAAATGCGGCCCCATCCATAAAGAAATAATCAATGCGGTCAGCAGGCTGACAATGGCGCGAAACGTCAAATAGGAAAAAACGTTAAAGCCGGAATAAAGTTTGACCAGATGCTCGGCCAGCCACACTAACATTTTGCATTCTCCTTTAATGCGTGTACGACCTGCTCCATCGCGGAACTGCGGGAGCCTTTAACCAGTACGCTGATAATCCTGTGTTCAAACACCAATGCGTTCAGACGAGAAATCAGCGCGGTTTTGTCCTGAAAATGTTCACCATCACGATTGGCCCCGCTTATCAGTTCACTCAACGTGCCCACGCTCAATACTTTGTCGATGCCAGCCGCACGCGCCGCTTCACCGACCTGACGATGGCATTCGGCAGCATCGTCACCCAATTCGCCCATATCGCCCACCACCATCACTCGGTATCCCGGCATGTCGGAAAGCGCTTGTGCCGCTGCCGTCATCGAGCCCACATTGGCATTGTAGCTGTCATCCAGCACCAGCTTGCCGTCGGCTAATGCAATCGGGAACAAGCGTCCGGGAACCGCCTTAAGCTGCGCCAGCCCCGCTTTTACCGCTTCCAGCGTGGCGCCAACGGACATCGCTAATGCGCTGGCGGCCAAAGCATTGGCCACGTTATGGCGTCCCGGCAACGGTAAGGTGATCTCTGTCTGCCCGAACGGGGTATGCAGATTGAACCGGGCGCCTTGCGTCAAAACCTGTACGTCGGTGGCAAAATAGTCGATATCACCGGCGGCCTGTGGCGAAAAGCGCCATACCGTTTTATGGTTCAACATCCCCTGCCAGTGTGGAAAGTCATGGCTGCCGGCATTGATAATCGCCACGCCGTCAGCGGGCAGTCCGGCAAAAATTTCCCCTTTTGCCTGCGCAACCCCGGCCAGAGAACCAAACCCTGCCAAATGCGCCGCTGCAAGGTTGTTGACCAACGCACTTTCAGGGCGCACCAGATCGGTGGTGTAAGCTATCTCTCCGATATGGTTGGCGCCCAATTCAATGACGGCAAACTGATGTTCCGGCTTCAGACGCAATAATGTTAACGGTACGCCAATATCATTGTTAAAGTTGCCTGCGGTATAAAGCACATCGCCGCATTGACGCAAAATGGCCGCCGTCATTTCCTTGACCGACGTTTTACCGGAAGAGCCGGTTAACGCCACGACGCGCGCCTTCGATTGCGCTCTTACCCACGCGCCCAGCTTACCTAGTGCCAGGCGAGTGTCTTGCACCAGCAACTGCGGCACCTCGACTGGTAAGCGTTTACTGACCAGAAGAGCCGACGCACCATTTTTCACCGCATCCGATACATAATCGTGCGCATCAAATTTCTCCCCTTTTAACGCGATAAACAGGCAGCCAGAGGACAGTTGACGGGTGTCTGTCGACACCTCGTCGATGTCAATGCTGTCGCCAATCAGTTGAGCGCTCAGTATGGCGGCAAGTTGTTCAAGGGAAACGCGAATCATACGATCACCCCCAGCAAACGCGCGACGGTAACGCGATCCGAGTAATCCAAACGATGATTGCCAACCAGTTGATAATCCTCATGTCCTTTACCTGCGACCAGCACCACGTCATTTTCTTTTGCTTGCATAATGGCGCTGGTAACCGCCTCGGAACGACCGTGAATAACCTGTACGCGACCGGCATCCACTAATCCCGTCAGAATATCCGCTACAATGGCCTGCGGTTCCTCGCTACGGGGATTGTCATCAGTGACGACCACGCGATCGGCCAACTGCTCCGCGATGCCTCCCATAAGTGGGCGCTTACCTTTATCGCGATCTCCACCGCAGCCAAAGACACACCATAGTTGCCCCTGACAGTGCAGCCGCGCCGCTTCAAGGGCTTTTTCCAGCGCGTCCGGGGTATGGGCATAGTCCACCACTACCGTCGGCTTACCTTCGGCATGGAACACCTCCATCCTGCCGAATACGGGCTGAAGCTGTGAGCCGGCGATAATTAACTGACTCAGCGGATATCCCAAAGAGAGTAAGGTCGCCAATGCCAGTAGCATGTTGCTGACATTGAAGGCCCCCATCAATCTGCTCTGAATCTCTCCCTGCCCCCAACATGAATCGAAACGGATGGTGGCACCACCGTCGTGATAATCGACACTGGTCGCTTTTAGCCAGCGGCCCCGACAGCCGGGAACCAGATTATTTTCCATGGTGACGGCGACAGCATCCGGCAGTTTTGCCAGCCAGCGACGCCCTGCTTCATCGTCCGCATTGATAATCATCTGCCCAACGCGATGATCGGCAAACAGAGACCACTTAGCCGCCTCATAGCTTTCCATATCACCGTGATAATCAAGATGATCTCGGCTCAGATTAGTGAAGACGGCCGCGGCAAAGGGTAATGCGGCAACCCGGTGTTGAACCAGTCCGTGAGAAGAAACTTCCATCGCCGTGAAGGTTGCCCCCTGATCGGCCAGTTGGCTTAGCACCTGCTGTACATCCACAGCGGAACCGGTGGTATTTTCTGTCGGCACAACGCGCCCCAATAAACCATTACCCACCGTACCCATCACTGAACTGGTTTCACCCAACGCCTGACTCCACTGCGCCAACAGTTGCGTCGTTGTGGTTTTTCCATTCGTACCCGTCACCCCCACTAGCTGTAACCGCTCCGCGGGTTGCCGGTAAAAACGCCCGGCCAGTGCCGAAAGACGCTGATTCAAATTACTCAGATAAACCACGGGCACGCCGTGCATTTCACACACAGCGCCATCGCTGGCATCGCCTTCAGCCTCGGCGACTATCGCCGCCACACCTTGCGCAATCGCCTGCGGAATATAGCGCCGCCCATCTGTCTGGTGACCAGCAACGGCAACAAACAGATCCCCGGCAGCCGCAACGCGGCTGTCCAATATCATTTCCCGCAGCGCACACGCCGGCGTGCCTTGCACCCACGGCGCTAATAAATCGCGCAAATTACGATCTGTCACCTGACCCCTCTTCTCTATTAATTACAAACTCATTCTTGTCATCGGAGGGTAATGCGTCAGGTTCTACGTTCATCGTCCGTAAAACTCCTCCCATGATGGCGCCAAATATCGGGGCTGAAACCGCACCGCCGTAATATTTTCCTGCCTGTGGATCGTTGATGACAACGACCAGAGCAAATCTTGGGTTACTGGCAGGTGCGACACCTGCGGTGTAAGCAATGTATTTGTTGATGTACTTGCCATCCGAACCGACTTTTTTTGCCGTACCGGTTTTTATGGCAATCCGATAGCCTTTGATGGCTGCTTTGGTTCCACCTCCACCAGGCAGCGCAACGCTTTCCATCATATGAACCACCGCTCTCACCAACGCTTCGGGGAAGATACGCTCGCCGGGAACAGGCGGGTCAACTTTGGTAATCGACAGCGGGCGATAAATCCCGAAGCTGCCGATGGTGGAATAGACTCGCGCCAACTGTAACGGCGTTACCATCAGCCCGTAGCCAAAAGAAAAGGTGGCCCTCTCTATGTCAGACCACCGTTGTTTTTGAGGATATAAGCCACTGCTTTCTCCGACCAACCCCAGATTGGTCGCTTTTCCCAATCCAAAACGAGAGTAAGTATCTACTAACGCAGAGGAAGGCATCGCCAACGCCAGCTTCGAAACACCGACGTTACTCGACTTCTGCAAAACCCCCGTAAGGGTCAATTCGTTGTAGCGTGCTACATCTTTGATTTCATGACCATTGATGTAATAGGGTAACGTGTTGAGAACGCTGTTTTCCTTTATCACGCCACGCTGTAGCGCGGTCATGACCACCATTGGTTTGACGGTAGAACCCGGTTCAAAAATATCGGTAATGGCACGGTTACGCATAACGTCTTTAGGCGTACCGGCCAGATTATTTGGGTTGTAAGAAGGGCTATTCGCCATCGCCAGCACTTCGCCGGTATTCACATCAACCAGAACCGCGGTGCCGGATTCAGCTTTGTTAAACGCGACTGCGTTGTTCAACTCACGGTAGACCAGTGCCTGTAACCGCTCATCAATACTTAACACCAGATTATGCGCAGCCTGGCTGTCGACCGAGGAAATATCCTCGATAACCCGTCCAAACCGATCTTTACGCACGGTTCTTTCACCAGGCTGCCCGGTGAGCCAGCGATCGAAACTTTTCTCAACCCCTTCAATACCCTGGCCATCAATATTGGTAAAACCAATCAGATGGGAGGTCACTTGACCCGAGGGATAATAGCGGCGGGACTCCTGACGAAGATTAATGCCGGGCAGTTTAAGTTTATGGATATATTCGCCGATAGCGGGATTAACCTGACGGGCAAGATAAACAAAGCGTCCTTTGGGACTGGCATTAATCTTGGCGGCCATCTGGTCGAGAGGGATTTTCAGCGCGTCGGAGAGCGCCTTCCAGCGCGTATCCAGCGTAATGCCACCATGATCGTTCAATACTTTCGGATCGACCCAGACCGCATTCACGGGCACGCTGACCGCCAATGGCCGTCCGGCGCGATCGCTAATCATACCGCGCGCCGTCGGCACTTCCTGTATTCGAAGAGAACGCATATCGCCTTCGCGAACCAGTTGATCGGGGTTAATCACTTGAAGATAAGCCGCCCGCACCATCAATGCGATCATCGCCAGCAAAATACAGCAGCAAAGCAACGCAAAACGCCAGCTAACAAAGCTGGCTCTATCTTGCTGGTGTTTTGACTTTCCTATACGTGTTGCTTTCATGCTGTATTGGGTGCCTATTCAGTTCATTGCTTAACCACAATATTTTCCTGTGACGGATCGACATGCCCCATTTGCAGCTTTTCCGTCGCGATCCGCTCTACACGGCTATGATCCCCGAGCGAATTCTCTTCCAGAATCAGGTTGCGCCACTCGATATCCAGCGCGTCTCGCTCCAGCAATAATTGCTCACGTTCCGCTGTCAACAAGCGCGTCTTGTGCGCCGTCGTCACGACGAACACGCCTGACACCAAAACCGCAATCATCAGCAACATGGGCAACTTGGCGTGGCGAAGCAAATCCCCGCCGATAACGCCGACCAACCCATGACGCTCATTACCCATCATCCCGGCAATCTCTCGGCGAACCGCAGCACAGAACTGCGAGCGCGCGGGTTTTCCGCGACTTCTTCAGCGGAAGGCATCATTTTTCCCACGGCTTTCAACGTTTGCCCGCCCTGACTACGCAACTGTTCTTCCGTCAGCGGCATGCCTGCCGGGACTTGTGGACCACGGCTTTGATGACGGATGAAACGCTTAACGATTCTGTCTTCCAGCGAGTGGAAGCTGATCACGGACAAACGGCCTTGCGGAGCCAATACGCTCAATGCGCCGTTCAAAGCCTGCTCAATCTCTTCCAGTTCACTGTTGATATAAATTCGGATGGCTTGAAAACTGCGCGTCGCCGGGTGTTTATGTTTTTCACGAATCGGACTGGCGGCGGCAATCAGCTCAGCCAACTCTTTCGTCCGCATCATTGGTTCCGTGCGGTTACGCTCAACAATCGCCCGAGCTATTCGTCTGGCGAAACGTTCTTCGCCAAATGTTCTCAATACCCAGGCAATATCATCGGCCTCCGCTTTCATCAGCCACTCGGCGGCAGACAACCCACGGGTAGGGTCCATACGCATATCCAGTGGTCCGTCACGCATAAATGAAAAGCCGCGTTCGGGATCGTCAAGCTGCGGAGAGGAAACGCCCAAATCCAACAGCACACCGTCAATGCGTCCCGCGAGATCGCGCTCCGCCATATAATCAGCAAGCGCGGAGAAGGGGCCGTGAATAATGGAAAAACGAGGATCGTCTATTGTTTTTGCCGCTTCGATAGCTTGAGGATCGCGATCGATAGCCAGTAAACGTCCTTCCGCTCCCAATTGGGAAAGAATAAGGCGGGAATGACCGCCACGGCCAAAAGTACCGTCTATATAAATACCGTTGCTGCGAATATTCAGACCGTTAACGGCTTCATCCAGCAGTACGGTGGTATGTTTATAATTTTCCAGCATGACTATAGCGATAAGTCCTGCAACCGCTCAGACAACGGTTCCTGAGTCGATTGTTCAGCGTCGATATCGTCCTTGACTTGTTGATACCAAGTCTGTTCATCCCACAATTCAAACTTGTTGAACTGCCCGACCAGCATCACTTCTTTTTTCAGACCTGCATGCTGCCGCAGCGTGTTCGCTAACAACAAACGCCCGGCGCCATCCATCTGACACTCACTGGCATGCCCCAGCAATAAACGCTGAACACGCCGTTCAACTGGGTTCATACTCGACAGACGAGAAAGCTTTTGTTCAATAATTTCCCATTCGGGTAAGGGATAAAGCAGCAGGCACGGCTGATGAAGATCAATGGTGCAAACCAGTTGACCTTGCGATTCCTCATTCAGCGTTTCCCGGTAACGGGTTGGTACGGCAAGCCGCCCTTTGCTGTCGAGGTTAACCAGCGTAGCACCACGAAACATGCGTGATTTACCCCTTATATAACCTTTTTCACCACTTTATCCCACAAATTCCCACATCAATGAGTGTACGGAGGGTATTAAAACCTTGTCAAGCCAGAGCGGACGCGCCTGAGGATTATTTCTGCACGATTTAAGGCTGTCATGAAGGTAAAAATAATAACGGCGGAGAATTAATAAAGATTAACATTATGAAAATTTAGGAGAAATTCACTGACGCAATTAGACTGTGTAAAGATATAGTAATAATTTCATGCTAACTGATTATTTTTATTGTCACAGGATGATACTAAATAGAAATATTTCCAGAATAGTCCTATTCCCTGTCAGGCCTTGCTTCACAAGGCTTTCACTTAGGGCGCGAATTATATCGCGATTGTTAATACTTGCTCAATATCACTTTTCTGACATTGACATCATCAATTCTATATTCATCGGTCTATTCACTTTAATGTTCGTTTTCTTATGAGTGGAATTAGTCAGTAAAAATGACAAGCTTTATTTGGTCGACAGAGAGCAAATACTCTTTTTCGCATCCCTCCCATGCCGTCAAAAAAAGAGAACAGCTTTACCTCGTCATTTTTTACCGGCAATTTCCACCCCCTTTCTTTGATGCTATTTTTCTCACTGCCCCCCTGCCCTATGAGAAAATCAACTCATTGTTAAAAAAGGCTTTTAATCAGATAATCGCCGTAAATACGTAAAAAATCGTCTAATAAAATATAAAATAGCGCAAAAGCCTACCAAGAAGAAAAAAATAAAAATTTATCCCTACTTATCTCGCTAACCACTAGTGATGTAAACTACACAAATTAAATAAAACCGAAATAAAAGCCTTTATAAAGAATCATTATCTGCTTTTTATTCTATGCTTCGATCCGGAGTGAATCAGTATGTTTTCCCCCACATCAAGACTGCGCAGTGCAACGGCAGATACCTTTGCATTAGTCGTGTATTGTTTCATCACCGGCATGATGATCGAGCTTGTGCTGTCAGGTATGAGTTTTGAACAGTCGCTTTCTTCAAGACTATTATCCATTCCTGTCAATATTGTTATTGCCTGGCCCTATGGCGTTTATCGGGATCGTCTCCTGTGCTTTGCCAAACGCCACGGTTCAAGCCACTTTATTGTACGCAATCTGGCCGATCTGTTTGCCTATGTCAGTTTCCAGTCTCCGGTGTATGTCGCCATTCTCCGGATAATCGGCGCTGACTCATCACAAATACTGACGGCAGTTAGCAGCAATGTGGTAATTTCGATGGTGATGGGCATCCTGTACGGCTATTTTCTGGAATATTGCCGCCGGCTCTTCCGGGTGACCGTTTCAGGGTAATAAGCTTCGGGGTAACAGACAGTATAAGGAATGAGCGCCATCCTCAGAGACATGGCGCGATAGCAATAAAAGCGGAATTTAGTGCCGGCTGAGTGAGCCACGGCGATACAGATTTCGCCGAATACGATTCAGGCCCGGCTTCGGCCTTTTCGGTTCATCCAGACTGGCCAGCACCAATTCCAACACGCGCTCAGCGACTTCACGATGACGCTGGGCGACAGACAAAACCGGGCATTCCAGAAAATCCAGCAACTCATTATCACCAAAGGTCGCTATAGCCAGATTATTCGGCAAGCGCCCGTTTTGTTTCAGCGTCACATCCATCACCCCTTGCAACAGCGGAAAAGACGTGGTGAACAACGCCTTTGGCATAGGATGATCTTTAAGATAATCAGCAAACACCGCAGCGGCCGCTACGCGTTCATAACTGTTGGCATAAAGGTAATTAATCTTCCGGGGGTCATCCGCCCAGGCCTGGCGAAAACCCTGTTCGCGCAGAAAACTGACGGAAAGCTCCGGCAGTGCGCCCAGGTAAAGTACGGACTCCGCCGGTACTTTTCTAAGCTCTTGCGCCAGCATCTCGGCATCATCCAGATCGGCACCAACCACACTGGTAAAGTGCTCACGATCCAACGCTCTGTCTAACGCGATAATCGGCAGGCCGCCGTTTGCCCAGCGTTGATAAAAGGGATGCTCGGGCGGCAACGCCGTGGATACGATGATCGCATCAACCTGACGCTGCAACAGATGCTCGATACAGCGCATTTCATTATCAGGTTGATCCTCGGAGCAGGCGATCAAAAGTTGGTAGCCGCGTTGACGGGCCTGACGTTCCAGATAATTGGCAATTCGGGTATAGCTGGTATTTTCCAGATCCGGAATAACCAAACCAATAGAGCGGGTGCGCCCGGCACGTAATCCAGCAGCGACGGCATTGGGATGATAATTATGTTCCCTGACCACAGCCATGACTTTCTCAACGGTCTTATCACTGACACGATATTGCTTGGCCTTCCCGTTAATCACATAGCTGGCAGTAGTGCGTGAAACACCCGCAAGACGCGCGATTTCATCCAGTTTCACGTTAACCCCTTAGTAAGCCGGATAAATAAAATGGCGATGACCATAAGCTCATCATGGATATCGCGTAGATCTAACAGCAGAAGTTGCCGAACGGCAACCGCTTTTATCATATATCCTTCAGATTACAAGTGAAGTGATGTGGCTGAACGTGTTCGCTCGCCCGCTTTCTTTACGCCTGTTAAATCGATATATAAGGATATAGCCGGAAAAAACTTAGAGGCCCGATAATATTATCGGGCCTCTAAAGAAAAAAAGCAGCGAAAAATAGATATCAGCGCATGACCTTATCGCCCCGGGCGACGCCTACAATCCCAGAACGCGCCACTTCCACAATCTCAGCCACTTCACGCACGGCATTCAGGAAGGCATCCAGTTTATCGCTGGTGCCCGCCAGTTGAACGGTGTATAGCGAAGACGTCACGTCGACGATCTGTCCGCGGAAAATATCCGCGCAGCGTTTTACTTCTTCGCGGCCGTATCCGGTTGCCTGTAATTTAACCAGCATGATTTCACGTTCAACGTGAGAGTGCGCGCCTTGCCCCAATTCACTAACGCGCAATACGTCCACCAGCTTGTGCAGTTGCTTCTCGATCTGCTCCAGCACTTTTTCATCACCAACGGTCTGAATCGTCATGCGTGATAGCGTTGGATCGTCAGTGGGCGCGACCGTCAGGCTTTCAATATTGTAGCCACGCTGTGAAAACAGGCCGACGACACGCGACAGTGCACCTGATTCATTTTCAAGTAATACTGATAAAATCCGACGCATTATCAGGTTCTCTCCGTTTTGCTAAGCCACATTTCATCCATCGCCCCGCCGCGAATCTGCATAGGATAAACGTGCTCACTGCTGTCGATATTGACATCGACAAAGACCAGGCGATTTTTCTGCGCCAGTGCTTGCGCCAACTTGCTTTCCAGTTCATCCGGCGTATTGATGGAAATGCCGATATGTCCGTAAGCCTCGGCCAGCTTCACGAAATCCGGCAGCGATTCCATATAGGAGTAAGAGTGACGACCAGAATAAATCATATCCTGCCACTGTTTTACCATGCCCAGAAAACGATTATTCAGGTTAACCACCACGATTGGCAACTCATACTGTAACGCGGTGGACAACTCCTGAATATTCATCTGGATACTGCCGTCGCCGGTGACACAGATAACGGTTTCTTCCGGCAGAGCGAGCTTGATCCCCAGCGCTGCGGGCAGACCGAATCCCATGGTTCCCAATCCGCCGGAGTTCACCCATCGGCGTGGCAAATCAAAGGGATAATAGAGCGCGGCGAACATCTGATGCTGGCCCACATCCGACGCGACATAAGCTTTACCGCCGGTCAGACGGTGCAGCGTTTCGATCACCGCCTGTGGCTTGATGCTGTCACCGTCGGTGCTGTATTTCAGGCAATGCCGGGTACGCCATTGTTCAATGTTCCGCCACCAGTCGCGCAACGCATCAAACTGCTGTTGCGCCTCATCCTGAGCCAGCAATTCGAGCATCAGGCCCAGTACCTGTCTGGCATCGCCTACGATCGGAATATCCGCTTTTACCGTTTTGGAAATGGACGCGGGATCGATATCAATGTGCAACACGGTGGCATTAGGGCAATACTTCGTCAGATTATTGGTGGTGCGATCGTCGAAACGCACGCCGACCGCGAAAATAACGTCGGCGTTATGCATCGCCATGTTGGCTTCATACGTACCGTGCATACCCAGCATGCCAAGACATTGGCGATGCGTCCCCGGGAAACCGCCCAGCCCCATCAATGAACAAGTAACGGGAAGATTGAGCTTTTCGGCAAACGCCAACAGCTCCTCGTGACAGCCTGAATTAATAACGCCGCCACCGCTGTAGATAATCGGTTTTTCAGCCGCCAGCAGCGTTTGCAACGCGCGCCGAATCTGTCCCTTATGTCCCTGCACCGTCGGGTTGTAGGAACGCATGCTGACATGACCGGGGTAAACATAAGGTAGCTTATTAGCCGGGTTCATCACATCTTTCGGCAAATCCACCACCACCGGGCCGGGGCGTCCGCTTGATGCCAGATAAAACGCTTTTTTCAGTACCGTCGGTACATCTTCCGGTTGTTTGACCAAAAAGCTGTGTTTCACGATAGGCCGGGAAATCCCCACCATGTCGCATTCCTGAAACGCATCATAGCCAATCAGCGATGTCGCCACCTGACCGGACAGCACCACCAGAGGAATTGAATCCATATAGGCAGTCGCAATACCGGTAATCGCGTTGGTTGCACCAGGGCCGGACGTCACCAGCACCACCCCAACCTCGCCCGTGGCACGCGCATAGCCATCGGCCATATGCACAGCGCCTTGTTCGTGGCGAACCAAAATATGTTCAATGCCGCCGACCGTATGCAAGGCGTCGTAAATATCCAGCACAGCACCGCCGGGATAGCCGAACACATGTTTTACGCCCTGATCGATCAACGATCGGACCACCATCTCGGCGCCTGACAACATCTCCATGGTTTTGCCTCTTAACACAACAGGGTTTTAAATATAACCAATTAACGTAATGCGGGATTATGACTCAGGCTCACAGCAAAAAACCACCACGCCTTGAGGTTCTTATAGAGAATAAGTCGCAGAAAGAACAATATTTCAAACAACAAACTGAAAATAAACTTTTATACCTTATACATTCTTCACAAAATCCAGCATGAAATCTTGAGACTAAAACAAATAATTATCCAGAGGCAAAATGCCTTCCTTACAACGCAGACCATCATGATTCCAGATATACAGCATCGATTTTCAACTCGAGGCATTGATCGATCACCATGCGACACAGCTCCATGCCCATAAAGGATTCTGTATTTGCAACAGGCGACTTATAGGAAAAAATTTCAGCCATACAATCGTACATTATTTGGTTCGCAGTCTACCGTCATTGTTCAAAACCGCAACGCTATTTCTGACATAAACAGCGGGCTATCGAGAGACTGCTTAACGTGCGTCACGTCAATCAACGATTGACATAACCCCGAAAATCAAGTACCAATAGAGCGTTATCAAATTTCAAATGACGGGGCATTATGTTCAATTTCACTCTCCTACTAGGCCTACTACTAAACGCATCTCTATTGCGCGGTATGCTGGTGGGCAGGATTCAGAACTGATTTCACGCCACCCAATAAAAACCCGCGCTGATGCGCGGGTTTTTTTTTACGCGTCGGCGCCAAGAAACATGACAAGGAACCAAACTGATGAGCCAGCAAGTCATTATTTTCGATACTACATTACGTGACGGCGAACAGGCGTTACAGGCCAGTTTGAGTGTGAAAGAAAAGCTCCAGATTGCGTTGGCGCTGGAGCGTATGGGCGTTGACGTTATGGAAGTGGGTTTTCCCGTTTCCTCGCCTGGCGACTTTGAATCCGTACAGACTATTGCCCGCAACATCAAAAACAGCCGGGTCTGCGGCCTCACCCGCTGCGTCGAGAAAGATATTGATGTCGCCGCCGAGGCGCTGCGCGTCTCCGATGCGTTTCGCATCCATACATTTATCGCCACCTCGCCGATGCATATCGCCACCAAACTGCGCAGTACGCTGGACGATGTCATCCAACGCGCCGTCTACATGATCAAACACGCCCGTAACTATACCGACGACGTCGAGTTCTCCTGTGAGGACGCCGGCCGTACGCCGATCGCGGACTTGTGCCGCGTCGTGGAAGCGGCGATCAATGCCGGCGCCCGTACGATTAACATTCCCGATACTGTCGGCTATACCCTGCCCCATGAATTCAGCAACATCATTGCCTCGCTGTATGAACGTGTTCCCAATATCGATAAAGCCATCATTTCTGTCCATACTCACGACGATCTGGGTCTGGCGGTAGGCAACGCGATGGCGGCGGTTCATGCGGGCGCGCGCCAAGTGGAAGGCACGCTGAACGGCATCGGCGAACGCGCCGGCAACTGCTCGCTGGAAGAAGTGATCATGGCGATTAAAACCCGTCATGACATCCTGAATATCCACACCGATATCCATCATCAGGAAATCTACCGTACCAGCCAACTGGTCAGCCAGATCTGCAACATGCCGATTCCGGCCAACAAAGCCGTGGTGGGTTCCAATGCGTTCGCCCACTCTTCCGGTATCCACCAGGATGGCGTGCTGAAAAACCGCGAAAATTACGAAATCATGACCCCGGAATCCATCGGTCTCAAAGAAGTCCAACTGAATCTGACTTCCCGCTCCGGTCGGGCGGCGGTCAAACACCGTATGGAGGAAATGGGCTATCAGGAAAGTGATTACAATCTGGACGATTTGTATACCGCCTTTCTGAAATTGGCCGATAAAAAAGGTCAGGTTTTCGATTACGATCTGGAAGCGCTGGCGTTTATCAATAGCCAGCAGGAAGAGCAGGATTTTTACAGTCTGGATTATTTCAGCGTGCAGTCCGGCTCAAGCGTGATGGCGACCGCATCGGTCAAACTGAACTGCGGTGATGAAACACAGGCGGAAGCCGCAACAGGCAACGGACCGGTTGATGCAGTTTATCAGGCGATCAACCGGATTACCGGCTACCAGATTTCACTGGTCAAATACCAATTGTCCGCCAAAGGACAAGGCCGGGATGCCCTGGGGCAGGTGGACATCGTCACGGATTTTCAGGGGCGGCGTTTCCACGGCGTCGGCCTGGCAACGGATATCGTCGAGGCTTCCGCTCAGGCGATGGTAAACGTACTAAACAACATCAAACGCGCTCAGCAGGTAGAAAAAGAACTTCAGCGCCTGCAACAGTACAACAGCAAACAACAAAATAGTCAGGAAACAGTGTGATGACCAAGAGCTACCATATCGCCGTCTTACCCGGAGACGGTATCGGCCCGGAAGTAATGGCGCAGGCCCATAAAGTCTTAGACGCCGTACGCCAACGTTTTAATCTGCGTATCACCACCAGTGAATATGACGTGGGCGGCATTGCCATCGATCGTCAGGGAACGCCGCTGCCGCAGACGACCATCGCCGGCTGCGAACAGGCGGACGCGATTTTGTTTGGTTCAGTGGGCGGCCCGAAATGGGAACATCTGCCCCCTGAGGAACAGCCGGAACGCGGGGCGTTATTGCCGCTGCGTAAACATTTCAGACTGTTCAGCAATTTGCGCCCGGCCCGCCTGTATCAAGGGCTGGAAGCTTTCTGTCCGCTGCGTGGCGATATCGCGGCCAAAGGGTTCGATATTCTGTGCGTACGGGAACTGACGGGCGGCATTTATTTTGGTCAGCCAAAGGGACGCGAAGGCAGCGGTCAATACGAGCGTGCCTTCGATACCGAGGTTTATCACCGTTTCGAGATTGAGCGCATCGCGCATATCGCGTTTAGATCCGCGCGCAAACGCCGCGGAATCGTGACCTCAATCGATAAAGCCAATGTTTTGCAGAGTTCTATCCTGTGGCGTGAGATCGTTAATCAAATCGCCAAAGATTATCCCGATGTGAAACTGTCCCATCTGTATATCGACAACGCCACCATGCAGTTGATCAAAGATCCGTCCCAGTTTGACGTGATGTTGTGTTCCAATCTGTTCGGCGACATTCTGTCAGACGAATGCGCCATGATTACCGGTTCCATGGGGATGTTGCCGTCCGCCAGCCTCAACGATCAGGGGTTTGGCTTGTACGAGCCTGCGGGCGGTTCCGCCCCGGATATCGCGGGCAAAAACATTGCCAACCCGATCGCACAAATTTTATCGCTGGCGCTGCTGCTGCGTCATAGCCTGGAGGCGGATAACGCGGCTGAGGCTATCGAAACAGCGGTCAATACCGCATTGGCTGAAGGGTATCGTACGGCTGACCTGGCCAGTGAAAACAGCACAGTGGGTACCAATGAAATGGGCGACACCATTGCCCGTTTTGTGGCGCAAGGAGCATAACCATGGGTAAGACGTTATATCAAAAATTGTTCGATGCGCACGTTGTTCACGAAGCGCCGAATGAAACGCCTCTGCTGTATATCGATCGCCATCTGGTACACGAAGTCACGTCGCCGCAGGCTTTTGACGGCCTGCGTGCGATGGGCCGTCAGGTTCGTCAGCCGGGTAAAACCTTTGCGACCATGGATCACAACGTCTCGACCCAGACTAAAGACATTAACGCCAGCGGTGAGATGGCACGTATTCAGATGCAGGAGCTGATCAAGAACTGTGCTGAGTTCGGCGTACAATTGTACGATCTGAACCACCCGTTCCAGGGCATTGTCCACGTTATCGGCCCGGAACAGGGCATGACGCTGCCGGGGATGACCATTGTGTGCGGCGATTCCCACACAGCGACTCACGGGGCGTTTGGCTCGCTGGCATTTGGGATCGGTACGTCAGAAGTAGAACACGTACTGGCGACGCAAACCTTGAAACAGGGCCGCGCCAAAACCATGAAGATCGAAGTGACGGGCGATACCGCGCCGGGTATTACCGCGAAAGATATCGTGCTGGCCATTATCGGAAAAACCGGTAGCGCGGGCGGCACCGGTCATGTGGTTGAATTCTGTGGTAAAGCCATTCAGTCGCTGAGTATGGAAGGCCGTATGACACTGTGCAACATGGCGATTGAAATGGGCGCCAAAGCAGGTCTGGTGGCGCCGGATGAAATCACGTTCAACTACGTCAAAGGGCGGCAGTTCGCCCCGAAAGGCGCGAGTTGGGATGCGGCGGTCGCTTACTGGAGCACGCTGAAGTCCGACGACGACGCGCAGTTCGACACCGTTGTCACACTGGATGCGGCGCAGATCGCGCCTCAGGTGACCTGGGGCACCAATCCCGGTCAAGTTATCGCTGTCGATCAGGCCATCCCGTCTCCTGAATCCTTCAACGATCCCGTGGAACGCGCTTCCGCCGCCAAAGCGCTGGCTTATATGAATTTGCAGCCCGGCATAAAACTGACCGATATTGCGATCGATAAAGTGTTTATCGGTTCCTGCACTAACTCGCGCATCGAAGACCTGCGCGCGGCGGCCGAAATCGCCAAAGGGCGCAAGGTGGCGCAAGGCGTTCAGGCTATCGTGGTGCCAGGCTCCGGCCCGGTTAAAACGATGGCGGAGCTGGAGGGGCTGGATAAAGTGTTCATTGAAGCAGGTTTTGAATGGCGTCTGCCCGGTTGTTCCATGTGTCTGGCGATGAACAATGACCGTCTGAACCCCGGCGAACGCTGCGCGTCAACCAGTAACCGCAATTTTGAAGGTCGTCAGGGCCGTGCCGGACGTACGCATCTGGTCAGCCCGGCGATGGCCGCGGCCGCGGCTGTGACGGGGCATTTTGCCGATATCCGCAAGTTGAATTAAGGGAGAAACCAACATGGCTAAATTTACCCAACATACCGGTCTGGTGGTTCCCCTTGATGCCGCCAACGTCGATACCGACGCCATTATTCCTAAACAGTTTCTGCAAAAGGTCACCCGTACCGGTTTTGGCCAGCATCTGTTTAACGACTGGCGTTTTCTGGATGAAGCCGGTCAGGAACCCAATCCTGACTTCGTGCTGAACAAACCACGCTATACAGGCGCCAGCATTTTGCTGGCCCGTGAAAACTTTGGCTGTGGTTCGTCGCGTGAACACGCGCCGTGGGCGTTAACTGATTACGGCTTCAAGGTCGTCATCGCGCCAAGCTTCGCCGATATTTTTTACGGTAACGCGCTCAACAACCAACTGCTGCCCGTGACGCTGAGCGAAGCTGACGTGGATCAATTGTTTAAACTGGTAGACGGACAGGAAGGCATTACCTTTACCGTCGATCTGGAGAATCAGGTTGTGCAGTGTGGGGGCAAGCGCTATCCATTTGAAATCGATAGTTTCCGTCGCCACTGCATGCTCAACGGGCTGGACAGTATCGGTCTGACGCTGCAACACGAAGCGTCCATCTCAGAATACGAGAAAAATCAGCCGTCATTCCTGCATTGATCGCTTAATCAGGGGCACCGTCAGGTGCCCCCTGTGGTTCCGCCCCCGCTAACGCGGCCGTTGGCGCCAAATGCCCCCGCTCATTATGCAAAAGAGCAACGCCATCGCCAGCGCGCACACGATGAGCGCGGCCTCTCCCCACCACATCGTCACCAGCGGAACAAGACAGGCGCTCAGGCCATAACCCAGCGTATGGCTGGTAGCGATCCACCCGGCCCCGGCCCCGGCCTGGAGCCGATCGCTCAGCAGCATTTGATAGGATGGGGTAGCGAGCGCCGCGCCGAACGAGGTAATCCCGCAGCCAAGATAAAACAGGGTCACGCCTCCCCATACCATCAATACCAACCCCAACGTCATGATGCCGCCCGACAGGATCAACAGCACATAGGGTGTAAAAAGCTGCCGCCTTAACACCATAAACTGTGCCAGTAGCGCGGTAATGGCCGCCAGGCTCAGCAGCAGCGCCACCTGATGGCTGAGCGCTTGGCCGCTGGCGTACTGCCGAATTTTTAGCGCAGGCGATAACCCAAGCTGCATCAGGCTGACGACGGCGGCCAGACATAGCGCGCAGAACAAATAGAGCAACATATTGGTACGCAGCCGCACCGGTAAACGGGCGGCCGATATCTGAGGCGGTTCGCCCCGCTCACGCCAGATAATCAGCAACGCCAGCAAAGGCGCCAGCGCCATCAACCACAGCGGCGCCAGCGGATGCAACACCAGCACCGCCGACGCGCACAGCGGGCCGAACAGACGTCCGCAGCTTAAGCCGGAACTGATCGCGGCCAGCGCCCTCATGCGATGGTCCGGCCCCGCCCGCTGCTGGGCCCATACCTGACAGGCAGGCACCATACCAGAAACCGTCAGCCCGTAAACAATTCGCGCCGCAATCAATCCGCACAAACCCAGCGACGAGGACAACCCTCCCTGACTCATCCCCAAGCAGGCCAGCGCCAAGAGAATAAAACTCAATAAATACCCGCCCAACGACGCCACCACCACCGGTTTGCAACCGTATCGATCGATTCGTCGTCCCCACCACGGCGAGGCGGGAAGAAAAAGAATTGAGCCCAACGTCAATAAACCCGCCCAAACTGACAGTGACAGTTTAGTTTCACTTACCAATACAGGTAACGCCACCAGCAGCCCATTCTGGCCGATACCCAACAGTCCGGCGCATAGCGCCAGCGGCCAATAATTTATCCTGGTGGATGATGTGGGTTTCCCCGATTCGAAAAAGTGTAAATATCGCACAATATGTAACTAACCCGTAGTTTTTGTGTATGTATACAAACACAATTTTGATAATAAATTAACATTTGTATTGATAATAAGAATTATTATTGCCAGAATTCAAGTTCTCATTTGGACGCACGAGAACTCTGCTCATTATGAATATGCAGATATTAAATCAGGTATATGATGTGGCCGCTCAATGTTTTATTAATTCATTGATAAGAGAAACTAAGGATTGGTATGTGGAACAAGCCCCTCATGCCCATGATCCAGCGGCATTAATTATCCCACTGTCGCCATCCCGGACGCTCAGATTACCGCTCATCTATTTTTCTGCCACCCAGCATCACCGCTACCGGTTTCCGGCTCAACTCGTGTCTGACGGCAGTGTGCGGGATATTGATTTCCCCACGCTGGTTTCCACGCTGCTGGAGAAACCGGATATTGTCGGTCATCTGCCCGATAATGTGCTGTCCAGCTTCCGTCAGCGGGTACTGGAAAGCCATCGGCACACGCATCAAGCCATCGCGCAGCGACTCGACTGGCCGGCGTTGCGCCGCAAACCGCTCACCTTCGCCCAGGCGGAGCAAGGTCTGCTGGTCGGCCATGCGTTTCACCCGGCGCCGAAATCTCACGAACCTTTCAACCAGACTCAGGCTCAGCGCTATTTACCGGATTTCGCCGCCCATTTCCCGCTACGCTGGTTCGCCGTAGCCAAAGAGCAGATTGGCGGAGAGAGTCTCGGTATCAGCCTACAGCAGCGTCTGATGCGGTTCGCGGTGGAGAACGCGCCAGAGCTGATAGGCCATTTCACCGACGAGGTCTGGCTGCTGCCGATGCACCCGTGGCAGGCGGATTACCTCCTGCAACAGCGCGGATGTCAGCAGTTGATGCGGAACGGGTTGCTGCGTGACATGGGCGAGGCCGGAGAGCACTGGCTTCCGACCACTTCGTCGCGCTCGCTCTACTGCCCCACCAGCCGCGATATGATCAAGTTCTCCCTCAGCGTACGGCTGACCAACTCGATTCGCACGCTCTCCATCAAAGAGCTCAAACGGGGCATGCGGCTGGCCCGTTTGGGGCAAACGTCGCGCTGGCAGACCTTGCAGGCCCGCTATCCCACGTTCCGCGTGATGCAGGAAGATGGCTGGGCCGGGCTGCGGAATCTTGACGGCGAGATAGAAAACGAAAGCCTGTTCGCCCTGCGCAACAATCTGCTGTTTGGCGATGCGGGAAGTCAGACCAACGTGCTGGTCACGCTGACGCAGGCCGCCCCGGACGGTGGTGATAGCCTGCTGGTCGCCGCCGTCCGGCGGCTGGCTGTGCGGTTGTCCATGCCTCCGGCCCGCGCCGCACAGGTATGGCTGAGCGCCTACTGTCAGCATGTGCTGGCGCCGTTGTTCGGCGCTGAGGCGGATTATGGTCTGGTGCTGCTGGCGCACCAGCAAAATATTCTGGTGGAAATGAAGCACGACCTGCCGATCGGCATGCTGTATCGCGATTGTCAGGGCAGCGGCTTTACGCAACAGGCTCAGGCGTGGCTGGCGGAAATCGGTGAAGGCGAAGCGGAGAATCGCTTTACCACGCAACAACTGCTGCGCTATTTCCCCTACTACCTGCTGGTGAATTCGACGCTGGCGGTCACC
Source organism: Brenneria rubrifaciens (assembly GCF_005484945.1). Taxonomy (NCBI): domain Bacteria; kingdom Pseudomonadati; phylum Pseudomonadota; class Gammaproteobacteria; order Enterobacterales; family Pectobacteriaceae; genus Brenneria; species Brenneria rubrifaciens. The sequence goes on from NZ_CP034035.1 coordinate 3,147,641, forward strand.
GCCGCCTTAGCCGCCGCCGGCTTCGGCAACGAACAGCAACTGATGACGCAGGTACGCTCGGCCCTTGCCGAACTGCGCGCCACGGCCCTGACCACCGATTGTCTGGATTATGTGCTGGATAATCCGGTTTGGAACTGTAAGGGCAACTTTTTCTGCTATCTGCACGATCACAACGAAAACACCATCGTCGATCCCGCCGTGATCTATTTCGATTTTCCCAACCCTTTGTTAACTCAGGAAACGATATGATGCCACAGGCCAACATCGTCCACGCAATCAATGGAATGTACTGCGAGATGCAGGCGCGCCCCCTGTTGCTGAGCTGGGGGCTGGATAACAGCGCGCAACTGCATTACCCCGGCGCAATGCCGTCCGGCTGGCTGACAGAGGCGCTGGACCAGTTGTTCATTGCGCTGCCCACGTTGTCCGGCGTGACGCTCCCCTGGCAGGAATGGCGCGACGCGCCGGACGCGCTGGCGCTGTTTGAACAGATCCAATGCGATTTTCTGGCGCGGGAAACATTCTGGCAACTCCCGCTGTGGCTGCGCGGTACGCGCGCCTTGCCGACGCCGGCGCCAGCCCTGCAATATGACGCCGCGCGCGCGCTTTGCTATCCGCTGCGCCCGGCGCGGCCGCAGGGCGAAGTTTACTGTCGTTATGACCCGCGCGTCAGGCAGACGCTGAGCTTCCGCCTGCCTGACGCCGATCGCGACACGCCGCTGTTTACCCGCTGGATGAACGACGATCGCGTTGCGTTCTTCTGGGAACAGCGCGGCCCGGAAACCCTGCAATATGATTACCTGACCAGCAAACTTGAAGACGCTCATCTGTACCCGCTCATCGGTTGTTATGACGATCGGCTCTTCGGCTATTTTGAAGTTTACTGGGCAGCCGAAGATCGCATTGGCCGCCACTACCGCTGGCAACCGTTCGATCGTGGTCTGCACATGCTGGTCGGTGAGCAGAACTGGCGCGGCGCAATGTTCGTTCGCAGTTGGCTGCGCGGGCTAACGCACTACCTTTACCTGGATGCCCCGCAAACCGGGCGGATAGTGGCCGAACCGCGCGCGGATAATCAGCGGTTGTTCCGCCACCTGCCGGAAGCAGGCTACCGCACCGTCAAAGAATTCGATTTTCCGCACAAACGTTCGCGTCTGATCTTGAACCAGCGCCACGCCTTTTTCACGGAGGTGGGACTGTGACGATGGATCACCGCGAAGACTGGCAGCGGGTTAACCGGCTGCTGGTCGCTAAAATGCTGGCGGAGCTGGAGTACGAGCGTACGCTGCTGGCTCGGCCCGAAGGCGAAGGCCAGTGGCGGATTTCGCTGCCGGAAAGCGACTGGTGCTTTGCCGCCCGCCGCGGGATTTGGGGCTGGCTGTGGATCGACGCGGACAGCGTGCGCTGCGAGCAGTCTTCCATCGCGGCGGACCTGCTGCTCAGACAACTCGCCCCGCTGATCGGGATGAATGACGCGCAGATAGCGGAGCACCTGGAAGATCTGTACGCCACGCTGCGTGGCGACCTGCAACTGCTGCACCGCCGTCGGGGCATGCGGGCGCAGGATCTGATCGCGTTGGACGCCGATACGCTACAGTGCCTGCTGTCCGGCCACCCTAAATTCATCTTCAACAAAGGGCGTCGCGGCTGGGGACTGGACGACCTGCGCCGCTACGCCCCGGAATATCGGCAAACGTTCCGCCTGCACTGGCTGGCGGTGCGGCGTGAACGCACGGTGTGGAGCCACGACGACGAGGTGTCGGTGGATACTTTACTGCAAAGCGCTATGGATGAGGCTGAATATCAGCGCTTCCAACAGCACTGGCAGACGCTGGGCCTGACGGAAGCGTGGTTGCCGATGCCGGTACATCCCTGGCAGTGGCAGCAGAAAATCGCCCTGAACTTTCTGCCTCAACTGGCGCAACAGGAGATCGTGTCGCTGGGAGAATTCGGCGATCGCTATCTGGCGCAACAATCGCTGCGCACGCTGACCAACGCCAGCCGGCGCAGCCCGTTGGATATCAAACTACCGTTAACCATTTACAACACCTCGTGTTATCGCGGCATTCCCGGCAAGTACATAGCCGCAGGTCCGCTCGCCTCGCGCTGGCTACAGCAGATCGTCGCCAGCGATTCGACGCTCAACGCCAGCGGCGCCGTTATCCTCGGCGAACCGGCGGCGGGCTATCTGGCGCATTCAGGCTATCAGGCGCTCGAGCAGGCGCCCTATCGGTATCAGGAAATGCTGGGGATCATCTGGCGGGAAAACCCCTCCCGCTATCTGCGTCCCGGCGAGCAGGCGATCCTCATGGCGACACTGATGGAGTGTGACGAACAGGGACAGCCGCTGATCGGCGCCTACATCGCCCAGTCAGGACTCGACGCCGGGACGTGGCTGCGGCAGTTGTTCCGCGTCACGGTGGTGCCGCTTTACCACCTGCTGTGCTGCTATGGCGTATCACTTATCGCCCACGGTCAGAACATTACGCTGGCCATGAAAGATGGTCGCCCGCAGCGGGTGCTGCTGAAAGATTTCCAGGGCGATATGCGGCTGGTGGAAGACGATTTCCCCGAGAAGCGCTCCCTGCCTGACGCGGTCAGCGACGTGACGGTGCGCCTGAGCGCCGATTATCTGATCCACGACTTGCAGACCGGTCATTTCGTCACGGTACTGCGCTTTATCTCCCCGCTCACCGAACGGTTGGGGGTCAGCGAAACCCGGTTTTACCAACTGCTGGCCGGTGAGCTACGCGCCTACATGACCGACCATCCCCACCTGGCCGAACGCTTTGCATTGTTTGATCTCTTCAAACCCGAGATCATCCGAGTGGTGCTCAACCCCGTGAAGTTAACCTTCTGCGAACATGACGGCGGCAGCCGCATGTTGCCCAATTATCTTCAGGATTTGCTAAACCCGCTGTGGCTAGTCACACAGGAGTCAGTACAATGAAAGAACAACTGGATTTCATCGGCATCGGCATTGGTCCGTTCAACTTGAGTATTTCCGCCCTGGCGCAGCCGTTGCCCGATTTCCGTACCCGCTTTTTTGAACGTAAACCCCACTTTGCCTGGCACCCCGGCATGCTGGTGCCCGACTGCCATATGCAGACCTCGTTTCTGAAGGATCTGGTCAGCGCGGTGGAACCTTGCAGCCCTTTCAGTTTCATCAACTATTTGGTGCAGAAAAAGAAATTCTACCGTTTTCTGACAACCGAGATGCGCACCGTCTCACGGGACGAATTCTCCGACTATCTCGGCTGGGCCGCCGATAACATGGATAACCTCTCCTTCAACGTGCCGGTTTATGCCGTCGACTTCGACGACCAGCGGCAGCGTTTCATCGTCGAGACGCAGGATGGCGTCTGGCAGGCGCGTCATGTCTGCGTGGGTATCGGCAAACAGCCCTATCTGCCGGAGTGCGTCAGCAACATCACAGACGACTGCTTCCACGCCAGTGAAATGAATCTGCGCAAACCAACGCTGGCGGGCAAAACCATCACCGTGGTCGGCGGCGGGCAAAGCGGCGCCGATCTTTTCCTGAATATATTGCGCGGTGAATGGGGCGACCCTGCGCACATCAACTGGGTATCGCGGCGTAACAATTTCAATGCGCTGGATGAAGCGCCGTTCGCCAACGAATACTTCACGCCGGACTATGTCACCAGTTTCCTCGGCCTGGAGGAAAACACCAAACAAGGTATGCTGACGGAACAGAAAATGACGTCGGACGGCATTACCGCGGAGTCACTGCTGGCGATCTATCGCGAACTGTACCATCGCTTTGACGTGCTACGGCAGCCGCGCAACGCCATACTGCTGCCTAGCCGTTCCCTGACGGCCTTATACCAAACCGGATCGGGCTACCAGCTCCAGCTTCACCATAAGCTGGACAACGGCCAGGATCTGTTGCAAAGCGACGTAGTGATCTTTGCGACCGGCTATCGCTCTGCCCGGCCTGAGGTACTGTCACCGATGCACCGCCGTCTGTCCGTCTCCGACGAGGGCAGCTATCAGATTAACCCCGACTTCACGCTGGACTGGCGCGGTCCCGGAGAAAATCACCTGTTCGCGGTCAATTCCAGCATGCAGCAGCACGGTATCGCCGAGCCGCAGTTAAGCCTGATGGCCTGGCGTTCCGCCAGTATTCTTAATCGGGCGCTGGGAAAAGAATATTTCGATCTCAGCATGCCCCCTTCGTTTATCGAATGGCGCAGCGGGATCAATCCCACCACGGCAAGTCACGATAAGATGACGCGTGACAGCAACACAGCATGATAATCACGATTTTTATGAGAGAGTGAAGATGTTAAAGATAAAAAAAATACACTGGGTAATCCCTCCATCGCTGTTGACCGCGCTTATTCCGGGCATCGGACAGGCGCAGTCCGCTAATGACCAGATGGTGGTCAGCGCCAGCCGTACGCTTCGCACGGTCGAACAGATGGCGCAAACCACCTGGGTCATTGACAGCGATCAGATTGAACAGCAGGTGCAAGGCGGCAAAGAACTGAAGGACGTGCTGGCGCAGTTGATTCCAGGTCTGGACGTCAGCAGCCAGAGCCGGACAAACTACGGCATGAACATGCGCGGACGCAGCATCATCGTCATGGTCGATGGCGTCCGCCTGAACTCCTCGCGTTCGGACAGCCGACAGCTTGACTCAATCGATCCGTTCAACATCGACCATATCGAGGTGATATCCGGGGCGACCTCACTCTACGGCGGCGGCAGCACCGGCGGATTGATCAATCTGGTGACCAAAAAAGGACAGGCGGATCGGCAGGTCGAGCTGGAGCTGGGCAGCAAAAGCGGTTTCGGCGGCAATCGCGATCATGACGATCGCGTCGCGGCGGCGGTGGGCGGCGGTAACGAGAATATCGCCGGCCGACTTTCCGTCGCTTATCAAAAATTTGGCGCCTGGTACGACGGCAAAGGCAATGACGTATTACTGGATAATACCCAGACCGGTCTGCAATACTCCGATCGCCTCGACGTGATGGGAACCGGCACGTTGAATATTGATGAAAATCAGCAAATTCAATTGGTTACCCAGTATTATAAAAGCGAGGGCGACGGCAAACATGGGCTTTATCTTGGCGAAAACTTCTCCGCCGTGACCGGCAACGGGCAGGCTGGCAACAGCAGCGGCCTGCATTCAGACCGTCTCTCCGGCACCGAACGTCATCTGATCAGTCTGCAATACGGCAACACCGATTTCTGGGGACAGAGTTTGGTGGCGCAGGTTTATTACCGCGACGAAGCACAGTCCTTCTACCCCTTCCCGACGCTAAGCAGCGGCAGGGTAAGCAGCCTGTCATCCTCCGAGCAAAACACCAGCCAGTATGGGGCCAAACTCACCTTTAACAGCACCCCGCTTGACGCGTTAACGCTGACCTACGGTATTGACGCCGATCATGAAACGTTCGACGCTAACCAGATGTTCTTCGATCTGGCGCGCGCCAGCCAGTCCGGGGGACTGGACAACCAGCAGATTTTCAGCGTTGCGCGTTACCCAGACTATAGCATCACCAATCTGGCGCCGTTCCTGCAAACCAGCTACGACATCACGCCGATGTTTACGCTCAGCGGTGGCGTACGCTATCAGTGGACCAAAAATAAGGTAAAGGATTTTATCGGTTACACCCAGCAGCAGGGTATCGCCAATGGCACCGCGACATCCGCGGACACGATCCCCGGCGGCGGCACCGACTACAACAACGTATTGTTTAACGCGGGTATCCTCGCCCATCTGACGGAAAAACAGCAGGCATGGTTTAATTTTTCACAGGGCATCGAGTTACCGGACCCTGGCAAATACTATGGGCTGGGAAATTACCAGTTGGTTAACGGCCATTACCAGTTGCTTAACAGCGTCAACATTAACCAGTCCAAAATGGAAGGCATCAAGGTCGACTCCTATGAACTGGGCTGGCGCTACACCGGCGATAATCTGCATACCCAAATTGCGGCTTATTATTCCCTTTCGGATAGGTCGGTCGAAGTTAACCGGGCAGACATGACCATTTTCGTCAAACCCAATGAACGCCGCATCTATGGTGTGGAAGGCGCCGCTGATTATTTCTTTAGCGACAGCGACTGGAGCACCGGGGTGAACTTCAATCTGGTCAAATCCGAACTCAAATCCAATGGCTCGTGGGATAAGCTGGACGTGCGGGATGCCAGCGCGTCAAAAACCGTCGCTTATGTCAACTGGGCGCCTGATGACTGGTCGCTGCGTCTGCAAACCCAGCAAACGTTCGACGTTTCGGATGCGGCCGGCCGGAAAATCGACGGCTACAATACCCTCGATTTTATCGGCAGCTATGCGCTACCGGTCGGCAAAATCAGCTTTAGCGTGGAAAACCTGTTGGACAAGCAGTACACCACTACCTGGGGGCAACGGGCGCCGCTCCAATACAGCCCGACCTATGGCCCAACATCGCTATATGAATATAAAGGACGCGGCCGTACCTTTGGTCTGACCTATTCCGCCGTCTTTTAATTCGCCTTCCCAGACACACAGAGAGCCCCGAACCGATCACGGCCGGGGCCATTGAACAGGCCGGCTTTTTACAACACCACATGCCCCCGCCGACACGCTGACGATGACACGTCCCAGCGCCGACATCACTGATCCCCCTCTTTGCGATCCCGCGGGAAATCGCTGACTGTGCACGGGCGCTCCCGTCCATCAATCCGGCATGACTACGACGCTCCCCCAGCCAGAAAGACAAACTGAACCCCGACATACGTTCTCTCCCGCGTTGATGATCCCGCGTTAACGATGCTCGTCTATGTAGCGTTGCAAATTATTTCTGTAGGCATCCGTGTGCCCTGTTTCACACATGGTTCTGAAATACGCATCAAAGGTGGAATAACGCGGGTCTTCATATTCATCTAAAACCCATAAAGAGGGAGAACCGTAATCCAGGCTCTGAATAACCGATTTTGCTTCCTTGTAATACCGGCCCATATCCAGCGCGGTCTGATACTCAACCTTTTCGCTATCATGAGCAGTCCTTTCGGGGCCGGCCAAGCCCTGAGAAAATTTGTCTCTGACTTGCTTGAACTCCGCGGCTCTGCTCATGTTGCTTAATTCCAAAAGCATAATATTCAAAGGACGAAAATAGTTGCCCTTCGCGTTTTGCGCCGTGGATTCGGCTATCACCGCTTCCCGGCTGGGAAACCGGGTTTCCGCATGCCCGAAACTCTGTCCGATATCGCTGTCAGGCACAATACGCAGGGAGACGCCGCCTTCCCTATCAACACGATTCACTCTTTCCCGGAGTGTTTTTGATGCGTCATATATCATGCCAATCATATCGATCAGCGTATCGACTCTGCTGTCGCCATCTGGATTTTTAATATTCGACACGACATTAGACCAGGATGTACTGCCGCTGGAGGTACTCGCGCTTCCCTCAATGCCGCCACCACTAACAGGAATAAAGCCTGGTGCCGACGATTTCGATACACAATGTCCCATTACTCATCCTCAAATAATTGATTCAGCGTCTGTGTATACTTTCAAATCATCTGGTTCCTTTTAAAATCACAAAAAAAGCCAGCAAACGACTTGCTGGCTGGCGAAAAGCACCATTACTCAGAAGTTTTCTCTCTTGCTAACCACTATATCCAGTGACGGTATTCCTCTTCCGACATCGCCTCAATTCGCCACTGCGTCGCTTGCTGCAATAATGCCATGCGCTGCTCAGCAGACATCCAGCGCAGCCATTTCGCGTTGCACGTCAAAAGATAGGTCTGATAGAACCGATACAATTGGGAAATCGCCACAAGCCACCTCCTCGCTTTCATTATGGAAAAGTATCGGCGTAATATAGGGAAAGATAAATTGATGACTTTAAGGCCGGGAGTTCCTCTTTTATGTCTTCCAACCGTCTGCAACAACAGTTCATCCGCCTGTGGCAACACTTTCAAGGGCAAACCACCCACACGACGCTGCAAGAGTTGGCGGGCGTTTTAAGCTGTTCGCGCCGCCATATCCGTTCTCTGTTGGGCGCGATGCAGCAACAGGGCTGGCTGAGCTGGCAGGCGGAAGCAGGCAGAAGCAAGCGCTCGCAGCTATCGTTCATCTATACCGGTTTAACGCTGCAACAGCAGCGCGCGGAGGATTTACTGGAGCAAAATCGCATCGAACAGTTGGTACAACTGATCGGCGACAAAGACGCGGTGCGTCAAATGCTGCTCGCCCACCTCGGCCGCAGCTTCCGGCAGGGTAAACACCTCCTGCGTATTCTTTATTATCGTCCGCTGCGTAATTTACTGCCGGGCTCAGCGCTGCGGCGATCGGAAATGCACATTGCTCGGCAGATTTTCAGCGGGTTGACCAACATAAATGAGGAAAATGGGGAACTGACACCCGATCTGGCGCATCACTGGCAAATGCTGGAACCGCTGCATTGGCGATTCTATCTGCGTCCTTCCATCCGTTTTCATCATGGACGGGAGTTGACGATGGACGATGTCATCCTTTCGCTTACCCGGTTGACCAAGATGCCGCTGTTTTCCCATATCGAGAAAGTCACCTCGCCGATGCCGTTTGTCATCGACGTGCGATTGCGCAGCGCCGATCGCTGGCTGCCGTGGCTACTTGGCAGCGTACCCGCCATGATCCTGCCGCAGGAGTGGCGCACCTTGCCCGATTTTGCCAGACGTCCCATCGGCACCGGTCCTTACGCCGTCGTAAGCAATAACAACAGCCACATGAAAATTCGCGCATTCGATGACTATTTGGGTTATCGGGCGCTGATTGATGAAGTGGACATCTGGGTATTGCCGGACGAACCTGAGGAAATGCGCGTTTCCGTCAAGTTGCAGTCCGACGATTCCCGCCGTGAGCAGTTGGAAAGCAGAATGGAAGAGGGATGCTATTTCCTGATGTTCGATAGACGTTCGCCGCTGGCAAAACGCCCGGAAATCCGCCGCTGGCTCTGGCAGGTGTTTAACCCTATTACCTTACTAAGCCACGCAGATGCAACCCATCAGCGTGATTGGTCACCCGCCTATAGCCTGCTTCCCCGCTGGCACCACCACCAGCCGCACGAACCTCTGCCCATGCCGCCAGGACTTAAGCAAATTACGCTGACCTTTTATCATGAACACCCTGAATATCGGATACTCAGTGAAATCATGCGTACACTGCTGGCAAAACAGGGTGTGGCGCTACGCGTCCAAACCGTCAGTTACGAAGACTGGTATCAGGGAAATAGCGAAAGCGACATCTGGTTCAGTAGCGTGAATTGCTATTTTCCGATCGAATTTTCGCTGTTCGCCATGTTCTACGAACATCCGCTGATGCAGTACTGCCTGGATGACGATCTGCACCATGACGTACATCTATGGCGCAATCACACCCTGCCGATGGCCGAGTGGTGCGATAAGCTGGTCAACAGCGGTCAGCTACATCCCCTGCTGCATCACTGGCTGAAACTTCAAGGGCAGCGCAGTATGCGAGGCATCAGCATGAATATGCTGGGCTGGTTTGACTTCAAATCCGCCTGGTTTACACCGCCGGAAAACGGATAACCTTCCCCTGCTACCCTGAACCCTTTACAATGGGCCGTTCTCAACGGGGTGCGGAAAATGTTTTGCCGCAGATTGACACTGGCGCGGCTGATTTTTTGCTGAGAAAACACCCGTCGAACCTGATCCGGTTAATACCGGCGAAGGGATTTGAGAGTGCTTATCGCTGACTCAAAGACCTTTTGCCCCCATGATTCTCAGGAGCGCAAAGTGTTAAATACATCTTTACTAAAACGTTCAGCCGCCGTGCTGAAGAGAGTCCTGCCTTGTCTGTTACTGCTTTCCTCCGCCGCCTTCGCCAAACCCGCGCTCACCGTTTATACCTACGATTCTTTTGCTTCGGAATGGGGACCCGGCCCAGTAATCAAAACCGCGTTTGAAAAAGAGTGCGAGTGCGAATTGAATTTTGTGGCGCTCCAAGACGGCGCCTCGCTGCTGAACCGTCTGCGCATGGAAGGCAAGAACAGCAAGGCGGATATTATTTTAGGGCTGGATAATAACCTGCTGCAAGCCGCGGAACAGACCGGTTTGTTCACCAAAAGCGATCTGAACACCCGCGCCGTCAAGGTGCCTGGCGGCTGGACGAACACCACGTTTGTGCCCTATGACTACGGCTATTTCGCGTTTGTTTACAACAAAGAAAAGCTAAAGAATCCGCCCAAAAGCCTGCATGAACTGATCGACAGCCCGGAGCCGTGGAAAGTGATCTATCAGGACCCGCGCACCAGTACGCCTGGCCTGGGGCTGCTGTTATGGATGCAGAAAGTGTATGGCGATCGCGCTCCGCAAGCGTGGCAAAAGCTGGCAAAGAAAACCGTTACGGTCACCAAAGGCTGGAGCGAAGCCTACGGCCTGTTCCTGAAAGGAGAAGCCGATCTGGTGCTCAGTTACACGACGTCTCCGGCGTATCACCGCATTGAAGAGAAAAAAGAAAATTACGCGGCGGCAAACTTCAGTGAAGGACATTACCTGCAAATTGAAGTCGCCGGACAGTTGGCGGCCAGCAAACAGCCGGAATTGGCAAAACGATTCATGCAATTCATTCTGAGCCCGGCATTCCAGCAGGCCATTCCCACCACCAACTGGATGTACCCGGTTACCCCGACTGAACTGCCTGCCGGGTTCGCCACCCTCACCGTGCCGGAGAAAGCATTGCAATACAGTGCGCAACAGGTGGCGGAGCAAAGGAATAACTGGATTCAGGCATGGCAACGCGCTGTCAGCCGCTGACGGCAGGCAGTCTGTGGCCGGGATTGCTGGCCGCCGCACTGTTGATTGCCGTCGCCGCTCTGGCCTGCGGGGCGCTATGGCTACAGGCGCCCGCGGACCAGTGGCCGGATTTATGGCAGGACAGCTATCTGTGGCATGTGGTTCGTTTCACCTTCTGGCAGGCAGGCTTGTCCGCCCTGCTCTCCACCTTACCCGCGATTTTCCTCGCCAGAGCCTTGTACCGCCGTCGTTTCCCCGGCTACCGCTGGCTGTTGCGGCTGTGCGCTATGACGCTGGTTCTGCCGGTGCTGGTCGCTGTTTTCGGCCTGCTCAGCGTGTACGGCCGCCAGGGTTGGCTGGCGCAGTTTCTCGGCTTTTGGGGCCTGCCCTACCCGTTTTCGCCCTATGGTCTGCAAGGCATTCTGCTGGCGCATATTTTCTTTAACCTGCCGCTGGCAACCAGACTGTTATTACAATCGCTGGAAAGCATCTCCACGGAACAGCGGCAGTTGGCCGCCCAATTGGGCATGAGCGGTTGGCAACATTTTCGTCTCGTCGAGTGGCCCGCGCTGCGCAGGCAGATTCCGCCAACGGCGGCGTTGATTTTCATGCTTTGCTTTGCCAGTTTCGCCACCGTACTGTCTCTTGGCGGCGGTCCGCAAGCCACAACCATTGAGCTGGCCATCTATCAAGCGCTGAGTTTTGATTACGATCCCTCACGCGCGGCTCTGCTGGCGTTGATCCAGATGAGTTGCTGTCTTGGGCTGGTGCTGCTAAGCCAGCGGCTGGGACGTATTTTGCCAATCGGCAGTACACAGCAGTTGGTATGGCGTAACCCGCAGGACAGTCTGTTTAGCCAGCTTTGCGACGGCTTGCTAATTGGCGCGCTATTGCTTTTGGTGGTCCCGCCCTTGCTGGCGGTGATCGTCGACGGCGTTAACCTTTCACTGATCTCGGTGCTGCAACAGCCCGTTTTATGGCAAACAGTGTTGACCTCGCTGCGTATTGCGCTGAGCGCGGGTTTGCTGTGTATCCTCCTGACCATGATGCTGCTCTGGAGTAGCCGGGAGCTGAGGCTGCGTCAGCAGCCGTTGTACAGTCAGTTAATGAATCTGAGCGGCATGCTGATCCTCGCCATGCCTGGTATTGTGCTGGCGACCGGCTTTTTCCTGTTACTCAACAATACGGTGGGATTGCCGCAATCCCCTTATGCATTGGTCGTGATGACCAATGCGCTGATGGCGATCCCCTATGCGCTCAAAGTGCTGGAAAACCCCATGTACGACGTGGCCGAACGCTATAACCAACTGTGTTCATCACTGGATATCCGATGCTGGAATCGGTTGAAAATCATTGAATTAAAAGCATTGAAACAACCGCTGACACAGGCGCTGGCCTTCGCCAGCGTGTTGTCGATTGGCGATTTTGGCGTCATCGCCTTGTTCGGCAGCGAGCAGTTCCGCACCTTGCCTTTTTATCTTTATCAGCAGATTGGTTCCTATCGCAGCGCCGATGGTGCCGTGACCGCACTGTTATTGATGCTTATCTGCTTTACGCTGTTCACCCTGATTGAAAAACTGGCGGGCCGTCATGATCTCTCTCGATAAGCTGACATACCTCTATCAGCACTTTCCAATGCGCTTTGATTTGCAGGTTCAATCCGGCGAGCGCGTTGCGATTCTTGGTCCCAGCGGGGCGGGGAAAAGTACGCTGCTGAATTTGATCGCCGGCTTTCTGATGGCGAACAGCGGGACATTGCGTTTGAATGGCGAGGATCATCGGCATACGCCGCCCGCCAAACGGCCTGTCTCGATCCTGTTCCAGGAAAATAATCTGTTCCCCCACCTGACAATCGAACAGAATATCGCGCTGGGCCTGAACCCCGGTCTGCATCTGAATGGCGCACAGCGCGAAACGCTGCGTCACATTGCCGGCAAAGTGGGATTAACGGCACTGCTCGGCCGTCTGCCCGCACAGGTGTCGGGAGGACAGCGCCAGCGCGCCGCGCTGGGGCGTTGTCTGGTGCGCCAGCGTCCCATTCTGCTGCTGGATGAACCGTTTTCCGCGCTCGATCCGGCGTTACGTCTGGAAATGCTGGAACTGCTCGACGAGATCTGCCTGGAGCGCCAGCTCACGCTGCTGATGGTATCCCATAATCTGGATGATGCGGTCCGCATGGCGAAACGCACGGTACTTATTGTTGATGGCCGGATTGACTATGATGGAGCAACACGGGCCTTGCAGGACGGAACCGCCGACGCTGCGCGGATTCTGGGGATTGCGCCCTGAAGTGGTTTTCGCTTTCCCGGTAGAAATGTGATCTCACACGAATTTTGATTTTTTATTCCTTGCAGGTCTTGTGTCCTTTTCACCAACTGTGCTTATTTATATGAATCGGTTAGTTAATCGTTAGCAACAGGATTCCCGTGACGCACAACTCCCCCCTTTCAGCACGAGTAAGCACCGCGCATGTTGACGCGGTCGTCGTCGTGCGCGTGGTCGTCGTCGTCGTCGGCAGCGCGCCGTAACGGGTTCCGAATCAAACCAAAGATTCCCAAACCCCGCCGGCGCCAGCCGAGCGGGGTTTCTTGTTTCCTACCCTCCCCGCTCTGAAAACGCACCGGCCTTGATGAAGGATATAACTATGCGTTACACAGGCGCCCAGTTGATCGTCCGGCTACTCGAACAGCAGGGCATCACAACAGTGACGGGCATTCCCGGTGGAGCGGCCCTGCCGTTATACGATGCGCTCAGCCAGAGCAACACTCTCCGGCACGTACTGGCGCGTCACGAGCAAGGCGCGGGATTTATGGCTCAGGGCATGGCGAGAACCAACGGCCGCGCCGCCGTCTGTATGGCGTCAAGCGGCCCGGGCGCCACCAACCTGCTGACCGCCATTGCCGATGCCAAACTCGACTCCATTCCGCTGGTCTGCATTACCGGTCAGGTGCCTGCCAGTATGATCGGCACGGACGCCTTTCAAGAAGTCGACACCTATGGCATTTCCATCCCGGTTACCAAGCACAACTATCTGGTACGGGATATCAAAGCGTTAACGCGCGTCATCCCGGAAGCCTTTCGCATCGCACAATCTGGCCGCCCCGGTCCGGTGTGGATCGACATTCCCAAAGATGTACAAACCGCTGAAATCGAGCTGGATACACTGCCGCCGTTAAACCGGAACGACAGGCCGCCGGCTATCGACGCGCAGAAAATCGCGCTGGCGTCCGCCATGATTAATGCGGCGCAGCGCCCGGTTCTCTATCTGGGAGGCGGTATTATCAACGCCTCGGCGCACGAACAGGCCGTTCAACTGGCGGAACGTTCAAACCTGCCCACCACCATGACGCTGATGGCGCTAGGGGCCATGCCGATGGATCATCCGCTGTCGCTTGGCATGTTAGGCATGCACGCCGCACGCTCAACCAATCTGATTTTGCAGCAGGCAGATTTGTTAATTGTGCTGGGTGCGCGCTTTGACGACCGGGCGATAGGCAAAGCGGAGCGGTTCTGCCCGCAGGCCAGCGTCATTCATATTGATATCGATCCGGCTGAGCTGGGCAAGATCCGCCAGCCTCATGTCGCCCTAAACGCCGATGTCGCACAAGCGCTGGATCAGTTGCTGCCGCTGATCCACTTCCAGCGCCGCGATGTATGGCGTAAAACGGTCAGCGACTTTCAGCATGCGTTCCCGTTCAATATGCCGGACGCTGACGATCCGCTGAGTCATTATGGGCTGATCCGGGCGGTATCACAGGCGCTGACGGATGATGCCATCATTGCCACCGATGTCGGGCAGCACCAGATGTGGGTCGCCCAGTCCTATCCGCTGCGCCGACCGCGACAGTGGCTGACCTCCGGCGGGCTGGGCACGATGGGTTTCGGCTTGCCTGCCGCGATAGGCGCCGCATTAGCCGAACCTGAACGCACCGTAGTGTGTTTTTCCGGTGACGGCAGCCTGATGATGAACATTCAGGAAATGGCGACCGCTGCGGAAGAGGGGCTGAACGTTAAAATTATCCTGATGAATAACCAGTCGCTGGGTTTGGTTCATCAGCAACAGGATCTGTTCTTCCAGAAACGCATTTTTGCCGCAGACTATCGGTACAGAACCCATTTCCTGGCCATTGCCGCCGGTTTCGGCTTCGCCACCTGCGATCTGAACGCGGCGGACGACCCGCGAACGGCGCTGGCGGAAGCGCTGAATCGCCCCGGCCCCACGCTGATCCACGTCTCGATAGATGCGAATGAAAAAGTGTATCCCATGGTGCCGCCGGGCGCTGCCAATATCGATATGATCGGAGATTAAGACCATGCCACATCAATCCCCCCCAAAACAGGTGACGCTGGAACTCTCGGTGCGCAACCATCCCGGCGTAATGTCGCACGTTTGCGGCTTGTTTGCCCGCCGGGCCTTCAACGTGGAAGGGATTCTTTGTATGCCGCTGGCCGGCGGCGGCGAAAGCCGCATCTGGCTTTTGGTGCAGGACGATCGGCGATTGCCGCAGATGATCAGCCAGGTCGAAAAACTGGAGGATGTGATTCAGGTACAGCGCCACGGCGATGAAAAGCGTATCTTTGATCAAGTGGCGGAGTTTTATCGCTGATAAGCGGCCGCCACCGATGATACCTGTCTAAAACCGGCCGTCACGGGACGTCAGCGCCCCGTGATCTGGCCTTGTTGGAACATGCAGGCTAGCCGCTTCCCTCGCTCAACACGGCAATCTCGTCATGGTCAAGCGCGCCATGCCAAAGTTTAAAATAGTCATAACGTCCTGCGGTGTAGGGGTCAGCCGCATATTGCGACCGCCCGAGATAGGTGTCGTTTTCTGGCCCCAGATGATGGGGCGCCAGCGTAAACCGATCATTGCGACCCACTGCCACACCGTCCAGATAGAGCGTGCAAACCGTGCCGGACAGCGTAACAGCAAGATGCACCCACCGTCCCAACGGCATCGCCACATCCGATACCACCCGCTGGGTGTTATAGCTATGAACCGTACTGATACCGAACTCGGGTTTGCCATCTTCACCTTCCAGCGTTAGCATCATCCAACGGCGAGGACCGGAGCCCGCGTCAAACACTCGCGCCCATTTTCTTTGCTCATCGGCGTAAAATCGCGTTTCAAGCGTAAAGTCGGCAAGCATCGCAAACAATCCTTTTGGCAGATTGATGTAACCGTCAACGCCATCAAGTACAACGGCGCTGCCGCTCACGCCGCTTCCCCATCCGGCCCCGCCATTCAGTTCGCCATTCCCCTGGTTTGCCATACCGCTCACCGCAACCCGACCGGCAGCATCGTCAAAATCAAGCTGGAAGATTGTCTTCGCTTTTATGCCGACGCCGACTACCTCTGAAGCGGCGCTTTCCACACCATCAACGATGGCGGTCACCGCGTAAAAGTATTCAGAAGCGCCGGCGATAGCCGTATCTTCATAGGTCAACAGGTCTGCGATATCGTCAGCTACTGTTACGAAATCACCCTTAGCCGCCGTGGAACGCTTAACCTGATAGCGTTGCGCATTGACGACGCCCCACCACGACAACACCACGCTATCGCCGCGCAAGTATCCCCTCAGACCGGAAGGCGAAGCGGAAAGCGCCTGGCGTTCACGCGAAAACAGCAGCGTGCCGAAACCGAGTTGATCGCCATTACGATTGTTGGTTTCCGGGTACAACAGATCCGCCTGCTGACGAACATAAGGCGCGGCAATGCCCTTACGCATCGCATAATGGTGGTAAACACACTCCCAGGTCGGCCGTGCGTTGCCCTGCCCGGCGGAAGAAATGCCTGCCGCCAATCCATGCCGGTTTCTATAGTCGCGCCACGGCAGCGTATAAAATTCGCCGTTCCCGTCTTTCAGGTTAGACTTGGCAACATATTCCGCCCCGGCCAGGAAACGGTTATTGTCATAGCCGTACATATCATCACCCTGATTCCAGGCCATTTCGCAGAATGCGGCGGCAAGACTGATACCCAGCGTACAATGTCCCTGATCGCGTCCGCTCTCCTGCCACTGCCCAAGATAACCGGAGTGAACATGATAAACCGCCTGAAGCGCCGCGCCGTTGCCTTGTCCGTATTGATAATAAGTTATCGCCTCTTCATAGATGTCCGGTCGATCGCACAAGACGCCGGTGGCCAGAATGCAGGCAATGGAGCACTGATCCCAATTTGCCCAGTAGTTGGTTATTTCAGCGTCATTATGTTCGCGCAAAAAGCGTGACGACAGCGGGTAGAACACCGTCAGTATCATTTCCTGAAAGCGCGCGAATTCAGCGGACGACCATCCCGGGTAAGTCCGCATGATTTCACCGGCATTGGCGAACTGATAACCGTAGATACCCGCCGCAAGATAGCGATCGGCATTACCCGTGAGGGTTTTCAGCGTGGATGACCAGGCATTCAGATAAGCCACCGCCTGATCGCCATAGCGTGCGTCCTGAGAAATTTTCCAGCGTACCGCCAGTTGATAAGCCCGTTGAATATCAATGTGCAATTGAGCGAAATTACTGCCGCTCCCGCCGCGAACCACTGTTTCCAACGGTCTTGGGGCGCCCTCAAGCTGAGAGTATCCATCCGTGAGTAACGCGTTCCAGCCATCCAGCCAGGGTTGTGCGGAAACTGCGATTTTCTTTCTGATGCGCGCAAAGTCATCTTCCGTGTGCAACAGCCCGGGATGAACAAACGTCCGTTCAGCCGCGGCAACCTCCGGGCTGGCGACCGCCAGAACGAGACTTCCTGTCGATAAGATCCGTCCGCCTAGTGTTCCCATCAATACAACGGAAACGCCGCCCTTTAAGAGCTGCCGACGACGAGGCATATCGACGGCGTCTTCCGACCGAGACGCATCCCGCCCGCTGATATGGGGTCGGTCATCCTTTGATACCATGATAATTATCTCCATTAACCCAGGACGCTGGCGCTCTTGCCCTCGTCGCTTGATTACCTATGCCCCCAGGGATGCGTTTCACACCGCTTTCCCATCTTTTGAAATTCCGTGGGTACGGCAACGCTTTTTTTACCCGATTACAGCGTGATTAAATTACCCCTGCAACACCTGCCACAACAGATGGCGATAGACAGGCATCAGCGGATGCGCGATCAACGCCGCCGACGCCACCGCCGACGACGCCAGCGCCAATGGAGCAAGCCAGCGTAAGCGGCTCAGCGGCAGCCGATCACTCAGCCAGTCGCGTTTTTTGCGTTTATCGCCGCGCCACCAGCGCCAGCCCAGCCACGCGCCGCTCCATACCAGTAACGCCGTAACCAGCAACAGCCATTTAAAACCGGTGCTGTTGACCCCTGCGGGAATGTCAATCGCTACGCCCGCCAATATACCGGGTAAAAAATACGCCGGGGGCCACAGCAGGCAACCAATGATATTCGGCACGGCAAACTTATAAGGCGGCAGCCCCAGCATACCGGCGACCATCGGGATCAGCGGACGCGTCGGGCCGACGAACCGTCCAATCAACACCGTCGGAACGGGATGGTGATGCAAGGCATGCTCGGTTTTAATCAGCAAGGTTTGATGTCTTTTCAGGAAAGACCATTGGTGCAGCGTTTGCTTAAATCTGCTGCCAATAAAATAGGAAATCCAATCTCCCAGCAAACAGCCGATAATACCCGCCGCCCACGCTGGGTATAACCCCATTTGCCCGCCGCCGATCAGTGCCCCCAGCGTTGCCATCATCACGGTGCCTGGCAGCAAAAGGCCAACCAGAGCAAGCGATTCCAGAAAGGCCACCAGCATGACGGCGATAAGTGAATACGCTAATGATTGAGTAACCAGATGATCCAGCCACGCGTCCATAAATCCTTACTCGACGTTTGTGCAAAAAAGGATTGTCTGGATCATCGCGGATAGAGTCAACTGGTCATTCTCTGTAAGGGCGCGACGGCCGCACGACCTGTCTGTCATCCCTGTGAAGGAGGCTGTCTCATTCGAGGATTCGTCCCAAGTTTGTCGGCGAGGGTGATGAGTTCAGGGTCATTTCGTGCCTTCGCCGGAAGACGCACCTGAAGGCATCTTCCGGCTCAGCCCCGTTCAGACCAGAGGAAAAACAACTTTTTCCCTCTGATGCAAACATCAAAGATGGAAAATTTACCCCCCTAAATACATTTTTTTCACTTCAGGGTTAGCCAGAATATCCCGCGCCTGGCCTTGCAGTACAATCTTGCCGTTTTCCAGCACATAAGCGCGATCGGCAATTTTCAACGCGGCCGTGGCATTTTGCTCAACCAGCAGAATAGTAATTTTTTCTTTTTGCAGTTGTTTAATGATATTAAACATTTCGCCCACAATCTTCGGGGCCAGCCCCAGACTTGGCTCATCCAGCATCAATAACACCGGTTCGCTCATCAATGCTCTGGCGATCGCCAGCATCTGCTGCTCGCCGCCGCTCATGGTGCCGGCTAACTGGCTGCGCCGTTCTTTTAGCCGGGGAAACAGCGCGTACATTTTCTCTTTCAGATACTCGAAATTAACCGGGTTGTTATAGGCCCCCATCCGCAGGTTTTCTTCAATGGTCAAATTGGTGAAAACCTTGCGTCCTTCCGGCACTAACGCCAGACCTTTGCGTACAATCTGATGGGTCAGGCTGTTGGATATATCTTCATTCAGGAAATTGACTTTGCCGGTCGATTTTACCAGATTGATAATACCGTTGAGCGTTGAGGTTTTTCCCGCGCCATTACTGCCAATCAGCGTAACGATCTCGCTATTATTTACCTCAATGTCAATGCCTTTTAATCCCTGAATCAGCCCATAAAATACTTGTAGATCATCGGCTTTAAGCATAATCCACGTCTCCGAGATAGGCGGCGATCACCTCTTTGTTATTGATTGCCTCATGAGTCGTGCCACTGAATAGCGGCTTGCCGTAATCCAGCACCAATACCCGCTCGCACAGGGTATTAACAAATGACATGTCATGCTCAATCAATAACACCGTTAATTTATAATCCTCACGCATTTTAAAAATCAGTTGCGCCAGTTCATTGGTTTCTCTGGGGTTCATCCCGGCCGCCGGCTCATCCAGTAATAATAACGTGGGCGAGGTCGCCAGCGCGCGGGCGATTTCCACCTTGCGCTGATTGCCATAGCTCAGGTTGGTTGCCAGCGAATCGGCATGTTCGGCAATCCCGATATATTCCAGAATTTCCATGGCCTGCGCTTTTGCCCGTTTTTCCGCGGAGAAAAAACGCCCCAGATGCAATGCCGCTTCAATAAAAGAGTAATGAATGGCGCGATCAAATCCGATTAATACGTTTTCCAGCACCGTCATTGAATTGAATAAACGAATATTCTGGAAAGTACGGGCAATGCCGCGATTGACCACCTGATTCGGTTTTAATCCGGTAATTTTTTCATTACCCAACATCACCATTCCCGATGTCGGTTTATAGTTTGAGGTAATGACATTAAATAACGTGGTTTTTCCCGCGCCATTCGGCCCAATCAGGCCAAATATTTCCGCCTGATTCAGCGTAAAGCTGACGTCATCAATAGCCCGTAATCCGCCAAATTGCATAATGACGTTATCAACACTGAGAATAGGTTTATTTTCCATGTTGACGCTTCCTGTTAATTTCCCAGATCTCTTGCTTACCCAACAACCCTTCGCGGGCAAAAAGCATAATGATCAGCAGTACCAATGAAAAAACAACCATACGCAAACCGGGATAAGCCCCCAGATCCTCGCCAAACAGACTCAGCGGCTGATCGAGGAAACGCAGCCACTCGCCGCTGCCCACCACCACAATCGTTCCCAGAATCGCGCCGGTGGTACTGCCCAACCCACCCAAGACAATGATGATCAGCAACTGGAACGTCAGCATGAAGTCAAACAGATCGGGCGAAATAATCGTCAGCAGCGATGCCAGTAGACCGCCGCCAATTCCTTCCAGAAAGGCGCTGGTGGCAAAGGCGCAGGTTTTAATTTTGAAGGTATTAATCCCCATTGCAATCGCGGCGTCTTCATCATCACGCACGGCTTTCATCGCCCGTCCATATTTTGAATACACGATCTGTAAAATGAGCAACACGGCGATAAGGGCAATAAAACCGCACCAGTACAGCATATTGCCGGCCTGGGGAATTTCATTCAGACCAATGGCGCCATTGGTGATTTGCGGATTATTAATTGCCAGGATTTTAATAATAAAACCAAACCCCAACGTCACAATCGCCAGATAGTCGCCGCGCACCCGGAAAACCGGAAAGGCCAGACACACGGCCAGCAGCGAGGCGCAGATCCCGCTGATAATCAACGCGGGCAAAAAAGAGGTATGCAGCGCCAGCACCAGCGCGCTGGGGGACGCCATCTCATACATTTCCAGCTTGGTGTCCGCGCTTAACAGCAGAATGGCGGTAATGTAGGCGCCGACGGCCACAAAGCCGTTGGGCTCAAGGGATAATTGCCCCGTGACGCCGTTAATCAGGTTGTAACTCACCGCCAGGATCATAAAAATAAAAACATTACTGACAATACGGATGATGTAATCGTCAAACACACTCTGCAAGGTCAGCAAGACCAGCAGCATTATTCCAAATAACACGACGTAGCCGATTAACAGCGAAAATGAATTTGTTGGCATTCTCATCAGAAACGGCTCCTTTCCAGTCTTTCATCACCCATAATGCCTACCGGTCTGAATAGCAGAACCAAGATTAGAAACATAAACGCAAAGGCGTCTTTATATCCGCCCAGCTCAGGAAATACCGCGACGGCGACCACTTCGGTGAACCCCAGGATAAAACCGCCGATCACCGCCCCCGTTACGCTGCCTATTCCCCCCAATACGGCGGCGGCAAACGCCTTCAGACCAATCAATACCCCCATCAAGGGATCGATCGTCGGATAACTGGTGGCATAGAAAATCCCGCCAAGCGCAGCCAGCGAGCTTCCGAGCGCAAAGACAAAGGCGATAATATGATTGGCATCGATCCCCATTAAGCGCACGGTATTCACGTCAAATGCCACAGCGCGAATGGCCATTCCCTGACGGGTGCGGTAGAGAATAAAAAGAATGCATCCCAGCAAAATCAGCGTCACCAGCGGCACCAGCCAGGCGACATTGGTAATGATAATGCCGCCCATCGAGATGGTCTGATTGAAAAACTCGGGGGTCGAAAAGAAACGCGGGCTTCCGCCAAAAATAACGTTAAACAAATTCTCTAGAAAAAAGCTCACGCCAATCGCGGTGATCAACATGGATATTTTAGACGCCTGACGCAAAGGGCGATAGGCTATCTGATCGATACATACGCCCAGCAATGCCGAAAACAGAACCGCAAATAAAATAGCCGCTCCGAAAGGCATCTCAAATGAGGTTGACCCAAATAGGGCAAGAAACGCGCCAACCATCATAATATCGGCATGAGCGAAGTTGATCAGCCGTAAAACGCCGTAAACCATGGTGTAACCAATAGCAATCAGCGCATACATACTGCCCAGACTCATGCCGTTAACCATTTGCTGGAAGAAAATGGCAGCATCCATAAATTTAATCCTTATTTGCCTCTATACCCGTCCCACTTCAAGTTGCCTTTGCGTTGGCTTTACTCACTCACCCCAGTCACTCGCTGATGTCAGTTCCTGGAAATTCGCTGCGTTGCCGCCTTCCTGCAACTCAAATTATTTAGAGTAACGACCCGATAGATTTCAAACTGCGGCGGGGAACGCGGCAGACAGCCCTTTCAGGCAAGAACCGCGTCATTCGAGAACGCCGTCACCGCCGCAGCTTGAAAAACAGCAGGGATAATTAAGGGTTAACCACCGTCTTGAAGACCATTTTTCCGTCTTTGACTTCGTTGATAACGGCGCTACGGATGGCATCGCCGTTGTTCAGCGTCAGCGTACCGGTAATGCCGCTAAAGTTATTGGTGGCCCGAATTTTTTCATTCACGCAAACCCGGTCTTTCGGATTGCTGCACTGGTTCATCCCGTTGACGATCATTTTGTAAGCATCCGCAGTCATGGCGCCCCAGGTATGCGTCGGCTCTTTATATTTCTCTTCCCAAGCTTTGATAAATTCCTCACCTGCCGGCGTCTGTTCTTTGGCGTCCGGCGAGTAGTAGTCGGTAGCCATATAGCCTTCAACCGCATCCTGCCCAAGCGTAAAGAAGATTTGGTCAGCCGCCAGACCATCACCGCCGACCACCGGCACCTTCAGCCCCAGTTGTTTGGCCTGTACCGCGATCAGCGCCGCTTCGGTGTAATAGATCGGCATATAGATCATATCGACATTTTTGGCTTTGACGGTGGAGAGTTGAGCTTTGAAATCCTTGCTGCCGCCCGGAACCTGAACTTCGACGGGAATGGTGCCGCCATTTTTGAGAAACTGGGTGCGGAAAGATTTCGCCAGACCGACGGAATAGTCGTTGCTGCTGTCGAACATGATGGCGGCGGTTTTCGCCCCTAAATCGCGCGACGCCAGATTCGCCCCCACCACGCCCTGGAAACTATCGGAAAAGCATACGCGGCTGACATACTGGCGGTTGCGGGTTACGCGGTCATTGGTGGCGGTCGGGGAAACCATCGGGGTTTTGGTGTCTTCAGCCATTTTGGTCATTGCCATCGTATTGGTTGAGGTGACCTCGCCAATCACCGCATCGACTTTATCACTGGAAACCAGACGTTGCATGGCGTTGGCCGCTTCAACCTTGTCGCTTTTGTCGTCAATAATGACAAGTTTAATCGTATCGCCGTTTTTCAGCGTCGGCTCCATGCTGTTAATCAGCTCAACCCCTTTTTGGGAGGGTTGCCCAAAACCGCTCAGCGGTCCGCTCAGCGGCAGAACCACCCCGATTTTTACTTCAGCCGCCAGCGCGCTGTTGGCGCAAATGACGGAGGAAACCCATGCTGCTGCTAACGATAATTTGACAAATTTGTTATTCATGATCGCCTCTTTAATAATGAGAGATTCAAATTCCAGTCGTGGAATAAAACCGTCCTGCCTGACAATACGAGTATGAACGAGCCACAGAGATATATCCTGCTGGCGAAATTAAAATCAGCAATAAATATGCCAGAACGCAAAATCAATCATTAAGAAGTTAATAACAAAGAAAAAAACGAATTTATTATGCAGAGCGCCATCATAAGGAAAAAATATAATGAACCAGAATGCACCAATTCGTTTCGTCATTGCTTTTAAAAAGTGCGTATTCCTATATCGCCAGTTTCTTTAAACAAATCAGTCGTTGACTGCAAATAACGCCCCGCTCGTTTTCATAAATAGTAGAGATGAATCACTCTCCCTTTTATTCTTCGATGAAAATCATTTTTCAGTTATTATTTCTGCGATATAAGATTTCACAATATTTTATGCTGCAAATAGAACGAGTATGCTTCCGACTCCGAAGAAACTGTAGCCGCGTTTATGATTAACAGGAAAAGAGAAAGGGAAAACGTCATCAGAAACCGACAGGTCAACCCATTGAGAATCATCAGACATTTGACACGGCGCCCCCGCATGTCGGCCAATCGGGTGCACAGCCCCTATTAAAAACAATTTCACTGACCTTTTTTTTCTGGACAATTATTTTACAGCTCTGCACCCACCACTTATGATATCGGCCTTTTTCTCACGGCGTCACTCTTCCCAATATGTTGTTAAAACTATTCAATCACATCGGATTACGACGACTCATCTTGCTCCTGTCCGTCACGAGCGCGCTGATTATGCTGGCGAACAGTTTTTATGCCAGTTACCGCGTGCAACGCCAACTGCTGATCGACAATACCCTGGAAGCCAATCGCGTATATGCCGCGAAGCTGGCGGCCACAACCGATACTTTCTTCAGAACATCCCTTCAACAATTGACTTATAGCGCTGACAAAGTTGCGGAAAAAATGGATGACATTGGCACCCTGAACGAAGAAACCAAACGTGTCACATTACAAAGCCGCAGTTTTAACACGGTATCGATCGCCGATGAACATGGCGTAGTCAAATCGACCTTTCCCGAGGCGCCTCAATGGATAGGACAAAAGATCACCACGGCTGGCGTAAAGCAAGCCTTACAGAAAAAGACTCCGCTGATCAGTGCGCCTTACGTTTCCGTGGCGAATAACCTGATCGTACTGGTTTCAGTGCCGATATTTACCCGGGACGGACGCTACAAGGGGTTTATCGGTGGCGCCATTCACTTGCAAAAACCCAGTATTCTCAATGAATTGCTTGACAAACACTATTATCGGGACGGTTCTTACATCTATGTGACCGACCACTATAGAAAAATGCTGTACAACAAAGATCCTGCTCAAATCGGCACCGTCGTCCGCAACAGCCCGATAAGGGATAGCCGCACAGGCAGCAACGGCAGCCGGAAGATGAAGAATGATCAGGGTAGAGATATGCTCGTCGGCTACGCCGTGATTCCCTCCAACGGTTGGGAAGTGGTTGTGCTGCGTTCAACCAGTGAAACATTGAAGCCTCTGGACAGCCTGATGCTTAGCGTGTTACGGCATACTCTCCCAGCGGCTATTCTGACGCTATTCTGCGTTTGGTTGCTTGCCCGGCTCATTGCTCAACCGCTGTGGCTGCTGGCCCGTAGCGCCAATAAAATGGACTCGATCAGTGTTTCCGACGATATCCGAAAAATTCACTCCTGGTATTTTGAGGTGGTACAGCTCAAACAGGCGATGCTGATTGGCATCGAATTGTTACAGAAAAAAATCGGCAAGCTGCGCTCTGAAGCACAAACCGATCCCCTGACCGGTCTGCTCAATCGTCGGGGTCTGGAAATCATTCTGCAACTCTGGCTGCTCAGTCAGAAAAGGTTTGCCGTGATCGCGCTGGATATCGACCATTTCAAACATATCAACGACACATACGGCCACGACGTGGGCGACAACGTGATCAAATACCTTGCTCAGTTCATTCGCACCAGTTCACGTAATACGGACACCCTGTGCCGCAGCGGCGGCGAAGAATTTCTGATCCTGTTGCCGGAAACCGATCTGGATATCGCCACGGACATTGCCGAACGGCTTCGCCAGTGCACACAAGACACGCAGATCCCGCAGGTCGGTCATATCACCATCTCGCTGGGTGTCGCCCTGTGGTCGCCGGAAGCCAGTGAAATGACGATTGAACGCACCTTTAAAATGGCGGATAAAGCGCTATATAGAGCCAAGCAGGAGGGCCGTAATCGGGTTGTCACCGCCCCGCCAGAGACACCTTAGCCTCTCTCCGACACCTTGTCCGCCCCCCATTTCGTTCTTGCCCACAATAGGTAATGTCCGTCAACGGCTGGACATTACCTGTATAAATAACCATACTTATACCTGATTTTCATTACTTATCACCGACCGCTCTCTTTGAATAAAAAGGCCGCTTTCGTGACGCAAACTCGTCAGGGTTTTCTGCTTACCCGCCACTGGCACGATACATCTGCTGGTACACAGGTTGAATTCTGGCTGGCGACCGATGACGGACCCGTGCTGGCGCGTATTCCCGTCCAGCAAGCCGTCGCTTTCATTCCCGCCTCACAGGAATCACGGGCCCGAGCGTTATTAAGTCAGGATAAGCATTGGCAGCTACGCCCGCTGGCATTGCAGGACTTTCAACATCAACCGCTGCTTGGATTGTATTGCCCCCAATACCGTCAGCTTCTGAGGTTGGAAAAACGGCTGCGTGAAGGCGGCGTTCAGGTTTACGAGGCCGATATCCGCCCGCCGGAACGTTTCCTGATGGAGCGTTTTATTACCGCCCCGGTATGGTTCAGCGGCGAGCGCGTGTCACTTGATCGTTTAACGCAGGTTCGCATGAAGCCGTGCGCCGACTATCGTCCCAAACTGACGCTTGTCTCAT
Organism: Brenneria rubrifaciens; assembly: GCF_005484945.1. Lineage (NCBI taxonomy): Bacteria > Pseudomonadati > Pseudomonadota > Gammaproteobacteria > Enterobacterales > Pectobacteriaceae > Brenneria > Brenneria rubrifaciens. The sequence goes on from NZ_CP034035.1 coordinate 3,174,220, forward strand.
TGGATATAGAAACCAACCGACGCGGCGAACTATATTGCATTGGGCTGGAAGGCTGCGGGCAGCGCCAGGTTTATATGCTCGGCCCGGCGAACGGGCGCCCCGTCGACCCGGACGATTTCTCGCTGGAATATGTCGCCAGCCGCCCCCAGCTACTGGAAAAACTGAATCATTGGCTGCAACGGCACGATCCCGATGCCATCATCGGTTGGAATCTGGTGCAGTTTGACCTGCGCGTACTGCAAAAACACGCTGAACGCTATCGTATCCCGCTGCGTTTGGGACGCAACGGCAGCGAACTGGAATGGCGCGAACACGGCTTCAAACAAGGACATTACTTTGCCAGCGCCGCAGGCCGGTTAATTATTGATGGCATTGAGGCCCTGAAGTCCGCCACCTGGAATTTCGCTTCTTTCAGCCTGGAGTTTGTCGCACAGACGTTACTGGGAGAAGGAAAAGCCATCGATACGCCCTACCAGCGCATGGATGAAATCGATCGCCGCTTTGCCGAAGACAAACCCGCCCTCGCCCGCTATAACCTGCAAGATTGCGAGCTGGTCACGCGCATCTTCGACAAAACCGAGTTACTCGCTTTTTTGCTGGAACGCGCCAGCGTCACCGGCCTGGCCGCCGACCGCAGCGGCGGCTCCGTCGCGGCGTTTACCCATCTGTACCTGCCACGGATGCACCGGGTTGGCTATGTCGCCCCGAACCTGGGAGACGTCGCGCAAGCGGCAAGCCCCGGCGGGTTTGTCATGGACTCACGGCCCGGTTTGTACGATTCGGTGCTGGTGCTCGATTATAAAAGCCTCTATCCCTCCATCATCCGCACCTTTCTTATCGATCCGGTGGGGCTGGCCGTCGGGATGCAACACCCGGATGAACAGCACGCCGTCTCCGGGTTTCGCGGCGCCTGGTTCTCCCGTGACACGCACTGTCTGCCAGCCATTGTCGATCACATCTGGCAAGGACGCGAAGCCGCCAAGCTAGCCAACAATAAACCGCTGTCGCAGGCGCTGAAGATCATCATGAACGCCTTTTACGGCGTACTGGGCGCCACCGGCTGCCGTTTTTTCGATCCCCGCCTCGCATCATCAATTACCCTGCGCGGTCACGAAATCATGCGTAAAACGCGTGAACTGATTGAAGAACAAGGCTATGACGTCATTTATGGCGATACCGATTCCACCTTCGTCTGGCTTAAAGGCGCTCATGCCGAAGAAGACGCCGCGCGTATTGGCAACATGCTGATACAACACGTTAATCAATGGTGGCGGCGGCATTTACAGCAAACCCAACGGCTGACCAGTTCACTGGAGCTGGAGTTTGAAACCCACTTTTGCCGCTTTCTGATGCCGACCATCCGCGGTGCGGAACAGGGAAGCAAAAAGCGTTACGCGGGGATGATGGCAACGCCGCAAGGCGAAAAAATGGTGTTTAAAGGGCTGGAAACGGTGCGAACAGACTGGACGCCGCTGGCACAGCAATTCCAGCAGCAACTTTATTTACGCATTTTTCAGCAAAAACCCTATCAGGCGTGGTTGCGGGAGTACGTCAGTCAAACCCTGCACGGCGAATTTGACGACCTGCTGATCTATCGCAAACGGCTACGCCGCCGTCTCGATGATTATCAACGCAATATCCCGCCGCATGCGCGAGCGGCCAAAATCGCCGACGACTATAACCGGCGGCAGGGACGGCCTTTGCAATACCAGAACGGCGGCTGGATCAGTTATGTGATCACCACCAACGGGCCAGAACCGCTGGAAACCCGGCATTCGCCGCTGGATTATCAGCACTATGTCGAGCGTCAGTTACAGCCGGTCGCCGATGCGATTCTTCCCTTCCTTCATGATGATTTTACTACACTGGTTACCGGACAGATGGGGTTATTTTAATGACCGGAATCTGCTCGGCACGTCTGAGCAGGTGACGAACGCGCCGCCTTCCATTACCATAGCGCCCTTTCTGAATTAGCGGCATCGGCACAATCACTCCTTCGACATGACAGACGGGGAAACAGCATTGCCGCGCAACATTTCGTCGTCATCCGGGAAGGATGACGAGACATTTCTTCGACACAGACAAAAATCGAGCTAAGAATTTATGCCTTTTACACTTGGTCAACGCTGGATCAGCGATACGGAAAGCGAACTCGGATTGGGGACGGTGGTGGCCGTCGATACGCGTATGATCACACTGCTTTTCCCAGCCAGCGGTGAAAACCGGCTTTACTCCCGCAGCGACGCGCCCATCACGCGAGTGATGTTTAACCCCGGCGATACCGTCACCAGTCACGAAGGCTGGCAGCTAAAGGTTGAGGCAATCCGCGAAGAAAACGGACTTCTGGTGTACTGCGGACTGCGTCTGGACGATGAATCACCGGCGGAACTACGCGAAGTGCTGCTGGACAGTAAACTGACCTTCAACAAGCCGCAGGATCGGCTATTTGCGGGTCAGATCGATCGGATGGATCGCTTTGCCCTGCGCTATCGTGCCCGCAAGCATCAGAATGAACAGGCTCTGCAACAGTGGGTCGGTCTGCGCGGCATGCGCGCCAGCCTGATTCCGCACCAGTTGCATATCGCCGGCGAAGTGGGGCAACGCCACGCGCCGCGCGTACTGCTGGCGGATGAAGTGGGTCTGGGTAAAACCATTGAAGCCGGGATGATTATCCATCAGCAACTCTTGGTCGGCCGCGCGGAAAGGGTATTGATTATTGTGCCGGAAACCCTGCAACACCAGTGGCTGGTGGAAATGTTGCGCCGGTTTAATCTGTTGTTCTCGCTATTTGACGATGCGCGCTATGCCGAGGCAAAACTGGACAGCAGCAACCCCTTTGAAACCGAGCAGTTGGTGATCTGTTCACTGGGCTTCGTTCAGCGCGACGCGCAACGTTTCGAGCAGTTGGTTAACGCCAACTGGGGCCTTCTAGTAGTGGATGAAGCTCACCATCTGGCATGGAGTGAAGCGAATCCGAGCCCTGAGTATCAGGCGGTTGAACAACTGGCCGGAAATATCCCCGCCGTGCTGCTGCTGACCGCGACACCAGAGCAGTTAGGGCAGCAGAGCCACTTTGCACGCCTGCGTTTGCTCGATCCGGACCGTTTTCATGACTATCGGGAATTCATTGCCGAGCAACAGCAATACCGCCCGGTTGCCGATGCCGTTACCCTGCTGCTGGCAGGCGAGAAGGCGCAAACCGCCGAACTAAACGCATTGAGTGAACTGCTGGGTGAACAGGATATCGAACCCTTGTTGAAGGCCATCAACAGTGATAGCGAGGACAACCCGCGGGCGCGTCAGGAACTGATCGCCATGCTGATGGATCGTCATGGCACCAGCCGCGTGCTGTTCCGCAATACCCGTCAGGGTGTAAAAGGTTTCCCGCAACGTATTCTGCACCAAATTCGTCTGCCGCTGCCGACACAGTACCAAACGGCCATCAAAGTCTCCGGGATCATGCAGGCCGGCAAGCCGCACGAAGCCCGCGCCCGCGACATGCTTTACCCGGAACAAATTTATCAGCAATTGGAAGGTGACGACGCGACCTGGTGGAATTTCGATCCGCGCGTTGAGTGGCTGCTCAACTATCTGACAACCCATCGTGATGAGAAAGTGCTGGTGATCTGTGCACAAGCCGTGACAGCACGACAGTTGGAGCAGGTGCTGCGTACCCGCGAAGCTATCCGAGCGGCCGTTTTCCACGAAGGGCTGTCCATTCTTGAGCGCGATCGCGCAGCCGCCTATTTCGCCTCTGAAGAAGAAGGGGCGCAGGTGCTGATTTGTTCCGAGATCGGCTCCGAAGGCCGCAACTTCCAGTTCGCCAGCCAGCTAATCATGTTTGATCTGCCGTTCAACCCGGATCTGCTGGAGCAGCGTATCGGTCGTTTGGATCGTATTGGCCAGACGCAGCAGATCCAGATTTTGATCCCCTATATGGAAAACACCGCGCAGGCCATACTGGTCCGCTGGTTCCACGAAGGACTGGATGCCTTTGAACACACCTGCCCGACAGGTCGTGCCATCTATGACGCTCACTATACGCAACTGATCGAACGATTGCTGACGCCTGGCGAACAACAAGGTCTGGATGAATTTATCCACCGTTGCCGTCAACAACATGAGCAGTTAAAACAGCAACTCGAGCAGGGGCGCGACCGTCTGCTGGAAATGCATTCCAACGGCGGCGAACAGGCACAACTGTTGGCGCAGCGTATTGCCGAGCAGGATAACGATGTCAATCTGGTGACGTTTGCGCTGAACCTGTTTGATATCGTCGGTATCAATCAGGAAGATCGCAGCGATAATCTGATTGTGCTGACGCCGTCCGATCATATGCTGGTGCCGGATTTTCCCGGCTTGCCGCAGGACGGGTGCACCATCACGTTTGATCGCGAACAGGCGCTATCCCGTGAAGACGCACAGTTTATCAGTTGGGAACATCCGTTAATCCGTAATGGTCTTGACCTGATTCTGTCCGGCGATACCGGCAGTTGTGCCGTGTCATTGTTGAAAAACAAAGCCCTGCCGGTGGGTACGTTGCTGGCTGAACTGGTTTATGTGGTGGAAGCGCAAGCACCGAAGCACCTGCAACTGACGCGGTTCCTGCCACCGACGCCGGTTCGTTTGCTGTTGGATCGCAAAGGCGCCGACCTTGCCGGACAGGTTGAATTTGAAAGCTTCAATCGTCAGCTCAATGCCGTAAACCGCCATACTGCCAGCAAACTGGTCAATGCGGTGCAGGCGGATGTCCATGCCATGCTCCAGCAGGCGGAGTCACAGGTGGAGGAACAGGCGCGCCAGTTGATTACGGATGCTCAGCACCAGGCCGATCAACAACTGCGGCGCGAACTGGCGCGTCTGGAAGCATTGAAGGCCGTTAACCCTAATATTCGCGAAGATGAGTTGAATGCTTTGGAAGAGCAGCGCGAGTTGGTGCTGCGTAATCTTCATCAGGCAAACTGGCGTCTGGACGCCATCCGTCTGGTGGTGGTCACGCATCATTAGTCTGAAAAAGGCGTGATAAATGGAACCGTACAATCCCCCCGCCGATCCCTGGTTGCATATTCTGTATCAGGATCGGCACATTATGGTGGTGAATAAGCCCAGCGGCTTGCTGTCCGTTCCCGGCAGGGCGCCAGAACACCGGGACAGCGTGATGAGCCGTATTCAGGCCGACTATCCCACGGCCGAATCGGTGCACCGTCTGGATATGGCCACCAGCGGGGTGATTGTCGTCGCGCTGACCAAAGCGGCTGAACGTGAGTTAAAACGGCAGTTCCGCGAACGTGAACCAAAAAAATCCTATCTGGCCCGCGTGTGGGGATGGATAGAGCACGATGACGGATTAATCGACCTGCCGCTGATTTGCGACTGGCCGAATCGTCCCAAACAGAAAGTCTGTTTTGAACAGGGAAAACCCGCACAGACCGAATACCGGGTTTTGTCCCGCGATCGCGATGGCACCACCAGAGCCGAACTGATGCCAATAACCGGCCGCTCTCATCAGCTTCGGGTTCACTTGCTGGCGCTCGGCCACCCCATTCTCGGCGATGGTTTCTACGCGCATCCCGAAGCCAAAGCTCTGGCGCCTCGTCTGCTGCTGCACGCACGAGAACTCTGCATCACGCATCCTGAATTCAACTCGCCGATGCACTTTTTTTGTGAAGCGGAGTTTTAAGTGCATCACTCATCTGCGGCGAGAGGCTAAAAACGCGAAAGCAGTAAGAAAGCGGGAATATAGAAGAAGGGAAAAATCAACAAGCGGGGGAAAGGCGTGGCGTTATTTCACTTGGTTTCCACTTTTTAGTAGCTCATAAGCGGCCTGAATATCCTGTGCTTTGCGCTTGGCCATCTCCATCATCCGCGGCGATAGCCCTTTCGCCACCAGTTTGTCTGGATGGTGCTCGCTCATCAGCTTACGATAGGCGCGCTTGATCGTCACTACATCATCGCCACTGCGCACCCCTAGCGTCCGACAGGCGCTCTCCACCGTTGGTCCACGCGGCGACGTAAAGGGACGCTGGCCGCCATAAGAGTGTCCGCCGGAGGACTGGTGGCTGCGCCGCTGATAGGATTTATTGCCCTGTTTCGCCCCGCCCTGCCTGGACTGGCCGGCGGTACTTTCCATATTGCGCAGGAAAAATTCGAACTGCTCCCGGGTGAGGCCCAACTCGTCGGCAATTACATACAGCACGCGCCTTTCGTTCGGATGCAACACACCGTCCACAAACGCCACCTGAAGCTGAATTTCCAGAAACATCTTAATCAAATCAAAACGGCCGAGGCAGGCGTCACGCAGTTTACGTAATCTGATACGCAAGGGGAAATGGCTGGCCTTTCCTTCACGGAAAGCCTGCTGTGCCGCGCTTCTCGCTTCGCCAAACAGTTCGAGGCGATCCATCATCCTGGTGGCGATCTGAATATCGGCTTCCGTTACCCTGCCCTTGGACTTAGTAAGGTGCCCCATCGCCTGAAAAGTGGTGAGAAAAAACAGCGCCTGACGGGTCGATTGGGCTGAAAAAAAGTTACGCCGACGCAATGCACTGGCCTTGTCGACCACATGCCCCATAAGCAGTCCCATTATCATTCCCCAGATGCCGCCGCTCGACATAATTCCCAGCGCAAGCCCCAGCAACTTTCCCCAATACCGCATATACTCCTCAAATCCTCATGCCGTCGGCTAAAAATTGCTTTATCATACCTGTCATTTATCTTTGCGCCTAACGGCAGTGCATAGAAAGCTGTGGGGATTTAACACTGGCGCAACGCTGACGAGTGATATAGTCTCTGACCGTTTGCCGGCATGATGCCTCTTATGACGGAACACCTGATACCGCGTATGAAAAAAAGTTTCCCAACCCTGCTGGCCAGCCTGATTTGGTCGGCGCTTTACAGCCAGCACGCGCTGGCCGATCTTGCCGAACAGTGCATGCTGGGCGTACCTACGTACAACAGACCGCTGGTAACCGGCGATCCCAATCAACTACCAGTCAATATTCAAGCCGACAAAACGGAAGCGGACTATCCCGGTAACGCCCGATTCATCGGCAATGTCAACATTGAGCAAGGCAACGGTATTTTAACCGCCGAGCAGGTGGAACTGAACCAGGTTGACGCCGGCGATCAGGGCGCCGCGCCCATTCGAACCATCACCGCAACGGGAAATGTGCGCTATGATGACAATCAAGTCGTTTTGAAAGGTCCCAAAGCCTGGTCGAACCTGAATACCAAAGATACCGATGTTTATGAGGGCGACTACCAGATGGTCGGCCGTCAGGGACGCGGTTCCGCCGACAAAATGAAAATGCGCGACAGTAACCGCTATACCATTTTGGAGAACGGTTCGTTTACCTCCTGCCTGCCGGGTGACGATAGCTGGATCGTCGTCGGATCGGAAGTGATTCAGGATCGGGAAGAGCAGGTTGCTGAAATCTGGAACGCCCGTCTCAAGATTGCCAACGTCCCCGTGTTCTACAGTCCGTACCTACAATTACCGATTGGCGACAAACGCCGCTCGGGCTTCCTTATCCCGAATGCCAAATTCGGCAGCAACAACGGTTTCGAGTTTCTGACGCCATACTATTGGAATATCGCGCCAAACTTTGATGCAACGTTCACCCCCCACCTGCTCACCAAACGCGGCGTGCAGTGGCAAAACGAGTTCCGCTACCTGACGGCGCCGGGCCTCGGCACCCTTCAATTTGACTGGCTGCCCAGCGACAATGAATACGCCAAGGTCGCGCCGCAGGACGACAACGATACCCGCTGGTTATTCCACTGGGCCCATGGCGGCGTCATGGATCAGGTGTGGCGTTTTGACGCCGATTACACCAAAGTCAGTGACGATCGCTACTTTACCGATCTGGACTCCGAATACGGCTCAAGCACCGATGGCTATGTCACACAAAAACTCAGCGTCGGCTATGCCAACCAGAACTGGGACACGAAGCTTTCCACCAAACAGTTTCAGGTTTTCTCCACATCGACCAACCGGGACGTCTATCGTGCCGAGCCGCAGTTGGATATCAATTATTATCAGAATGATATCGGCCCGGTCGATCTGCATGTTTACGGTCAGGCGGTAAAATTCACCAACGTTAACGATAACCGGCCTAAAGCGACGCGAGTGCATCTTGAACCCGCCTTAAACCTGCCGCTGATCAATCGCTGGGGCAGCCTGACGACAGAAGCGCGCCTGCTGGCGACACATTATGAACAGGACAATCTGGATCGCTACCGTGCCGACCCTACCGTCAGCAACACCAATAAAAACGCGTTGGAAGATTCGGTAAATCGCGTGTTACCGCAGTACAAGATCGATGGCAAACTGGTTTTCGAGCGGGCAATGAACTGGTCGCAGGGCTATACCCAGACGCTGGAGCCACGAGCGCAATATCTGTACGTGCCTTACCGGGATCAAAGCAACATCCATACTTATGACTCGACGCTGCTGCAAGCCGATTATTCCGGTCTGTTCCGTGAGCGTACCTATGGGGGGCTGGATCGTATCGCCTCGGCCAATCAGATAGCGACCGGGGTAACGTCGCGTATTTATGATGATGCGCTGGTTGAACGTTTTAATGCTTCCATAGGTCAAATTTATTACTTCGATCGCCCGCGTACCGGCGACAACAATACCTCGGTCGATCAAAGTCAAGACAACGGCAGTCTGGTGTGGGCCGGCGACAGTTACCTGAAAATCGACGATAGCTGGGGTCTGCGCGGTGGTTTGCAGTACGACAATCGTCTCAACGAAGTCGCATTGGGTGATGCCGTGGTGGAATATCGCAAAGATGCCGAGCGTCTGGTGCAGTTGAACTACCGTTTTGCCAGCCCCAAGTACATTCAGGCGATGCTGCCCAATGTACAGAACCCTGGCTTCCAGCAGGGCATTTCGCAAATAGGCCTGACAGCAAGCTGGCCGATTGCCGATCGCTGGGCCGTTGTCGGCGCATATTATTATGATACCAAGGCCAATCAGCCCGCCAGTCAGCTCATTGGCGTGCAATATAATACCTGCTGCTGGGCCGTCAGCGTCGGTTATGAACGTAAAATCACCGACTGGGACACCGCCAGCCGCAGCAGTGAATATGACAACAAAGTATCATTTAATATCGAGTTACGTGGTTTAAGCAATAATCACAGTCTGGGCTCTGAAAAGATGCTGCGTTCCGGTATTTTACCCTACCAGCGTGCATTCTGATGACCCTGCCACAGCGGGCGTGAGCCAGTGCGAGTGCGACAGACTGGTTGTATCAATGAAACTTTAAACCCGCCTTGCGGATGAGATAATGGGAAAGGTATGAATAACTGGAGAACGCTTATTCTCGGATTGGCACTGATAGGTGCCTCTACCGCGTTCGCAGCACCACAGGTGGTTGATAAAGTCGCGGCGGTGGTGGATAACAGTGTTGTGTTGGAAAGCGATGTCAATAGCCTCTTGCAGTCAGTAAAATTGAATGCGCAGCAGGCCGGGCAGCAGTTACCGGATGATGCGACGTTACGCCATCAAATTACCGATCGTCTGATTATGGATAACATTATCCTCCAAATGGCGCAAAAAATGGGCCTCCAGATTACGGATGAACAATTGGATCGCGCTATCGCCAACATTGCGGCGCAAAACCGCATGTCCGTTGATCAGCTCAAAAGCCAGTTGGCTTATGAAGGCCTTAACTACGACACCTACCGTAGCCAGATCCGTAAAGAGATGCTGATTGCGGAAGTTCGCAATAATGAAGTTCGTCGCCGAGTGACCGTGTTGCCGCAGGAAGTCGATACCCTTGCCAAACAGATTGCCAACCAGACCGGTGAAGACGCGGAGTTAAACCTGAGTCATATCCTGATCCCTCTGCCGGAAAATCCCAGCCAGCAGCAGGTGGATGAAGCAGAAAACCTGGCCGCCTCACTGATAAAACAAATCAGCGAAGGCGCCGACTTCGGTAAACTGGCGATGACCTATTCCGCGGATTCTCAAGCGCTGAATGGCGGACAAATGGGATGGGGCAAGTTACAGGAGATCCCCACCCTGTTTGCAGACAGACTGACCCAGGCGCAGAAAGGCCAGGTTGTCGGCCCGATTCGTTCTGGCGTGGGTTTCCATATTCTCCGGGTTAACGACATTCGCGGCAGCGATAAAACGGTTTCAATCACTGAAATCCACGCCCGCCATATTCTGCTGAAAACCTCTGTGGTGATGACGGACGGTCAGGCGAAAGCCAAGCTGGAAGAGGTGCTGAAGCAGATCAAGAATGGCGCTACGGATTTCGCGGCTCAGGCTAAACAGCTTTCACAGGACCCCGGTTCGGCCAATCAGGGCGGCGACCTCGGCTGGGCCTCTCCAGACATATACGATCCGGCATTCCGTGATGCCTTGTTAAAGCTGAAAAAAGGTGAAATCAGCCAGCCGGTTCATTCTTCTTTCGGCTGGCACTTGATTCAGTTACTGGACACCCGTCAGGTGGATAAAACTGACGCCGCGCAGAAAGAGCAGGCATACCGCATGATCTTTAATCGTAAATTCGCCGAAGAAGCGCAAACCTGGATGCAGGAACAACGTGCGGCGGCCTACGTGAAAATTATCAATGGCGCGAACTGATGCAAACTGAGATTGGTATCCCACGCGTCGCGATCACCCCCGGCGAACCCGCCGGGATTGGTCCCGACCTGATCATTGCGCTGGCCCAGCACTCATGGCCGGTTGAATTGGTGGTGTGCGCCGATCCCGATCTGTTGCTAAGCCGTGCGCTACAGTTGAATAGGCCGTTAACTTTGCGCCACTACCAGCCAGAACAACCCGCGCAGCCACAGCAAGCGGGAAGTTTAACCATACTGCCGTTCACAACCCCGGCAATGGTGATTGCAGGACAGCTTAATGTCAGCAACAGCGCCTATGTTGTCGAGACCCTGGCGCGGGCATGCGATGGTTGTCTGAGCGGCGAATTTGCCGCCCTGGTTACCGGACCGGTGCATAAAGGCGTTATTAACGACGCCGGCATGCCGTTCAGCGGCCATACCGAATTTTTCGCCGATCGCAGCGCATGCGATCGGGTCGTCATGATGTTGGCTACGGAAGAATTACGGGTAGCGCTGGCCACCACCCATCTACCGTTGTCTAAAGTATCAGAAGCCATTACCCGGCAAAGTCTGCATGAAGTCATCACGATTTTGCATCGTGACCTACAGACCCGGTTTGGACTCGTCCAGCCGCAAATCTACGTTTGCGGTTTGAATCCGCATGCAGGCGAAGGCGGTCACATGGGCCGAGAAGAACTGGATGTTATTACGCCCGCGCTGGATGAACTGCGCCAGCAGGGTATCGCGCTTATTGGTCCGCTGCCTGCGGATACGCTCTTCCAGCCTAAATACCTGCAACACGCTGATGCGGTACTGGCGATGTATCACGATCAGGGTCTGCCCGTTTTGAAATTTCAGGGATTTGGGCGCGCCGTCAACATCACGCTGGGACTGCCGTTTATCCGAACCTCGGTCGATCACGGCACGGCCCTGGAGCTTGCCGCAACAGGCGGCGCCGATCACGGCAGCTTCACCACGGCGCTAAATCTTGCCATTAAAATGATAAAACACATTAATGAATAATCGAGTACACCAAGGTCACTTCGCCCGTAAACGCTTTGGGCAAAACTTTTTAAGCGATCATTTCGTGATCGACAATATTGTTTCCGCCATTCATCCGCAAGCAGGACAGGCGATTGTGGAGATCGGCCCCGGCCTGGGCGCTCTTACCGCACCGGTGTGCGAACGTATCGACCATTTTACGGTAATTGAGCTGGACAGGGATCTGGCGGCCAGACTGGAAACGCATCCAACGCTGAAAGACAAGCTGACCATTATTCAGCAGGACGCGATGACGATTGATTTCTCTGCTCTGGCGGAGCAAGCCGGGCAGCCGCTGCGTGTATTTGGCAATTTGCCGTATAATATCTCAACGCCATTGATGTTCCATCTGTTCAGCTATACTCAGTCTATTCGCGACATGCATTTTATGTTGCAGAAAGAAGTGGTTAACCGTCTGGTCGCCGGACCGAACAGCAAGGCTTACGGTCGCTTAAGCGTCATGGCGCAATATTATTGTCAGATCATTCCGGTGCTGGAAGTACCGCCTACGGCGTTCAAACCAGCACCCAAAGTGGACTCTGCCGTGGTGCGTCTGGTTCCTCATATACAGGTTCCCTATCCGGTGAACGATATTCGCGCGTTAAGCCGGATCACGACAGAAGCCTTTAATCAACGCCGTAAAACATTACGTAACAGCCTGGGCAATCTCTTTACCCCGGAGCAATTGACTGAATGGGGCGTGAATCCCGGCAGCCGGGCAGAAAACGTGACCGTAGAACAATACTGCCGGTTGGCAAACTGGTTGACCGAGCATACTGCAATACAGGAATAACTGGAGTCGTTGTGATGATTAATGCGCCCCGTGTTTGTGTACAGGTTCAAAGCTTCTACGTTGAGTCGCAGTCACAACCCGATGAAGAACGTTTTGTCTTTGCCTATACCATCACTGTCCGCAATCTGGGGCGGCATCCGGTGCGTTTGCTAGGCCGCTACTGGCTCATTACCAATGCCAACGGCCGTCAGACTGAAGTTCAAGGCGAGGGCGTGGTCGGCGAACAACCGCTGATCCCCCCCGGTAGCGAATTTCAGTATACCAGCGGCACGGTGCTGGAAACGCCGCTGGGGACAATGGAAGGTCACTACCAGATGGTCGATCAACAAGGCGACACCTTTCAGGTCAGCATCCCTGTCTTTCGTCTGGCCATTCCCTCACTGATACATTAATTATGTCTACCTATTTAGTTGGCGATGTTCACGGTTGTTTAGCTGAACTTGAAGCGCTATTGGCGCAAGTTTCTTTTCATCCCGCGCAAGATATGCTGTGGCTGACGGGCGATCTGGTGGCCCGTGGGCCGGATTCGCTTGAGGTGCTACGTTTTGTCCGTTCCCTGGGCTCCTCCGTCCGCCTCGTTCTGGGCAATCACGATCTACACTTACTGGCCGTCTATGCGGGGATTAGCCGCAATAAACCCAAAGATCGTCTTGCCCCTTTGCTGGAAGCTCCCGATGCGGACGAACTGATTAACTGGCTGCGTAAACAACCGCTCTTACAGGTGGATGAAGATCTCAAGCTGGTGATGGCGCATGCAGGCATTACGCCACAGTGGGATCTTGATACGGCTAAAATGTGCGCCCGTGAAGTTGAATCCATTCTGAAAAGCGATTGCTACCCTTTGTTCCTGGATTCCATGTATGGAGATATGCCGAATTACTGGTTCCCCGAACTCAGCGGCCTGCCTCGCTTACGCTACAGCACCAATGTCTTTACCCGTATGCGCTACTGCTTCTCCGGCGGTCAGTTGGACATGCTTTGCAAAGATTCCCCCAATCAGGCCCCTTCTTTATTGAAGCCGTGGTTTGAGCTGCCCGGCAAAATCGCCGGGGAATACGCGATCGCTTTCGGACACTGGGCTTCGCTGGAAGGAAAAGGCACGCCAGAGAACATCTACGCACTGGACACCGGATGCTGCTGGGGAGGCAAACTGACCATGCTGCGTTGGGAAGACAAACGCTATTTCACGCAAAAATCCCTGTCATACGATAAAACACAACAAAATGACGACACCGCCAACTAAATTGGCCGTTTTGCCGGAGTCTTTCTCTCCGGCGAAAACCTCATTATGGCGCCGGGGACACGGCGACCGTTTGAGAAACGTCACGCCGATCAGGATAAGGTGAGGCTTGCGCGATTTCTTCAGCAGGAATCGACCAAATGCCGCCGCCCAGGAATCCCACCAATCGATTTATCTCAATATTGTCGTGCCGTAACTCACGGCGGCTCGGATCAACCAGACGATCGCAATTCAGTTGCTCGCGTTTTTTTGTCATCGGTACGGCTTCCTCTTTTAATCTACCCAATAGATTTCAGTATTCCGTTGGATTGTCATACTACGACGGCAATGTGACAAAACTGTTTTTACCGGGGTTAGAAAGCCATCATCAAGTCGACGAATCCTGTCATCGTGGCACACAACAAAAAACCCGCCATTAATAGCGGGTTCAAACATCAGCGCTGGAAAGAACCAGAAACTATCGGCGATCTAAAATCTCAAAACAGTAGCTGTGCGAATTGCGCTCATCCGCATCGTGAAACTCGCTGAAGGTCGAGTGCCACTCGTCAGGCTCGTAATCCGGGAAATGCGTATCGCCTTCTACTTCAACGTCAATGTGGGTCAGATACAGACGATTAGCCTGAGGCAACATCTGCTGGTAGATACTGCCGCCGCCGATGATCATCACTTCTTCCGCCTCATCTGCCGCCTCATCTGCCGCGACCAGCGCCTCCTCCAACGAAGAAACCCAGGTAACGCGATCATCATCGCCAGGGTGCGTACTGACGACAATATTGTGCCGACCGGGTAACGGCTGGCCTATAGAGCGGAATGTAGTGCGTCCCATAATGATTGGTTTACCCAATGTATTGCGCTTAAACCACGCCAAATCCGCCGGTAAATGCCACGGCATGACATTTTCCATACCGATAACGCGATCCACCGCCAATGCAGCAATCAAACTAATAACCATGGTGAAACCCTGTAGGTCAGAAAATTGCTGACACTATACGGAAAGCCCTCTCCCTCGTCGATACAGATACCCGGCAGATCCGCAATATAAGAGCGTTCGCATGCAAGCTACACCCCCGGGCGTTTGCGGTACAACCATATCCCCGGCAAAGACAGCCCGATAGACAACGCGCCCACAATGAAACTGGCTTTCAGAAAATTGGTCATCATGACGCGCATCAATTCTTCACTGTAGCCATGATGAGAAATTTCCACCAGGGAAATCATCGCAGTGTAGGCCGAGATCCCAGGGAACATGGGGATCACCGCAGCAACGGTAAACACTTTCGGGTGCGCCAATAGCCAGCGCGACCAGTGGATACCGATAATCCCTATCGCAATCGCCGCCAGAAACGAGCCCCATACGATATTCAAACCGAAATGCATCGTTAAAAACCGCACGCCATGTCCCACCGCACCGAGCAGGGCGCAATAGGGCAGCGCTCTGAGCGGAACATTGAAAACCATCGCGAACCCAATCGCTGGCACCGCCGCTAATGCCATATCCTGTAACAGCGCCCACAACAGACTTAAGACCATCCGCGTAACCCCCATAGCGCCAGCGCCATCACCACACCGATACAGGTCGCCAGCGTCAACAGACTGGCGATCGTCCAACGGGCCAGACCGGTATTGACGTGTCCTTTGAACATGTCAGCCACCGCGTTAATCAGCGGAAAACCGGGAACCAACAGCAACACGCTGGCCGCCATCGCCACGGTTGAGGCGTGTTGGAAAACCGGCAACTTCATCAACAGCCCCGAAACCGAGGTCGCGACAAACGCCGTAATACAAAAGTTAATCAACGGATTAAGGTGACGAGCGGTAAAGACCTGGCGAACATACATCGCCAGACCACTGGCAATCATCGTGACAATAAAGGCATCCCAGCCTCCTCCATTCAACCGGCTAAAACAACCACAGGATAGCGCCACGATAGACACCATCACCCAGCGTGGATAGCGAAGCGGCTTGATGTGAGAAATACGTTTCTCAACGCCTGCAACATCCAGCAGTTTATGCTCAGCCATAATCACCACGTGCTGTACCTCGGTGACCACATGCATATTGATGCCGCGATCGACATTTTTACGCGTGGATGTCAGGCAATGTCCCTGCTTGATGGTTGTCAGAACAATCGCATTTGCCGAGATTGAACTTTCAACGCTGTCCACTCCCAACGCGACGCCCAGACGGGTAGATAGCTTCTCCACAACCATACTTTCGGCACCGTGCTGTAGCAGCAAAAGCGCACACTCAATACACAGCCGGGTAATTTCAAGTTGCTGTGATGTTTCCTTCACCATAATGCTATCCCAACCTCGACTCACGAAAAAACAACCCTAAATCAAGAAAGGGAAAGTGTTAACACATTGCGGGCAAATAGCCAATAATGAAGATGCCAATTGATGATTCCGGCGCTATCATTCCACCCGGTTATTCCTTCAGTTTTCTCCACCTGGAACACATCATGTTAGAAACGTCGTTATTTGTCGCTACGATTGCCACGCTGGGTATGATTTCCCCTGGTCCTGATTTTTTTCTGGTGATTAAAAATGCCGCACGCTATCCACGTATCGCGGCACTCATGACGGCATGCGGCGTGATCTGCGGCGTGGCGACACACATGGCTTACTGCGTGGCAGGGCTGGCGGTGGTGATTACCACCACCCCGTGGCTGTTCAGTATACTGAAATACGCAGGCGCCGCTTATCTGATCTGGGTGGGTATTCAGGCACTGCTGTCTCGTGACGGGAGTAAAATGGATGCCTTGCATTTAACCAAGCAGCGCGTCAGCTTGAAGAAAGCCTTTTTACAGGGTTACTTATGCAATCTGCTGAACCCAAAGGCAACGTTGTTCTTCCTGGCGATGTTTACTCAGGTACTGAGCATCAATTCCGGCTTCGGTGAAAAACTGTGGTATGCCATGATTATCTGGAGTTTATCAGTCATCTGGTGGCCATTGCTGGTGGTTATTTTTCAAAGTGAGCCAGTACGTCAGGTTCTGGCGAAAATGCAGAAACTGGTGGATAAACTGCTGGGGGGCATTTTGATCGCGCTGGGTATTAAAGTTGCTCTGGGGTAACCGGTTATGGCCCGCATAATTCACTACGGGCCTTGTTGAGTCCGGTCAGACAGTCCCCGTTCCGCCATCTGAACACCATACCTGTCCCGATGTAAAACTGGTTTCCGCAGACGCCAGCGTCACATACAACGGCGCGATCTCCACTGGCTGACCAGGGCGGCCCATTGGGTCATCGGCGCCAAATTCCATCACCTTGTCCATCGGCTGCCCGCCGCTCGGCTGTAAAGGCGTCCAATAAGGCCCGGGGGCCACCGAGTTAACACGAATGCCTTTTTCTGCTACCTGTTTGGCCAACGCTTTGGTAAACGCGACATTACAGGCTTTGGTCTGGGCATAATCCAGCAGGATCGCGCTAGGTTTGTATGCCTGCACGGATGAGGTATTAATGACCACAGAACCCGCCTTCAAATGTTTCATCGCGGCTTTCGTGATCCAGAATGGCGCGTACACATTGGTTTTAAACGTCGCATCAAAGGCTTCCGTTGTGAGATCCTCAAGAGATTCAGCATACTGCTGCCGGCCGGCGTTATTCACCAGAATGTCCAATCCCCCCAGTTTTTCAACCGCCTCATTGACCAGTTGCTGACAAAAATCCTCTGAGCGAATATCACCAGGGATCGCCACCGCCGTGCGCCCTTCGGCGAGGATCAACGCAATCACTTCCTTCGCATCTGACTCTTCTTCCCGCAGATAATTAATCGCAACATCCGCCCCTTCTCTGGCGTAGGCGATGGCAACAGCCCGCCCAATCCCCGAATCTCCCCCGGTGATTAACGCTTTACGACCATTCAGACGTCCGCTTCCCCGGTAACTTTTTTCACCATGATCGGGGATAGGCTTCATTTTGCTGGCAAGACCCGGCGGCTCCTGCGGCTGACTTGCAAAAGGGGGCTTGGGATACGCCTCTGACGGATGTTTTCCTGTCAGTGGCGATAGTGCTTCTTGGGTTACTGTTTGATCCTTTTCGTTGAAATTCATATTCACCTCTTATTGTTGAAAATATTATTCACCCTATAAAAATTCAAACAATATCGGTAAGAATAGACGATTATCCGGGGATGTTCATGAAAGTTGCATAACGCATAGTGAATAGAAAAAGAATATTGGAACAACTTTCTTCTCACCCGTCCGTGGAACAAAAAGACCTAGATAAAATCAGGCAGTTGCGCCATGCCGGACACGAGCCTGACATCAAAAGAGGCTTAGAGGAGGCGAACATGATCCGAAAGGGGAGACGTAATTGGTTTTCGGACCGGCGTATTAACGCCGGTCCTTTCTATTTCTCATACACGCCGCTTGATTAGCAACTTTTGATCAACGCGTGCATTTCCTGCACCGAGGTCACTTTCTCGGTAGGATCGGCGTTTAACGACATCGCGGTGGCGAAACCGCCGTTCATGGTCGTATCGTAGTGAACCTTATACTGCAACGCGCTACGGCGAATCAGTTTGGAATCTTCAATCGCCTGACGACCTGCCGTGGTGTTGACAATATAGGTGTATTCACCGTTTTTGATGCGATCCTGAATGTGTGGACGTCCTTCATGAACCTTGTTTACCAGACGAGGATTAATGCCGGCTTCACCCAGCTCAATCGCCGTGCCGTGCGTCGCATCAAGCTCAAAACCGAACCTTATCAGCTTAGCGGCCAAATCCACCACGCGAGCTTTGTCGCCTTCACGCACTGACAACAGCGCACGCCCATTTTTTTTCATCTGCGAATTGCTGCCCAGCATCGCTTTGGCAAAGGCTTCCGCAAAGGTGCGCCCCACGCCCATCACTTCACCGGTAGAACGCATCTCCGGTCCCAGAAGCGGGTCAACGCCAGGGAATTTATTGAACGGCAGTACCACTTCTTTCACTGAGTAATACGGCGGGATGACTTCCTGGGTAACGCCCTGCTCAGCCAGCGTTTGTCCGACCATCACGCGGGCAGCCACTTTCGCCAACGGAACACCAGTGGCTTTAGAGACAAACGGGACGGTACGCGCCGCACGCGGGTTAACCTCAATCAGATAAACTTCATCATTTTTCACCGCGAACTGCGCGTTCATCAGTCCGCGAACGCCAAGCTCGAACGCCAGCTTTTCAACCTGCTGACGCATCACATCCTGAATTTCCTTGCTCAGCGTATAAGCCGGCAGAGAACAGGCCGAGTCACCGGAGTGGACGCCTGCCTGCTCGATGTGTTCCATAATGCCGCCGATCAATACGCGCTCACCATCACAGACGGCATCCACGTCGACTTCGATAGCATCATCAAGGAAGCGATCCAGCAATACCGGCGCATCGTTGGAAACGCTGACGGCGGTCTGGAAGTAACGGCGCAGGTCGATTTCGTCATAGACGATCTCCATTGCGCGGCCGCCCAGCACATATGAAGGACGCACCACCAACGGATAACCGATATCGCGCGCTTTTTCCACGGCCTGCTCAATCGCCGTTACGGTGGCGTTCGCCGGCTGTTTCAGCCCCAGACGGTTTACCGCCTGTTGGAAACGCTCGCGGTCTTCAGCGCGGTCAATGGCGTCCGGGCTGGTGCCAACCACCGGAACGCCTGCGGCTTCCAGGGCTCGCGCCAGCTTCAACGGCGTCTGACCGCCGTACTGAACGATCACGCCTTTCGGTTTTTCGATACGGACGATTTCCAGCACGTCCTCCAACGTCACCGGTTCAAAGTACAGACGATCGGAGGTGTCGTAATCGGTAGAAACCGTTTCAGGGTTACAGTTGACCATAATGGTTTCATAACCGTCTTCACGCAGCGCCAGCGAAGCGTGTACGCAGCAGTAATCGAATTCAATGCCCTGACCGATACGGTTTGGACCGCCGCCCAACACCATAATTTTGTCGCGATCCTGATTCGGATTGGCTTCACACTCATCTTCATAAGTGGAATACATATAGGCGGTATCGGTTGAGAATTCCGCCGCACAGGTGTCGACACGTTTATAAACCGGATGCAGATCGAACCTGTCCCGCAACTTGCGGATTTCGCTTTCCGCCACGCCCGCCAGTTTCGCCAGACGCGCGTCGGCAAAGCCTTTACGCTTCAGCAGCCGCAGGAAGTCGGCATCCAGCGCGGCAGCGCCTTTTTCCGCCACCTGTTCTTCCAGACGAACCAGTTCTTCAATCTGAACCAGGAACCAGCGATCGATATTCGTGAGGTTGAATACGCCATCAATGGACATTCCCGCACGAAACGCATCGGCGATATACCAGATACGCTCGGCGCCGGCGTCTTTCAGCTCACGACGAATTTTGGTCAACGCTTCGGGATCGTCCAGTCCGACTCTCGGATCAAAGCCGGTAGCGCCGACTTCCAGGCCGCGTAGCGCTTTCTGTAATGACTCCTGCTGCGTGCGGCCAATCGCCATGACTTCACCGACGGATTTCATCTGCGTGGTCAGGCGATCGTTTGAACCAGCGAACTTCTCGAAATTGAAGCGCGGGATCTTGGTGACGACATAGTCAATGGACGGCTCGAAGGACGCTGGCGTACGACCGCCGGTAATATCATTCATCAGTTCGTCAAGCGTGTAACCCACCGCTAGCTTGGCGGCGATTTTCGCGATCGGAAACCCGGTCGCTTTGGATGCCAACGCCGAAGAGCGGGAAACACGCGGGTTCATTTCGATGACAATCAGACGGCCGTTCTTCGGGTTAACCGAGAACTGCACGTTGGAACCGCCGGTTTCCACGCCAATCTCACGCAGTACCGCCATCGAAGCGTTACGCATGATTTGATATTCTTTGTCGGTCAGGGTTTGCGCCGGGGCTACGGTGATGGAGTCGCCGGTGTGAATACCCATCGCATCGAAGTTTTCGATGGAGCAGACGATGATGCAGTTGTCGTTCCTGTCGCGAACCACTTCCATCTCATACTCTTTCCAACCAATCAGAGATTCGTCGATCAGCAGTTCTTTCGTCGGGGAAAGATCCAGACCGCGTTCGCAGATTTCTTCAAACTCTTCACGGTTATAGGCGATACCGCCGCCGGTGCCGCCCATGGTAAAGGAAGGACGAATAATGCAGGGGAAACCCACGTCCGCCGCCACAGCCAGCGCTTCCTCCATATTATGTGCGATACCGGAACGCGCCGTATCCAGACCAATTTTCTTCATCGCTTTATCAAAGCGCTGACGATCTTCCGCTTTATCAATCGCATCGGCGGTCGCGCCAATCATCGTGACGCCGAATTCGGCCAACACGCCCTGACGCTCCAGTTCCAGCGCACAGTTCAGCGCCGTCTGGCCGCCCATGGTCGGCAGTACCGCGTCCGGGCGCTCTTTCTCAATGATTTTGCGCACGACTTCCCAGTGAATCGGCTCAATATAGGTCGCATCGGCCATTTCCGGGTCGGTCATAATGGTGGCCGGATTGGAGTTCACCAGAATGACGCGGTAGCCCTCTTCACGCAGCGCTTTACACGCCTGCGCGCCTGAGTAGTCAAATTCACACGCCTGCCCGATAACAATCGGACCGGCGCCGAGGATCAGGATGCTTTTAATATCTGTACGTTTTGGCATTTTCTCGCTCCTGATTATTTTGCTGAAGAACGGTAAGTCTGAATCAATTCAATGAAGTGGTCGAAAAAGGGCGCCGCATCATGCGGGCCGGGGCTGGCCTCCGGGTGCCCCTGGAAACTGAACGCCGGCTTATCGGTACGGTGAATCCCCTGTACCGTATGATCAAACAGCGATATGTGGGTCACACGCAACGTGTCGGGCAAATTATTTTCATCAACGGCAAAACCGTGGTTCTGTGCGGTGATCATCACGCGGTTGTTATCCAGATCTTTCACCGGATGATTGCCGCCGTGGTGACCAAGCTTCATTTTTATCGTCTGTGCGCCGCTGGCCAATGCCAGCAACTGGTGACCCAGACAAATACCAAACACCGGGATATCCGTTTCCAAATAAGTTTTAATCGCGCGGATAGCGTAGTCACAAGGCTCTGGGTCGCCCGGACCGTTGGACAGGAAAATCCCATCCGGGTTAAGTTTCAATACGTCTTCCGCAGAGGTTTGCGCCGGAACGACGGTCAGACGGCAGCCTCTGTCCACCAGCAGGCGCAGGATGTTGCGCTTCACACCGTAATCATAAGCGACAACATGGTAAGGCAACTCGGCTTCCTGTCTGGCGACGGGCAGTTCACCTTCCAGCGTCCAACTCCCCTGCAACCAGCCATAGCTGTCAGCCGTCGTCACTTCTTTTGCCAAATCCATTCCTTTCAAACCCGGAAACGCTTTGGCTTTTTCCAGCGCCAGGGCCGCATCCGGCGCATCGGCCGCGATAATACAGCCGTTCTGGGCGCCTTTTTCTCGCAGTAGACGGGTCAGTTTGCGGGTATCAATATCAGCGATGGCGACAATGTTATGGCGCTTGAGGTAATCGGACAGGTTTTCTTCACTGCGGTAGTTACTGGCAATCAGCGGCAGGTCGCGAATAACAAGGCCCTGAGCATGTACGGAAGGAGATTCTTCGTCGCTGGCATTTGTGCCGACATTACCAATATGAGGATAAGTGAGCGTGACTATCTGGCGAGAATAGGAAGGATCAGTAAGGATTTCTTGATAACCGGTCATCGACGTATTGAAGACCACTTCCCCCACTGCCGTCCCTTGCGCCCCAATGGCCCGACCGTGGAATTGGGTTCCGTCTTCCAGAACCAATAGCGCTGACTTAATCAAAACACCCTCCAAGGAATAAAAAATCATGTTATTTGCATATTAATTCAGACTCACCGTTCTAAATCAATGCAAAAATTACCTGTCAGGTAAATTTTTGGCAAATTGGGCGCATTTTAATGATGCCCTGCCAACTTGTCTACTCCAACCGTCTTTTTTCTCGCCTTTTTATGCTTTCTGGCGTAAATAACCGCTCACAACCCTGAAAAAACACATTAACTGGGTCAAGTAAACGGTTGCTAACCGAGATTGCTAAAATATGATTGATAATCAACCAACATAGGCCGTTTGTGGATTTCGAACGGATCAATAAGGTCTGAAAAACGAATAAAAATGGATAAAATAAATATCACAATGTGAAAATTAATCAGAAATGAATTTAATAAAAGTAACGGTTATAAATCGCTACTTTTATCATTAGGTTATAAACTTAAAAAAATAAGTAAACTACTATAAATCATCAAGCGAGAGCACATCCCTCATATCAAAAAGACCACTTTTTATATCACTCAGCCAAACAGCCGCCCTCACTGCGCCATTTGCAAAGGTCATGCGACTGGAAGCCTTATGGGAGATTTCGATGCGCTCGCCGATATCCGCAAACATCGCCGTATGCTCGCCAACGATATCGCCCGCCCGAATAGTGGCAAAACCAATACTTTTCGGATGGCGTTCACCGGTATGGCCTTCCCGCGCATATACTGCACACGTTTTAAGATCGCGCCCCAACGCACCGGCAATCGCTTCGCCCATCGCCAGCGCCGTCCCTGAAGGCGCATCCACTTTGTGCCGATGGTGCGCTTCAACGATCTCAATGTCGGTATAGTCCCCCATGACTTTGGCGGCTTTCTCCAACAGCTTAAGCATGACGTTGACCCCCACGCTGAAGTTGGCCGCGAACACGATGCCGATATCTTCAGCGGCCTGCGCAATCGCCGCTTTACCTGCTTCATCGAATCCCGTAGTGCCAATAATCATGGACTTACGATGCTGACGGCAAAAAGCCAAATGCGCCAGTGTGCCTTCGGGACGAGTGAAATCAATCAGAATATCAAAGCGATCGCGCACAGCATCCAGACTATCGCTGACCACCACTCCCGTGTTGCCCAGCCCGGCCAGTTCCCCTGCGTCAGTCCCGACCAGAGACGACCCGGCTCGCTCCAGCGCGGCACCCAATACGGCGCCTTCGGTTTGAGCGACAGCCTGAATCAACTGACGTCCCATACGACCGCCAGAGCCCGCAATCGCAATACGGATGGATGAATCCTTCATAATTTCTCTCTCTCTTTAAATAATTCCGTTTTGAACATGACATCAGGTTAACGGGCGTGAAGCGCTATCGCCAGTGTATTTATGTCCAGATTAGAAAATTATGCGCGAAGAGGAGTAAAACCGGGAAAACCATGCGTTCATCATCGTGAAAACCGTCGGTAGACACGTGAATCGCCATAAAGATATCTTCAGGATACCTCTGCGCACAAAAAAAACCATCAAATACGTTAACGCATAAACATGCATTTTTCGTTACTCGTTACCAATGGTTAATCAAACACTGCACAGGTTAAAGACAGACAAAAATGGAAAGGACGGTGGAGCGGAACGCGCCACCGTCAGAATAAACTTAATCGACTTGTTTCACTTCCACACGTAGCTCTTTCGGTACTTCAAAGACGATATTCTCTTCACGCCCCTGCATTTCAACAGCAATCCTGCCGCCTAGCGCCTGTAAACGTTTAATGACCTGCTGAACCAGAATATCCGGCGCGGAGGCGCCTGCCGTAACGCCGACGCGCGATACGCCGATTAACCAGCTTTCCTGAATGTCTTCCGCCGCATCTATCAGATAGGCCGCCTTGCCCGCCCGCTGAGCCAATTCAGCCAGACGGTTGGAATTGGAAGAGTTCCTTGACCCTACCACCAGCACGACATCCGCTTCCTCCGCCAGATTGCGCACCGCTTCCTGACGATTCGTGGTGGCATAGCAGATATCATCTTTACGCGGACCGACAATTTGCGGGAACCGTGCGCGCAGCGCGTCAATCACCGCCGATGTATCGTCAACCGATAACGTTGTCTGCGTCATAAAGCAGAGGTTGGTTGCATCCTTGACCTGCAACTGCCAGACATCTTCGGGCGACTCAACCAGGTACATCCCGCCCTCGGCGTTACTGTACTGACCCATCGTGCCTTCCACTTCAGGATGACCCGCATGCCCGATAAGAATCGCCTCAGTGCCTTTGCGGCTGGCCCGGGCTACTTCCATATGCACTTTGGTCACTAAAGGACAGGTGGCGTCAAAGACCGTCAAATCACGGCTTTTTGCTTCAGCGCGCACCGCCTGAGAAACGCCATGCGCAGAGAAAATCAGAATCGAACCATCCGGCACGTCATTGAGCTGCTCGATGAATATCGCGCCACGCTCACGTAACCCGTTAACCACATAGCGATTATGCACCACTTCGTGACGAACGTAGATCGGCGTGCCGTATATCTCCAGCGCCCGTTCGACAATGCTGATAGCCCGATCGACGCCAGCACAGAAACCACGTGGGTTAGCCAGCAAAATTTGCATGGGGAACCTCCTGCCGAGAAGGGGCGATCGCCAATACTTCCAGATCGAACGTAATAGCCTGACCTGCCAGCGGGTGGTTGAAATCCACCGTGATGGACTCCTCCGCCACTTCACGGATAATCCCTGGCATATCATCACCGCCTATACCGCTGAACAACATAATGGTGCCCACATCCGGCACACCGGTTTCGGCAAAATCACGACGCAGAAAGAATTGAATCAGATCGGGATTCGTCAGGCCAAAAGCGGATTCTGCCGATAGTGTGAACTGACGCCTGTCGCCGCACTTGAGTCCCAGTAGGTTCTTTTCCAGTTCACTGGACAAACTGCCATCACCCAGGCGGAACAGCGCAGGTTTACCGCTTTCACGGGTGGACTCCGCCGCAGAACCATCCGCCAGCGTCAGGATAAAGTGCACCCGCACCTCGCTGTTACTTTGTACTGTCTCAGACATCAGTGACCTTTTTGTTTGACGGTATCACCATGCGGATTGAAAAAGCCTTCCAGCACAATCAGAGCCGCGCCGATACAAATGGCCGTGTCTGCCAGATTGAAGGTGGCAAAATGCCAGTCCCCCACATAGAAGTCGATGAAATCCACCACAAATCCATGCCATGTCCGGTCAAACAGATTGCCTAACGCACCGCCGATAATCAGTGCGTAAGCAATGTTATTTAACTTTTGCTGCGCACTGCCACGATACATCATCACCAGTAAAGCGACCACAATCGCCACCGCGACCCCCGCAAAGAACCAGCGCTGCCAGCCGCCTTTATCCGCCAGAAAGCTGAACGCCGCGCCATAATTCCGCGCATAGTGCAGGTTTAGATAAGGAAACAGAGGCTGCGTATCCCCCAGGGCAAAGTGAGTGAGAATCCACTGTTTGCTGCCAAAGTCGATAGCGAAAACAACCAGCACCAGCCAAAGCCAGCGCAATCCACTCGAACAGATCGATTTATTCATCAGACAAATTTACGCTCTTCTCCATTGCCGCCGACGTTAGTTGCGCAGCGACCACAAATGTCAGGATGATCGGCGTGAGTTCCGATATCTGACTCATAGTGCCAGCAGCGAGGACACTTGTTCCCTTCCGCCTTGTTTAAGGCAATTTTAAGGCCGGAGAGTTCCGTATCTTGCGCTTCGACAGGCGCATTTTCATACCGCTCAACCAACGCTTTCGAGGTCAACAGCGCAAAATGCAGTTCCTGATGTAATCGATTCAATCTACCCGCCAGATTAGCATCGGCATATAACGTGACGGCAGCTTCCAGCGATCCGCCGACACGTTTGTCATTACGCGCCTGCTCAATCACTTTGTTTACTTCGCTACGCACTTTCAGAATATCCGCCCAGAAAACGTCATTCATGGTTTCAGCCGAATCCAGGCCGAACAAGCCGTCATACCACTCCTCGGTAAAGACATATTGAGCCCGCTCACCCGGCAGGTAGTTCCAGATCTCGTCCGCGGTGAACGACAGGATCGGCGCCATCCAGCGAACCAATGCTTCGGAAATATGATACAGCGCCGTCTGGCAACTGCGGCGGGCAACGCTATCGCCTTTTGCCGTGTACTGACGATCCTTGATGATGTCCAGATAGAACGACCCCATTTCAATGGAGCAGAATTGCATCAGACGTTGTACGACACGGTGGAAATCATAGCTCTCGTAAGCTTCGATAATCTCTTCCTGCGCCGCTTTCGCGCAGCCAACCGCCCAGCGATCCAAGACCACCATCTCGTCAGGTTTCACGCTATGCAACTTCGGGTCGAACCCGTTCAGGTTGGCCAACAGGAAACGCGCGGTGTTACGAATACGGCGATAGGCATCGGCGGAGCGTTTCAGAATTTCATCGGAAACCGCAATCTCGCCTGAGTAATCGGTTGAGCCGATCCATAAACGCAGAATGTCGGCGCCCAGCTTATCCATCACGTCCTGAGGGCTGACGGTATTGCCGATCGACTTGGACATTTTACGTCCCTGACCATCAACGGTGAAACCGTGCGTCAACACCTGACGGTAGGGAGCTTTGCCTTTGATCGCCGTCGAAATCATCAGTGAAGACATGAACCAACCGCGATGCTGATCGGAACCTTCAAGATACATATCCGCCGCGTGCCCGTTAAACTCAGGGCGCACACCCACCACGGAAGCATGCGTCGAGCCGGAGTCAAACCACACATCCAGCGTGTCCGGGACTTTGACGTAATGCTCGGCGTCGGCCCCCAGCACATCGGCCGGGTCAAGATCCCACCATGCCTGGATGCCGTCCTGCTCAACACGTTTGGCGACGGCCTCAATCAGTTCACCGGTACGCGGGTGCAGTTCCTCCGTTTCTTTGTGAACAAACAGCGACATCGGTACGCCCCAGGTGCGCTGACGGGAAATACACCAGTCAGGACGGTTAGCCACCATCGCTTCAATACGCGCCTGTCCCCAGTCAGGAATCCACTGCACGCCTTTGATTTCAGACAGCGACTGCCGACGCAGGCCTTTCTGATCCATGCTGACAAACCACTGCGGCGTCGCACGGAAGATGATGGGCGTTTTGTGACGCCAGCAGCACGGGTAGCTGTGCAGCAGTTTTTCAATATGCAGCAAAGCGCCTTTTTCACGCAGAATTTCAACAACGATGTCGTTGGCTTTAAAGACGAACTTACCGTCCAGCTCAGGATAAGTCCCGGTCAGATAGCAGCCGTTCGGCCCTACCGGATTGGCGATTTCCAATCCATATTGCTGACCGATAACATAGTCTTCCGGGCCATGTCCCGGCGCGGTATGCACCGCCCCCGTCCCCGCGTCCAGCGTGACGTGTTCACCCAGAATCACCGGAACATCAAA
Source organism: Brenneria rubrifaciens (assembly GCF_005484945.1). Classification (NCBI taxonomy): domain Bacteria; kingdom Pseudomonadati; phylum Pseudomonadota; class Gammaproteobacteria; order Enterobacterales; family Pectobacteriaceae; genus Brenneria; species Brenneria rubrifaciens. Next base: position 3,202,048 of record NZ_CP034035.1, read on the forward strand.
GCCCATAAACGGATGCTGAAAGCGCAGCAGCTCCAGATCACTGCCTTTGCATTCGCCTAGAACCTGCCAATGCGCCACACCCAGACGCTTCATGACGCTCTCAACCAGATCGGCGGCCAAAATCAGCGCTTGTCCTTCGATTTGCACCAGGTGATAAATAAATTCTGAATTCAGCGCGATCGCACGGTTCGCGGGCAGTGTCCACGGCGTGGTGGTCCAGATAACCAGCGAAAGCGGCCCTTCGACCTGACTCACGCCGAATTTTGCACAAACCGCAGCGGCATCAATGGCGCCAAACGCCACATCAATGGAAGGAGAGGTCTTATCGTAATATTCCACCTCTGCTTCGGCCAGCGCAGAACCACAGTCGGCACACCAGTGAACCGGCTTCGCGCCTTTATGCAGGTGGCCGTTTTCAATGATACGGCCCAGCGCACGGATAATGTTCGCTTCAGTCTGAAAATCCATCGTCAGATAAGGATGCGTCCAGTCACCCAACACGCCCAGGCGAATAAAGTCTTTTTTCTGACCCTCGACCTGTTCGGCGGCATATTTACGGCACTCGGCGCGGAACTCCGCCGCACTCACCTTCTCTCCCGGCTTACCGATCAGTTGTTCGACTTTCAGTTCGATAGGCAAGCCATGGCAGTCCCAGCCCGGTACGTAAGGAGAGTCGTAGCCGGATAGACCTTTAGACTTGACGATAATATCTTTAAGAATCTTGTTAACCGAGTGACCAATGTGAATGCTGCCATTCGCATACGGAGGACCATCATGCAGAATGAAGGTTTTTTTACCTTTTTTGGCATTACGAATAACCCCGTACAGATCCTGCTCATACCAGCGTTTCAGCATGTCAGGTTCACGCTTGGCCAAATCGCCACGCATCGGGAACCCTGTTTCCGGCAAATTCAGGGTAGTCTTATAATCACTCATTAGATTCTCGATTTCGTTTTCGGCTAGAAAAATTAAACCGGTGTCTTTAACCCAAAAAATATCCGGGCCGTCACCACATCATCAGCGATTTGCTGCTTTAATGCTTCAAGCGAGGCAAAACGCTGTTCATTACGTATCTTTTTACGGAGTACCACTTCAATATAACGACCATACAGATCCATCGTCACATCCAGTAAATGCACTTCAAGCTGCTGGCGCTTGTCTCCCGTTACCGTCGGACGCGTACCAATATTGGCAACGCCTGGCAAGGGTACATCGCCCAGACCATATACACTGACGGCATAAACGCCGCTGACTGGCGAAATCTGGCGTTTTAACGGCAAATTGGCGGTCGGAAAACCGATCGTCCGCCCTAATTCATTACCATGCACTACACGCCCGGAAATACTGTAGGGATGCCCCAACAGACTTTCCGCCAGCGTTAAGTCATCATGGCTGAGCGCCTCACGAACCGCCGTACTGCTCACTCGTTTGCCGCCGTTACAGAATGAGTCGGTGCTGATGACCTCAAACCCTGCCTTGAGCCCGGCGCTTTGTAATAACAGGAAATCACCCTGCCGACCAGCGCCAAAACGAAAGTCATCGCCAACCACCAGAAACCGGACGCCCAGTTTTTCCACCAGCAGTTTGGATACAAACGTTTGGGCATCGTTGGCGGCAAAACGCGCATCAAACTTCACGCACAGCAGGTAATCCACCCCAGCCTTTGCCAGGTAATTCACTTTATCGCGCAGGCGAGTCAGACGCGCGGGCGCTCTTTCAGCAGAAAACAACTCCAGCGGCTGCGGTTCAAAAATCATTACCATGACGGGTAAACCGCGCGATTGCCCTTCCTGCTTCAAGCGTTCCAGCAACATTTGATGTCCGCGGTGCACGCCGTCAAAATTACCAATAGTAAGCACACAGCCATAATGGTGCGTCCGAAGATTGTGTATACCGCGAATTAGCTGCATGGCTGGCTCAGAACAATATGGGTTAAAATAATGGAAATCGGCGGATTATACCTTGTACAGCGAGTAAGGTTAACCCGCGATTAACGCCTTTTGCCGTCAGCATTTTGGATGCTGTTGCTATTTTTGCTGTTTTGGCACGGATCATCGGCGATTACCCCCAAGAACCAGGGTATTCCGACAAAGGGTTTATCCATGATTAATTGTTTTATCGCGGTTTGATAGCATCGGAGGGAATTTATGATGCGAAAAGCTGTATTCCACCGCGTGAAGCTGTTAAAATCCTGCGCCATCACAACGTAACAAGCGTCGACGTACAAACGGCGCTTATTTGCACAAATCCATTGACAAACGAAGGCTAAAAGGGCATATTCCTCGGCCTTTGAATTGTCCTCAATAGAAAATATTTGGGAGTTGGACCTTGGCTAATATCAAATCAGCTAAGAAACGCGCCGTACAGTCTGAGAAGCGCCGTAAGCATAATGCAAGCCGTCGCTCCATGATGCGTACTTTCATCAAGAAAGTATATGCGGCGATCGCTACTGGCGATAAAGAAGCGGCACAGAATGCGTTTAATGATATGCAACCGATCGTGGATCGTCAGGCAAGCAAAGGCCTGATCCACAAAAACAAAGCTGCGCGTCATAAATCCAATCTGATCGCACGCATCAACGCCATGCAATAATCGCGTTTCGTGTATTATTGTTAAAGAAACCGGCCCAGGCCGGTTTTTTTGCGTCTTCTATAAATTGCTCATCCACGCTTGTTAACGCTGGGGCACGGAATCCAGCGCGTGGTGCAGTTTAGGTAGCGTGCAACGCAACACGATATAGCCCCAAAATGCCGCCAATCCTGACGCCAGCAAGATCCCTAGTTTTGCATAAGTAATAAATTCGGCATCGCTATTGGTAAACGCCAGCAGTGTGATAAAAATTGACATTGTGAAGCCTATACCGCACAGCACAGACACCGCCATGATCTGACCGAAGTTCACGCCAGCAGGCAATCGGGCATACCCTGATTTTATCACCAGCCAACTACACAACGTGACGCCTAACGGTTTACCAATCAGCAATCCCGCCGCGATACCGAAACTCAGCGGTGAAAAAAGTCTCCCGATCTCGATGCCCTCCAGCGCGATCCCCGCGTTAACAAAAGCAAAGAGCGGAATAATCAGGAAAGAAACCCAAACATGCAGGCCATGTTCCAGCGCGGTTGCCGGCGAATGCTGACTATCTGCGGCGCGTAAAGGAATAAAAAAACCAACTATCACGCCAGCCAACGTCGCATGCACGCCGCATTTCAGAATGAAGATCCACAGCACGATCCCTATCAGCAAGTAAGCGGATGTTTTCATCACATTCTGACTATTCATGTACGCCAATACTGCAACAGCCAATATAGCGCCACCTAATGCCGGCCAGTATATCTGCTGGGTATAGAACAGCGCGATAATCAGAATTGCCCCCAGATCGTCGATAATGGCCAGCGCCAATAAAAATACTTTCAATCCGGGAGGAACGCGTTTTCCTAATAAAATCAGAACGCCAATAGCAAACGCGATATCCGTTGCCGTAGGGATCGCCCAGCCAGAACGCGTATCGGCGTCGTTAAAGTTAAATAATAGAAAGATCAGTGCGGGGAATATCATACCGCCAACAGCCGCAACGAGAGGCAGTAATGCCTGACTGCGACTTGCCAATGTGCCTTCCATCAACTCGCGTTTGACCTCAAGGCCAATCATCAGGAAGAAAATCGCCATCAGGCCGTCATTGATCCACAACAGCAGATTCTTGTTGATTTCCAATGCGCCAAAGCGGATTTCCACCGGTATCGTCAAAAGCTGCTGATAGCCATCCGCACTAAAAGAAAGATTCGCCAACATCATGGCCAGTACCGTCGCACCAAGCAGCATCAAACCCGCCGCGGCATCAAGACTGGTAAAGCGGCGAAGCATATTTATCATGTGATGCAATCTCCATTTCAAGGAGCTGGACACTCCTGCCTTGTACCCTCATCGTATAGAGTAAAGTTACGCAACTCCACCACTCATTGAAAGCGGTTCAAAACGAAAAAAACGGGTAAGAGAAAAAGATAACAATTTGGTTAGAACCATAAAAAACCGGCTGGTTGTTGCTACCAGCCGGTTTTTTTGTTTTACCACCGCCGAACGACTATTTAGCTTAAATCAGATCGTCGAAAAACTTCTTCACACCGTCGAAAAAGCTTTTGGATCGCGGGCTGTTCCTTTCTCCTGACGGGCCGCCAAAGCTTTCCTCAAGCTCTTGCAACAGTTGCTTTTGACGCTCGTTCAGATTAACCGGCGTTTCCACCACCACCCGACACAGTAAATCACCCTGTGCGCCGCCGCGAACAGACTTAACGCCTTTACCACGCATACGGAACAGTTTTCCGGTTTGGGTTTCCGCCGGAACTTTCAGTTTCACCCGTCCATCCAACGTCGGCACTTCGATTTCGCCACCCAGCGCCGCCATCGCAAAATTGATTGGCACTTCGCAATAGAGGTTGTTCTCTTCGCGTTGGAAAATCGGATGCGCTTTCACCTGTACCTGGACGTATAAATCACCCGCTGGCGCGCCGTGCTCTCCGGCTTCTCCCTCCCCAGAGAGGCGGATACGGTCACCGGTATCCACACCCGCAGGAATCTTCACCGACAGTGTTTTGCTCTTCTCTACGCGGCCATGACCGTGGCATTTAATGCACGGATCTTTAATAATCTTGCCGCGCCCATGACAGTGCGGACAAGCCTGCTGCACCGTAAAGAAGCCCTGACGCATCTGTACCTGACCGTTACCGTGACAGGTCGGACAGGTAACCGGTGAACTGCCCGGCTTCGAGCCGCTGCCGTGGCACACGTCGCACTCTTCCAGCGTAGGAATACGGATCTCTTTGGTGACGCCACGGACAGCCTCTTCCAATGACAGTTCCATGTTATAGCGTAAATCGGAACCGCGGCTTGCGCGCTGGCGGCGTCCGCCACCAAAAATATCACCGAAAACGTCGCCAAAAATATCACCAAAATCGGCGCCGCCACTAAAGCCGCCGCCGCCGCTTCCCATACCGCCTTGCTCGAAGGCGGCATGACCATATTGATCATAAGCAGCGCGTTTCTGAGGATCGGTAAGAATTTCGTAGGCTTCTTTGATCTCTTTAAACTTAGCTTCCGCTTCTTTATCTCCCGGGTTTCTATCCGGGTGATATTTCATTGCCAGACGCTTATACGCCTTCTTTATTTCACGCTCATCGGCACCTTTAGAAACGCCTAAACTCTCGTAATAGTCTTGCTTCGCCATGCTTTTATCCTGCCCTCAACATGCGTGCACGGGCGCAGAGTTTCCTCAACGCCCGTGCTGGTTGTCAGCAACAGTCTTTCTCCCTTTAAATTCGGGTATGTCACTGTCACTACGCCCGCTCAAAGGGCGATTATTTTTTATCTTTTACTTCTTCAAACTCAGCATCAACGACGTCGTCGTCTTTACCAGCAGAAGCATCACCGCTGGCGCCTTCAGCGCCGGCCTGAGCCTGCGGCTGAGACGCTTCCAGCAATTTGCCGGAAACCTGAACCAGCGCCTGGATCTTGGCGTCGATATCCGCTTTGTCTTCGCCTTTGAGCGAACCTTCCAGCGCTTTCAGTGCGTCATCAATGGCGGCTTTATCGTCGGAAGCCAGTTTATCGCCCACTTCTTCCAACTGTTTGCGCGTACTGTGCAAAAGGTGATCGCCCTGGTTGCGCGTCTGAACCAGCTCTTCAAACTTACGATCTGATTCTGCATTTGCTTCAGCATCACGAACCATCTTCTGGATTTCTTCCTCATTCAGACCGGAGGAAGCTTTGATGGTGATCTTCTGCTCGCGACCGCTGTTTTTGTCCTTCGCGGAAACGTGCAGGATACCATCGGCATCAATATCAAAGGTCACTTCGACCTGCGGCATACCGCGCGGCGCAGGCTGGATACCATCCAGGTTAAACTGGCCCAGCGACTTGTTGTCATGCGCACGTTTACGCTCACCCTGTAGCACGTGAATGGTTACCGCAGACTGGTTGTCTTCCGCCGTCGAGAACACCTGGCTGTGTTTGGTCGGGATAGTGGTGTTTTTGGCAATCAGCGCCGTCATCACCCCCCCCATGGTTTCGATACCCAAAGACAGCGGAGTCACGTCCAACAGCAAAACGTCTTTCACATCACCAGACAGAACACCGCCCTGAACCGCGGCGCCGATAGCAACCGCTTCATCCGGATTCACGTCTTTGCGCGGCTCCTTACCAAAGAAGTCAGCCACTTTCTTCTGTACCAGCGGCATACGAGTCTGACCGCCAACCAGAATCACGTCCTGAATCTCTGACACAGACAACCCGGCATCCTGCAAAGCCACTTTCAACGGTTCCAGAGAACGATTCACCAAATCTTCCACCAGCGATTCCAGTTTGGCGCGAGTCACTTTGATGTTCAGGTGTTTCGGGCCAGTGGCATCCGCGGTGATGTACGGCAGATTCACATCCGTCTGTTGCGCGGAAGACAATTCAATCTTGGCTTTTTCCGCCGCTTCTTTCAGACGCTGCATAGCCAGCGGATCGTTACGCAGATCAAAGCCCTGGTCTTTCTTGAACTCATCAACCAGATAGTTGATCAGACGGCTGTCGAAGTCTTCGCCACCCAAGTGGGTATCACCGTTGGTTGCCAGCACTTCAAAGGTTTTTTCGCCATCCACATCATCGATTTCGATGATAGAAATATCGAAAGTACCGCCGCCCAGGTCATATACGGCAATGGTGCGGTTACCCACCTCTTTATCCAAACCGTACGCCAGCGCCGCTGCCGTCGGTTCGTTAATGATACGTTTAACCTCCAGACCTGCGATACGGCCTGCATCTTTGGTCGCCTGACGCTGAGCGTCGTTGAAGTAGGCCGGAACGGTAATCACCGCTTCGGTGATCGTTTCACCCAGATAATCTTCAGCCGTTTTCTTCATTTTCTTCAGCACTTCAGCCGAAATCTGCGGCGGCGCCATTTTCTGATCTTTCACTTCCAACCAGGCATCGCCATTATCAGCCGCAATGATTTTGTACGGCATAATATTGGTGTCACGCTGCACTTCTTCATCTTTAAAACGACGACCAATCAGACGCTTAATCGCAAAAAGGGTATTTTTCGGGTTAGTGACCGCCTGACGTTTAGCCGGTTGGCCAACCAGAGTTTCGCCGTCTTGCGTATAAGCAATGATTGAAGGCGTCGTGCGATCGCCCTCGCTATTTTCTAGTACTTTAACCTGCGTACCGTCCATAATCGCGACACAAGAATTGGTTGTACCCAGGTCGATACCAATAATCTTACCCATCTAAACATCTCCACTAAAAAGTCATATTCGGTGTGGTAGCTCAACCTACTATGCGGACGGTATGTCGTTTTTCAACGCCATAACTTTGTTTTTTCTTGCATCGCCGCGCCTGTTACACCGCAGCCAGACAAGTTCAACAACCCCACATACACCTTTGCGGTGCGGTTAAACTGTTTTGGTTGAAAATAAGATGGGGTCAACAATTCCATCATCAAGGGGGAGAGATGAAAAAAATGACCTTTATCCCCTGTAGGATCAAATTATTCTTTCTTCGCCATGTTGTGTCCGTTCTGCACGCCCGATATGATGCGGCGCTCGCTGTAAAAAATTTTCAGGAAAAACTTTTGTCATTGTCCCGCAACAGCCCGCAAGGGTAAAAGGCAGGATAGCCTGACACAAAAAAAGAAAATTCCCGGCGTTATGGCGGACGATAACACCTTAAAAAACATCTATTATTTTGATTATCTGTTATCACAGAGGTTTTATGAATACGAACACATTGGCGAATCCCGGTCCATTAGGGCTGATGGGCTTCGGGATGACCACTATTTTATTGAACTTGCACAACGCAGGATTTTTCCCGCTTTCTTCCATTATTCTCAGCATGGGCATTTTTTACGGTGGTATTGCCCAGATCCTGGCGGGATTACTGGAATATAAAAAAGGGAATACCTTTGGCATGACCGCATTCACCTCTTACGGCGCTTTCTGGCTGACGCTGGTTGCCATTATCATGCTGCCGAAAATGGGCCTGGCGGAAGCCAGCGATGCACAATTCCTCGGTGTTTTTCTTGGACTGTGGGGGATCTTCACCCTATTTATGTTCTTCGGAACATTGCGCGCCAACCGCGCGTTGCAGTTTGTGTTCGCCAGCCTGACCGTACTGTTTGCTTTACTGGCCATCGGTAATTTTACCGGTAACCACTCCCTTCTGATCTTTGCGGGTTATGAAGGCATTATCTGCGGCGCAAGCGCGATTTATCTCGCGATGGCTGAAGTGCTGAACCAGCAATACGGCCGTACCATCCTGCCAATTGGCGCTCGCGGCGCACACTGAGTTTCACGGCGATTCAGCGCTAGACGTAGCCCGGCCAAATGACCGGGCTTTATTTTAGAATGGCAAGCAAACCCCTTACGCACTGACGTGCGAACGGGAACGCTTTTCTTCGTCCGCTTTGCCGCTCCTTTCACTATTCAAATCACGGTGCAAATAAATCCCCACCAGCACACCGACGCCTGACAGCGTCAGCACATAGTATGCCGGCGCCAACGGGGTCACCTTCATAATCAACGTGACAAAGATCGGCGTTAAACCACCAAAAATTGCATAGGAGACGTTATAGGAAAATGAGATGCCAGAGAAACGGACTTCCGCCGGAAACGCGCGAACCATCACGTAAGGCACCGCGCCAACAACGCCGACGCTTAATCCCACAATCCCGTAGCCGACGAAAAGCAGACTCAGGTCGCTCGCCGCCGTACTGTAGAAGAACCAACTGCATAGCGCCAGCAACGAACTGCCCAGGATAAACATTTTACTGGCGCCGAAGCGGTCGACAAACAGGCCGGCGCCAATACAGCCCGCCATCAACATAATTGTCGCCAGGCAGTTTGCCTGTAGTGCCAGCGCCGCAGAAACGCCGTGCACTTTTTGCAGGTAGGTCGGCGCCATAAGAATCACCACGACAATACAAGCGGACAGCATCCAGGTCAGCAACATGGAAATCACCACCTCTCTGCGATGATTCACTACGACCATTTTTAGCGGTAACGCCTCCGCCAGTTTCTTTTGAGCCTGCATTGCCATAAAAATCGGCGTTTCCTGCAACCAGCGGCGCAAATACATCGCCACCAGTCCAAAGATCCCGCCGATAAAGAATGGCAATCGCCAGCCGCCGCCCGACATCTGCTCAGGTGTCAGTAGGGTATTCAGTAACGTGGCGACCAACGATCCTAGCAGAATACCCATTGTCAGCCCCGCGGTCAGGGTGCCGCAGGCAAAACCCATACGTGAACGTGGGACATGTTCGGCGACGAATACCCATGCCCCTGGGACTTCACCGCCGATTGCCGCGCCTTGAAGCACACGCATCAGCAACAGAAGTAGCGGCGCCGCGATGCCCATCGCCTCGTAAGTAGGGAGCATCCCCATTGCCAGCGTGGGCAAAGCCATGAGCAAAATGCTCAGGCTGAACATTTTTTTACGCCCGACCAGATCGCCAAAATGGGCCATAACGATGCCCCCCAGCGGACGAGCGAGATAGCCAGCGGCAAAGATGCCGAAGGTCTGAACCTGACGTAACCACTCAGGAATATCTGCCGGAAAGAAGAGATTGCCGATGACCGCCGCGAAAAAAACGAAGATGATGAAATCATAAAACTCCAGCGCGCCACCCAGCGCAGCCAGAGACAACGTTTTATAATCTTGCCGGTTTAATCGGCGATGTGGTGAATGGGGGTGAAGATGCTCGTGAGTCATAAGTTACCGTGTCGTGCGAGAGTGATCAGTGAAATCCTTCCGCTTTATGTAAAGCAAAATTACCCTAGCGGCAAAATTATGATACACCAGCAACGCTAAATCTTGTGTTTGAAATCCTCTAACCTCCATTTTGTATTTCACGTATGGCTTTTTTAGGACGAAAAGCGACGACCACCTTCGGGTCGGTCTCAACGTAAGGCCCCTCCAATAACTGGATGCAATAAGGCACGCTGGCGAAAATCCCCGCCATCACCACCTTGCCGCTTTCAGCTTTCAACCCTTCCAGCGTTTCTTTGATCGACTTGGGCTGTCCCGGCAAATTGAGAATTAACGCCTGCTTACGAATCACGCCAACCTGCCTTGATAAAATGGCCGTGGGGACGAATCGCAGGCTTATCTGCCGCATCTGCTCCCCAAACCCTGGCATTTCGCGATCGGCGATCGCCAGCGTTGCATCGGGCGTCACATCGCGGCGGGCAGGACCGGTGCCTCCCGTGGTTAATACCAGATGGCAGCCGCGTTCATCCACCAATTCGCATAGCGTTTGTTCAATCACCGTTTGTTCATCAGGCACCAATCGGGTTTCAATTTCAAAAGGCGTGGTCAGGGCGCTGGACAACCACGTTTCCAGTGCCGGTATTCCTTTATCCTGATACACACCGCTGGATGCTCTGTCAGAAACGGATACCAAGCCAATGTACAATGTGTTCATAAAACCTCGCTAAAACCCATTTATATTAAAATGTTATGTGATTCATGCCACCAGACCATTATGCGGATAAAAAATTTGTGCAATCGAGACCGTCTTGGAAAGCGACTTTCGCCACTTAAGATAATAGTGATCAAATAGCACCTCAAAAATGAAATGCGGTGCAAAAAAAATAACAAACTGAAATCTAAAACAAAAAACCAAATAACAGCAATACAATGAGCGTCTTTCACCCACAGGGGCCAGTTGTGACTTTTACAGGATAAAACATCACGTAAGGGAAAGAAAAATAACGGAATAGGGGGCGATTTACCGTAACCTGAATTTTACATCATATGATAAAATCAACGCGCCCGACAGGGCCTTAACAAGTAGAAAAGGCCATATCAAGGAAGCACCTATGAACAAAACTAACTATAAGATAATAAAGGCACTTTCCCATCCAACCTCAGCCTTTCTTCTGGTCGGCACTTTGGCTTTTTTTATCGCTATCGCTTTTATGCATGAATCAGACAAAAGCGCCTGGAAGATGGAAAAACAACGCCTTGTCACAACGATTAAAGCCTATGAATCCTATAAATTAGGGGTGGACGTCAAAGATAGCGATTTTACCTATAAAACGGGCAACTATATTTTTTCCCGCATCAGAACCCTTGCATTTAATACCAAAGATGCGCGCAGCGAGTGTATTCATCGACTGTCAGAAACAGAACTAAAATTTAATGATATGTTGGTCATCAGAATCTGCCAGAATAAATTACCTTTTACTGGTGAATTCGAGAGAAAGGGCACATTAACCAGCATCGTTCCTATTTTGTCGCCTACGGATGAACTGCTGGGCATACGTATAAGAAGCAATTCAGAAGCACCGCCTCCCTCTTTGTTGGATACGTTTGATTCATGGTCCACGATCATCGGCATGCTGGTTATTGTGCTTATTTCCGCTATTTCAGGCAGCCTTTTATCGGTATTGGCCAAAAAATACCTAATCGAATTACCCACCATCGCCCGATATGACGATCTGACGGGATACCTCCGGCGGGATACCTTTTTTGTGGCGGCGAATAAAGCCCTGGATATCGCCAATCTTACCAAGCATCCGGTTTGCGTGCTCCTGATTGATATTGATCATTTCAAGAATGTGAATGACACCTTTGGCCACAGCGCGGGCGACGACGCCTTGAAGTACGTTGCTGATATTTTAAAAAAATCATTCCGCCGGGAAGATATTTATGGACGCATTGGCGGCGATGAGTTTGCTATTGTTTTACCGAATATTGGACTGAATGATGCCTACAAGGTGGCGGAACGGGCCAGAAGACGGGTCAACGATAGCAATGATGTAAAAATGAGAGAAAACAACATAAACCTGGCGGTTAGCATCGGGCTGGTTGAATATAATATTGGCGAAGAAGATTTAATAAAAGTCATGAAACGAGCCGACGAAAATCTTTATATTGCAAAAAAAATCCGAAATACCGTGGAAAAATAACCGCAGCGGTAAGCAGCTTATTTTCAACAGATTTTAAGAAGCCGGATACCATCCGGCTTCTCGCATCAATATCTGTTTGATTACAGTAATTCGATAATCATTTTTTCCAGTTTTTCCTGATCGACAGCAAATTTGCGGATACCCTCAGCCAATTTATCCACCGCCATGGGGTCCTGATTATGCTGCCAGTAGAACTGTGCTTCAGTCATCTTCGTCGGATGCGCTTTCACATTTCCCGAGTAAGAGAGTTTGCGAACCACTTCTCCTTCGCTTTCAGACAGCTCTTTCAGCAGAGACGGCGAGATAGTCAGGCGGTCACATCCAGCCAGCTCAAGAATTTCGCCTACGTTACGGAAGCTTGCGCCCATAACAACGGTTTCATAGCCATGTTCTTTATAGTAGCTGTAGATTTCACTGACGGAAACCACGCCAGGATCTTCGCTCGGCGCAAAGTCTTTCTTGTCGCCATTAGCTTTGTACCAATCCAGGATACGACCTACAAACGGAGAGATCAGAAACACCCCCGCTTCAGCACACGCTCGAGCCTGAGCGAAGGAGAACAGTAGCGTCAGGTTACAGTTGATCCCGTCTTTTTCTAACTGCTCCGCTGCGCGAATACCCTGCCAGGTAGACGCCAGTTTTATCAGTATGCGGTCATTACTGATGCCAGCCTCGTTATACAGCTTAATCAGGCGGTTTGCTTTGGTGATGCTGGCTTGCGTATCGTAAGACAGGCGTGCGTCGACTTCCGTGGAAACACGGCCGGGGATCAGTTTTAAAATCTCAAGGCCAATGTTCACCGCCAGTTTGTCAGTTGCATCCACCCGTTGCTGGTCGCGATTGTTGCTCTGCAAACGGGCCCAAGAAACCGCATCGTCAATCAGTTTGCGATATTCAGGAATTTGAGCCGCATTCAGAATCAGGGAAGGGTTAGTTGTCGCGTCTTGCGGTTGATATAATTTCATGGCTGCGATATCGCCGGTGTCAGCCACTACCGTCGTAAATTGGCGCAGGGAAGTCAGTTTATCCGTCATGTTGGTATTTCTCATTGTTTTTACATGAATTATTTGTACATGAATGTCTAGGGCATGAACCGGCGGCATCATGTTTTAGCCAGAGCCAGATAATAACACGCGCGCTCCCCCGCGCAAGCCAGCCTTTTGCCCTTCATACCGACGTCACGATGATTACCCTCTCCTGTTATAACCATCGCCGTTTTCTTGTCGGATATTTGCTACAGTAGAGCAACAAGAACAGACTTACAGGACATAGCGCATGCTGATAACCCTTTCACCCGCAAAAACGCTTGATTACACCAGTCCGTTACCAACACAGCGCTATAGCCAGCCGGAACTGCTGGACTACTCCAGCCAGTTGATTGCTGTTTGCAAAACACTGACGCCGGCAGAAATCGCCTCGCTCATGCGTCTCAGTGACAAGCTGGCGGGTTTGAATGCTGCACGCTTCAATGACTGGCATCCTGACTTTACACCCGACAATGCGCGTCAGGCTTTATTAGCGTTTAAAGGGGACGTCTATACCGGATTGGCTGCCGAAGACTTCAGCGAGGAAGATTTTGATTTTGCCCAAAAGCATTTGCGCATGCTGTCCGGTTTATACGGCGTTTTGCGACCGCTGGATTTAATGCAGCCCTACAGGTTGGAAATGGGTACCAAACTCAGTAATAAAGCAGGTAAAGATCTTTATAGCTTCTGGGGCGGCACCATAACCGACAAGCTGAATCAGGCTTTAAGCGAACAAGGCGACGACATTCTGGTCAATCTGGCCTCTGACGAATATTTCAAAGCGGTGCAGCCGAAAAAACTGCAAGCGACACTGATCAAGCCGGTATTTTTAGATGAGAAAAACGGCAAATTCAAAGTCATCAGTTTCTACGCCAAGAAAGCACGCGGGTTGATGAGCCGCTTTATTATCCAGAATCGTCTGACACAGCCAGATCAACTAAAATACTTTGATTTGGAAGGTTATTTTTTTGAAGAGGCGGAGTCATCCGATCACGAACTGGTATTTAAACGCCACCAGCAATAAGACGCGTCACCAGACAAGGGCGGAAGGCTCCGCCCTTGAAAAGAGATTATTGCGGCAACGACATCAGGAACTGACGCAATGTCGCAAAATCAGCCGGGAAGCTATGCGACAACAAATCCAGATCGGCACGTTTCGCCAACGCTTCCGGCAGGGCCAACTCTTTACCCAGAATAGCTTCCACACTTTCTTTGAATTTCGCCGGATGCGCCGTTCCCAGGAACAAACCGAATTCCCCGGGCTGGAGCTGATCGCGCAGCAGGCGATAAGCAATGGCCGCATGGGGTTCCGAGGTATAGCCCAGCGCGTCAAGTTCATGCAGCGTTTGTTTGGTGGTTTCATCACTCACCGCGCCAAAGCCCAGCGTTTTCAACTGCCAGTTTTTACGGCGGAACAGTTCTTCCACGCGTGGCCAGTTATTCGGCTGACTCACATCCATCGCGTTGGATAGCGTAGCGACCGTTTTATTCGGTTCCCAGGCGCCACTGCTCAGGAAGCGCGGTACAGTGTCATTCGCATTGGTCGCCGCGATAAAGCGTTTAATCGGCAGCCCCAATGATTTGGCCAGCAGCCCCGCGGTCAAATCGCCAAAATTACCGCTCGGTACAGACACAACCAATTGGTTACGCGCTTCCTGCGGCAACTGTGCGACCGCTTCAAAGTAGTAGCAGATTTGCGCCAGCAGGCGGCTAATGTTAATGGAGTTGGCCGAGTTCAGCCCGATAGCCTTTTTCAGATCTTCGTCATCGAAAGCCTGTTTAACCAGCGACTGACAGGCGTCGAAATCACTGTCGATCGCGATGGTATGAATATTGCCACCCAGCGTACAGAACAGTTTTTCCTGCAATGGGCTGATTTTGCCGCGCGGATAAAGGATCACCACACGAACATTTTCCAAACCGTAAAACGCATGTGCGACTGCCGCGCCGGTGTCGCCGGAGGTCGCCGTCAGAATCGTAATCTTGTCGCCGCCGGAGACTTCCGTCAGCATCTGCGCCATAAAACGGCCGCCAAAATCTTTAAATGCCAGCGTCGGACCGTGGAACAGTTCCAGCGCGGCGATAGCTTCTGTGACAGGCGCGACAGGGGCCGGGAACGCAAACGCCGCTTTCACACGCTGAAATACCGTTTCCGCCGGAATTTCATCACCGATATAAGCGGAAAGAATACGGCTGCTGCGGGCGATAAAATCCAGCTTCAGCAGTTCATCAATTTCAGTACGCTCAAACTCAGGCAATTCCAGCGGAAAGAATAGCCCTTGCTGGCTTCCCAGGCCCTGTTTGATGGCCTGAGCAAAGCTGACCTGCTCGTTGTGATCTTTAAGGTTGTACAGTTTCATGCATTATCCCAGTTGTCGTGCGCCTGTTGTATCCAGACGGCAAATATGAACAAAACCTTCGTCGTTCTGCAAATAGTTGTCCCGCAGCCAATGGGCCAGACGCTGCGCGCTATCCATATCACTGCATACGGAAAATAATGTCGGGCCGGAACCAGAAATACCGCAAGCCAGCGCCCCGATATCTTCCGCGGCCTGGCGTGCTTCGGCAAAACCGGGCAGCAGTTTGGTGCGATAAGGTTCTGCGATAACATCTTTCATCAGTTTGGCCGCCAGCGACGCTTGTCCGGTATGGCAGGCGTGAACAAACCCAGCCAGATAACGACCGTGGCTAACGCAATCCTGACGACGATATTGCGCGGGCAAAATCGCCCGCGCCTCGGCCGTTGAAACTTTGATTCCCGGATACGCCATCACCCATAGCCAATCGTCAAAAGCCGGTACGGACTGGCTGATGATGCCGCCCTCTTCCAGCATCAGTTGGATACCGCCGAGAAAGCAGGGCGCCACATTATCATAATGCACGCTGCCGGAAATACGGCCTTCCAACTCGCCCATCAGGGTCAACAACCGGGTATCATCCAGTGGTCTGCCACAAAACTCGTTCATCCCCAGCAGACCAGCAACCACTGAGCAGGCGCTGGAGCCAAGTCCCGACCCTATCGGCATGTTTTTTTCGAGCGTCATGGCGACCGGCACGGTTTTACCGATCTCCTGACAAAAACGTTCCCAGCATTGATAAACAATGTTTTGCTTTGGATCATCAGGCAGCTTGCTGACGAACCGGCCTTCGCTACGCAGACTGAATTGATCTGCGACAGCAACCGTGACACAGTCCCCCAGCAGTGAACCATCAACCGGAGAGACCGCCGCACCCAGCACATCAAACCCGACGCTGACGTTACCAATCGATGCAGGTGCATAAACCTTAACCATATTAAGCTCCCAACTTCCATGACAGGGTACGCAGCAAATCTGCAAACACGCCGGCGGCGGTAACATCATTACCTGCGCCATACCCTCTTAACACCAACGGCAATGGTTGATAGTAACGGCTGTAGAAAGCCAGCGCGTTTTCGCCATCTTTAACTTTGAATAACGGATCGTTTCCACCGACCGCACTGATCCGCACTTTGCAGCGCCCTTCCTCGATCATGCCGACATAGCGTAACACCTTACCCTCATCGCGCGCTTGTGCGATTCGGCTGGCAAATTCATCATCGACTGACGGCAGACGGCTCATGAAACTGTCCACATCGCCGGAGGCGTCGAAACCGGCTGGAAGAACAGACTCGACCTCAATATCATCCAACTCCAGCTCATAACCCGCTTCACGCGCCAGAATCAGCAATTTGCGCGCCACATCCATACCGGACAAATCATCACGGGGATCGGGCTCGGTATAGCCTTTCTCTTTGGCCTGCGCCGTCGCTTCCGACAAGGTCATCCCCTCATCCAACTTGCCGAAAATGAAGGACAGCGAACCCGACAGAATACCGGTGAAGCGAATCAGTTCATCCCCCGCGTTCAGCAGGTTCTGAAGGTTTTCAATAACCGGCAGCCCCGCCCCCACGTTGGTATCGTACAGGAAGCGGCGGCGTGATTTCGCGGCGGCGCTGCGCAGTTGCTGGTAGTAGCTCATGGAACCGGTATTGGCTTTCTTGTTCGGCGTGACCACATGGAAGCCATCGGCCAGGAAGTCTGCGTATTGCTCGGCCACAGCCTGGTTCGAGGTACAATCGACAATCACCGGGTTCAGCAAGTGATACTCTTTTACCAGACGAATCAAACGCCCCAGATTAAAAGGCTCACGGGCTTTTGCCAGTTCATCGCGCCAGCCGTTCATCGGGATACCGTTGACATTGGTCAGCAACGCTTTGGAATTGGCAATCCCGATCACCCGCAGGTCGATGTGTTTCTGTTTAAGCCACGGCTGCTGACGTTGAATTTGTTCCAGCAACGCGCCGCCGACACCACCGACACCGATAACGAACACGTCAATAACCTGATCGGTGTTAAACAACATCTGGTGCGCCACACGCACCCCGGTTGTCGCCACGTCATTATTAACGACAACCGAAATGGAACGTTCGGACGACCCCTGAGCAATGGCAACGATATTGATATTGGCGCTCGCCAGCGCGGAAAATAAACGTGCGGAAAGACCACGCAGCGTACGCATACCGTCACCGATCACGGAGATGATGGCAAGACGCTGCATCACATCCAACGGTTCCAGAACGCCCTCTTTCAGTTCCAGATAAAACTCATCTTCCAGCGTCTTTCTGGCGAGCGCCAATTCGTTTTGTGATACGCAGAAACTTATGCTGTATTCGGAGGATGACTGGGTAATCAGCACCACGGAGATACCAGCGCTGGACATTGCCGCAAACACGCGCGCCGCCATACCGACCATGCCTTTCATACCGGGGCCGGAGACGTTAAACATCGCCATGTTATTTAGGTTGGTGATGCCCTTGACCGGAAATGGCGTGCTGCTGCTATCCACCATGCCGATCAACGTGCCAGGAGCCTGAGGATTTTCGGTATTTTTGATAAGGCAAGGGATCTGGAACTGGGCGATGGGAGCGATAGTACGTGGGTGAAGAACTTTGGCGCCGAAGTAGGATAACTCCATCGCCTCCTGATAAGAAATCGACTTCAACAGCCTGGCGTCCGGCACCTGGCGAGGGTCGCAGGTATAAACGCCATCGACATCCGTCCAGATTTCACAGCAGTCGGCACGTAGGCAGGCGGCCAGCACCGCAGCGGAATAATCAGAACCATTACGGCCCAGCACCACCAGTTCACCTTTATCATTGCCGGCAGTAAAACCCGCCATCAAGATCACATGATCGTTCGGGATGGCGCTTTCAGCAATACGGCGGGAAGATTCGCTGATATCGACGGTGGACTCAAGATAGTGCCCCTGAGCCAGCAGTTTTTCTACCGGATTAATGACGGAAACCGCATAGCCGCGCGCCTGGAATACCGCTTCCATGATGGCGATCGACAATTTTTCGCCGCGGCAGATGATGGAGGCATTCACGCTGTCAGGGCACTGCCCCAGCAGCGCGATACCATGCAAAACTTGTTTTAACTGGGCGAACTCCTGATCAACCAGCGCCTTGATACGAACCAGATCGAAACCGGGCTGAGACTGGGCAAGGCCTTGCAATAAAGCGGAAAAGATAGCTTCAGCGTCGTTAAGATTCGGCAGTAAATCCTGTCCGGCGACGGTTTTATCGATCATCGCGACCAGGTGGTTGGTAATTTTTGCCGGGGCTGACAGTACGGTGGCAACCTGTCCCTGGCGCGCATTGTTTTCGATAATGTCGGCAACGCGCATAAAACGTTCCGCATTTGCTACTGACGTCCCGCCAAATTTCAACACTCGCATTTTTATCTTTTCTCCTGAATTTCTGCCTGCAAAAACGCCTAGGGCGTTTTTGCGCGCCGTCTATGACGGTTCAACTGGCGGCGGACGGTAGCCCGCCGCAAAAAAAAAGCCCGCACTATTCGGTGCGGGCTTATTCAGATTCGTTGTATGCGTCAGCCCGCACCGTTACTGGTCGTACCGGTGATGGTAATAATCGTGGTGATCAGACTGACAGTACGCATGGTAAAAGCTTGTCTCAAAATATTTAAAAAAAATTCTGCCCTATTAGTTAGGGCAATCGCCTCTTGAAGTCAATGGATTTCTTTTTTTTTCATCCAATTGACCGACCAGCAAAAAACGTTAAATCAACCATAAGGCAGAGAATAGGCAAGATGATTATTTACCCAAAAAAGTAAGTCGATATATTTCACTAAAAAAAATCACTTGCCGCTATTTTCTTTGGATATCATTTTCTCGACGTCATGCAGCAGGGTGTGCAGCATTGCCGTGTCGCGCTGTTCTAATCGCCCCAGCCGTTGATGAATCCAGTCGCGCAGTTTCTGATCATCGCTCACGCCCAGCGTTAAAAGCAACCGTTCCAGGCGCTGTCGCAACGCCGACAACGCGCCTGCCTGCGGCGGGAGCGCCTTATCCGGCTGGACCTGCATTAATTCGGCCAGTTGATAGCAATACACCATCACCGCCTGTCCCAGATTCAGCGACGGGTAGTCCGCCTGCATCGGCACGCCGGTCAACACATCGGCCAGTTCGAGTTCTTCATTGGTCAGCCCGGAATCTTCACGCCCAAAAATTAGGGCGGCGGAGCCTACCCAATGCGCCTTTTCCCGCATGACGCCCAGCAATTCGGCTGGCGTACAATAATAGCGAAATCTGGCACGGCTGCGCGCGGAGGCCGCAATGGTAAAATCTACATCGACCAGCGCTTCCTGCAAAGTGGAAAACATGGCGGCAGTTTTAAGTATGTCCCCGGAACCGTGCGCCACCCGGCCCGCTGCGGGTTCCTGATGCACGGTGCTGTCAACGATACGCAAGCTACTGAATCCCATGGTTTTCATTGCCCGAGCCGCCGCGCCAACGTTCTCCGCACGTGCGGGAGCGACCAAAATGATATGGAACTGCATAAATGTCCTCTGCTGTATAAAAACACGCTTGCGAAAACGTTTTCAACAGGAAAAATACCGGACATTAATCGCGTGAGGAATTAACAACCACACAACAATTTGCCGGGCAGTATTCTGCCTCTGAAGAGAAACGGGGATTTATCGTAGATACGCCACCCTGCCTGATTATTTTCAATAGAAATTAAATGATTAATTTCACTCCATCCCAACTGGGCCACGTATTTTCAGCCGAACGCTCTTATTCCTGTCATCAGCATTTGCTATGCTGAATCGTTCACAAAAGATGCTAAATTGTGACTCAAACTGGCAATCCTGTAAGTCTTTTTCACAAAAGAGTTAACGTGCCACAATGAAATTTGATATATGTCAACGGAACCGTAGATTTGTTAGCCAGCAAAATCAGTGCTTACTGTTATGTTGCTGTTAATAAGGTTAAACTGTGCACCACTTTTTGAGTGCTGTTAAATCAGCGTCGCGCACCCTTGTTAATCCTCTGGCGGGAAAAAGTGCGCCAGGATCGTTTTTACGTACTTTAGTCTAATGTTGAGTGAGATGGTGACCTTAACCTCATATAGCACCAATGATAACAGCGACTTCTGTACTTCCGAACTCTATATTTTAGTTGGCAATTTTAGGTAGCAAACATGCAGACGCCGCACATTCTAATTGTTGAAGACGAGTTGGTAACTCGTAATACCCTCAAAAGTATTTTTGAGGCGGAAGGATACATTGTCCACGAAGCCACTGACGGCGCAGAAATGCATCACATCCTGTCGGAAAACGACATCAATCTGGTCATCATGGATATCAACCTGCCAGGTAAAAACGGCTTGTTGCTAGCCCGCGAACTGCGTGAGCAGGCCAGCGTTGCATTGATGTTCCTCACCGGGCGTGATAACGAAGTCGATAAAATCCTTGGTCTGGAAATTGGCGCGGATGACTATATTACCAAGCCGTTCAATCCGCGTGAGCTGACGATTCGCGCTCGTAACCTGCTCTCCCGCACCATGAATCTGGGCAGTGGCACAGAAGAACGCCGTCTGGTTGAAAGCTATCGTTTCAATGGATGGGAACTGGATATCAACAGCCGTTCGCTGGTAAGCCCCGCGGGCGAGCAATACAAACTGCCGCGCAGCGAGTTTCGCGCCATGCTGCATTTCTGCGAGAACCCTGGAAAAATCCAGTCTCGTGCGGAATTGCTGAAGAAAATGACCGGACGTGAGCTGAAGCCTCATGACCGCACCGTCGACGTGACGATTCGCCGTATCCGTAAACACTTCGAGTCAACGGCTGATACGCCGGAAATCATCGCCACTATCCATGGTGAAGGCTATCGTTTCTGTGGTGACCTGGAAGACTAATATCCTCCCGCCGAAGCAATTGACTGCTTCGGCGCTTTCACTCCACCATACCGAGTCATGCAACCGTTCTTTTACCCTCCGTGTGCGCTTTTAGTTTTTAACCCACGGCATAACCGGAACCGCGCTCAACGCATTCTTCGGCGACCCGTCGACCAGACGATCCGAGTAGGTCAGGTAGATCAGCGCATTACGCTTTTGATCGTAAAACCGCACAACCTGTAATTTTTTGAAAACCAGCGATGTCCGTTTCTGGAAAACCACCTCGCCCCGATCGCCGCCATTCTTAATTTTATCCGTCAATACAATAGGCCCGACCTGTTGGCAAGAAATCGCCGCATCTGCGGTATCTTCCGCCAGTCCCAACCCCCCCTTGATGCCACCGGTTTTTGCTCGGCTGATATAACAGGTGACATTATTCACATCGGGATCGTCAAACGCTTCCACCACAATTTTATGATCCGGCCCCAGCAGCTTAAACGCCGTGTCGACAGAACCGATCTGTTCTGCCCGCACTGCTCCCGACACCGATAACATCAACAAACCGATACCTATCATTAACTTTTTATTCATATTTCAGATTCTCTGGTTGTTCATCACAAATTACTCATCACACGACATTTACTAAATAAACCAACATCATCGTTTACATTATCTAAATTACTTGCCGAATAGCTTTAGAAATCTTAAGCGGTGACAATGTGAAAAAATTGCTATGATGCAAGATCTCTATACATTTAATAGTTAATGCTCAATGTGTTTGATGAGGAAGTTCTATGGATCAAGCCGGTATTATACGAGATCTGCTCAACTGGTTGGAAAGTCATCTCGACCAGCCTTTATCGCTCGATAATGTAGCGGCGAAAGCTGGCTATTCAAAATGGCATCTACAACGAATGTTCAAAGATGTCACAGGCCACGCTATTGGCTCCTATATTCGTGCTCGCCGCCTTACCAAAGCCGCTGTCGCCCTTTGCCTGACCAGTAGACCGATCCTGGATATTGCTCTGCAATATCGCTTTGATTCCCAGCAAACATTCACGCGAGCATTCAAAAAACAGTTCGCCCAGACACCCGCATCCTATCGCCGGGCCGATAACTGGAATACTTTTGGCCTTCATCCCCCCATCAGGTTAGGTGAATTCATGCTGCCGCAGCTTCGATTCGTTGAACTGCCTGAAACGCAGTTGATTGGGCTGACGCAAACTTATAACTGCCGTCTGGAACAGATCAGTAACTTCAGGACTGAAATTCGTCTTCATTACTGGCGTCAGTTCCTGGGAGAGACTCAAGCGGTTCCTCCGGTACTATACGGCCTGCATCACTCACAGCCCAGCAAGGAAAAAGATGATGAACAGGAAGTGCTTTATACCACGGCGCTGGAGCCGCGACATCTGTCAGAAGGCGTACATCCCGGCGAGGCGATGACCTTACCCGGCGGGGATTACGCCTTATTTATCTATAACGGCCCGACAGACGGACTACAGGATTTTATTATTACGCTGTATGACACCTGTCTGCCAACCTTCCAGCTCACCCGCCGGAAAGGTTTTGATGCGGAGCGTTTTCATCCTAACGCCGAGACAGAGCCCGATCAGGTTCCCGAAATCATCCAGTGCGAATACTTTATACCCATCCTGCACCCTGAAGGCCAATCAGCGCTGTAGTTCATCCAGTGCCGGAATATCCAGGTGCGAAATATCTCCGGCGGTTTCAACCACCCACCCGGAAGCCAGCCACGGGCTCTGCTGATAATCAATGCGCGACAGGGAGCAGTTGCGCAAACGCAAACGTCGCTCAGCCGACGCGGGTAATCCCAAGATCGTACTGAGCAAGCAGCCCAACGCCATGCCATGACTAACCAGTAACGGTCGGCTACCTTCTGGCAATTCCAGACAGCGGGCCAGAACGCGGTGCATACGCGCCGCCAGTTCAACCATTGATTCCCCTTCGGGAATGCGGCCGTCAGGCGTACCGTCTACCAGTTGTTTACGCCACGCTTCCTCTTCAGGGGTTAATGAATCAATATCACGTTCTTCCAGAATACCCATACTCAATTCCCGCAGCCCCGGTTCCAGCACGATGCGGCAGTCATGACAGGCTTTGGCGATAATGTCCGTCGTCTGCCGAGTTCTGCCCAAATCGCTGGTAAAGATATGCGTAATACCCAGTGTCTTGATACGCTCGGCCACCTGATAAGCCTGTTGCTCACCCCGTGGCGTCAGTGGGCTGTCGGATTGACCTTGAATACGTCGCGCCACATTCCATTCTGTTTCGCCGTGGCGAACAAGATATACCTGTAACATGGTTATTTTCCGTTATAATGCGTCAAATTAACTAAAGAGTACGAAACCGTATGTATCATGTTGTCGCTGCAACTACCAATCCGGCAAAAATCAAAGCTATTACTTTAGCATTCACGGACGTCTTTGGCGCAGACAATTGCCACATTGAAGGTGTTGACGTCGACAGCGGCGTCCCACGCCAGCCTCTCGGTTCGTTAGAAACCCGCACAGGCGCCCGAAATCGCGTAATGATGGCCCGGCAGGTGCGCCCGGAAGCCGATTTCTGGGTCGGCGTTGAAGCAGGGATTGAAGAATGCATGACATTTGCCTGGATGGTGGTCGAAAACGCTTATTTGCGTGGCGAGTCTCGCTCTGCAAGCCTGGTTCTTCCCGAAAGTATATTACAAGGTATTCGTGAAGGGCGGGAA
The DNA here is from genome assembly GCF_005484945.1 of Brenneria rubrifaciens. Taxonomy (NCBI): domain Bacteria; kingdom Pseudomonadati; phylum Pseudomonadota; class Gammaproteobacteria; order Enterobacterales; family Pectobacteriaceae; genus Brenneria; species Brenneria rubrifaciens. The sequence continues at coordinate 3,225,967 of NZ_CP034035.1, forward strand.
TTGGGGGATGAAATGGAACGCCTGACGGGTGTACAGAATATCAAACACAAAGGCGGCGCAATTGGTGTTTTCACAGATGGAAAACTGTCGCGCACCAGCGTGTATCATCAGGCTCTGCTGCTGGCATTAGTTCCGTTTCATAATCCTATCTATCAGACCCCGGTAAAGACCGCGAATTAGCGCCTTCTTTTCTCTGCACAACCATGTTCCGCAGATAGCAGTTGTGCCTCCAGCCAGTGTTTCAGTGCGGGAGGCGCGGCTTTCAAACTGTTGGAGCCACGGGTAATCGTGGCAATTCCAGCACCCAACTCGTTTTTCAACTCACGCTGGCTCATTTTTCCCCGCATCAGTTCCTGAATAATCCGTACTCGCGTTCCCAGCACCGTTCGCTCATCCGGCGTCAGCAACAACTGTAATAACGGTTGTTGCAGATCTTCATGCATGGACTGTTGCAGCAATGCCACAAAACGCAACCAGTTCTCATTGTCTTGTTCAGAAAGCACAGGATCGGTAGGGAATAACGGATTCATAACAGGCTGCCATACTATTTAACTAGTACGGCAGCATAGCACAAAATGCGGAAAATGAACGCACGGCAAGCCTTAATAACGACGCTGCCACTCCGCATCCGTCAAGACGCGTGCAGGCTGATGCAGGAAATAACGATAAAAGACATCATAGGCCAGTACGTTTTTTACGTATCCGCGCGTTTCAGAGAACGGAATGCTCTCAATAAACGCCACGGGGTCAATGCGGCCGGAACTGTTTCTTAGCCAGGTATTCACGCGGGACGGTCCGGCGTTATAGGCGGCTGAGGCCAGAATACGGTTGCGGCCAAATGTTTGATAGACATATTCCAGATAGTGGGTTCCCAACAGAATATTAGTTTGAGGGTCAAATAGTTGGCTGCTATTCATATAAGTGGCAACGTTGCTCATCCGAGCCGTCTGTTGCGCGGTGGCGGGCATTAATTGCATCAGACCGGACGCGCCAACGGGCGAACGCGCCTTGGGATTCCAGGCGCTCTCCTGCCGCGCAATCGCCATCGCATAGCTCTGGCTGATCCCTTTATCCTGCGTGGCGCGTCGGAACTCGTCGTTCCAGGCAAGCGGAAAACGCTCCTCCAGATGATCCCACAGTTTGCCGACAATCGTGGCTTGCACACTCAAATCCGCCCAACGTTGTTCAAACGCATAGCGGGCCAGCGCTTCCTGCTGCGGTTTACTGCTGTTGGCGACCAATCCCACCCACTCGCTTCGCGCCAGATTATCCATTTGCCAGAACATTAACTCCCTTACGCGAGTGATTTCCGGCAGTTGCGATAATGAACGGTCAGGTTTGACCGCCGTCATGATGGTAGGGGTATAACGCTCATTGAGCCTTTGTGCCGCCGCCATAGGGTAAAAACCGCGTTCTCTCATCAAATCGCGCAGCAGCGCTTCGCCTTCCTGGCGTTTACCCTGATCCAGCATCGCCGAAGCCCGCCAGTAACGCCATTCATCCTTCTGCAAAGCATCCGCTGGCAAACGCGCCATCCAGTTGATCAATCCCTGCCGATCGCCGCTCCCCAGCGCCATCCGCACGCGACGCTCAATCAAGCTCGTCGACGCACTGTGTTGCACCACGCCGTCGCGCCAAAGCGCCTGCTCAGGCGTGGCATCATTTCCCATCAGACGCCAGGCAACGGTTTCTTTCATTTCCTGACGTTCGGTCGAACTCATTTTTTGCAAACGCGCAATGACCGGCAACATTGAGCGGGCATTCTCGATATCCTGGCGCGCCACGCGGCTGAATGCTGATAATGTGACTTTGCGGGTAAAATCCGTTGGTCCAACGGAACGGGCAAAACTTTCCAGCGTATTCGGTTCATTCTGAAGTTTCATCAACGCATCAGCGATCGTTTTGTAATCGGCGGGAAGTTGTTTGACCAGATAATTCACCAGCCCGGTACTGCCTTCGTCCATCGCCAGACGAATGCGCTCCATCGTCGTCAACGGGCTTTGTTCACCCGCCGCTTGCCAGGCGGAAAACAGTTTGTCGCAGACGGAAGGCAGAGAACGCCCGGTCAGCCAGATCTCGCGCGTCGCATCCCACACGCCCTGACGCTGCCCCGTCGCCCATTGAGCATAATAGAAATTACAACGGGCGCTGACCGGCTTGGGCGGCTGCGGGCTGAACGCCAACAGCCCTTGCCAATCTTGTCTACGGGCCAGTTCGTTGACAAAGCTGGTATTCAAATTACGCGCCGGCGGCAACGTCGGATGCGTGGCGATAAATTGCCTGACCTGAGCGGCGCTGACCTGCGTCAGATCCTGCGTTAATGCGCGATATTCAAGATAGGGATAAAGCGGGTAGTTGCGTAACGTCGGCATAAGTTGAGCGACAGTATCCAACTGGTTGCCATCCCATGCCTGTTTAATCTGTTGATAGCGCTGACGTTGCTCATCCAAAGAATCCGCCAGCACATGACCCGAAACCCCTGCCAGACACACCGCCGCAATAACGAACCGCCAATAACCTGCTTTAACCATAATCTGCGCTAACCTTATCCGTTTTCGGTTCCGCTATGAAACCTTCCACTATCAAACCGTGCCGGTCAAAACGCCATGCACGCTCGCTTTCATCCTGTCAGCCTCAAGTGTGGCACATCATAACGAACAACGATACGCCCTCTTTTTGCCGGCAGAGCTACTGCTTCACATCCCGAAAACAGCAAATCGCCGGATAGCTGGGATCAGACTTCGAAACCAGCTACACTCCGTTATCAGAATTATCGATCCGCCGAAGAGGGTTTATCACCAGCCGGACGGCCGCTATCTTCGGCAATAAGTTACAACATCGCCACCCCAATGTGGCACATGAATCAGCGTGTCTATAACCCATAACCCTGTGTCAATAACGATGTGTCGACAATTACACAGACAGAAAGAGGCGAAGTCGCAACGTGGCTCAATATGTTTATACCATGCATCGCGTCGGTAAGGTCGTTCCGCCGAAGCGTCATATTCTGAAAAACATCTCCCTCAGTTTCTTCCCTGGCGCCAAGATCGGCGTATTGGGTTTGAACGGGGCCGGTAAATCTACGCTGCTGCGCATTATGGCCGGCATTGATAAGGACATTGAAGGCGAGGCTCGCCCGCAACCCGGTATTAAAATTGGCTATCTGCCGCAGGAACCGCAACTGAACCCGGAACACACCGTACGCGAATCGGTTGAAGAAGCCGTTGCCGAAGTGGTTACCGCGTTGAAACGTCTGGATGAAGTCTACGCGCTGTACGCCGATCCAGATGCTGATTTCGACAAACTGGCCGCAGAGCAGGGCAAATTGGAAGAGATCATTCAGATCCATGACGGCCATAACCTGAACAACCAGTTGGAACGTGCGGCGGATGCCCTGCGCCTGCCGGAGTGGGATGCAAAAATCGCCAATCTCTCCGGTGGTGAACGCCGTCGCGTCGCACTGTGCCGTCTGCTGTTGGAAAAACCGGACATGCTGCTGCTCGACGAACCGACCAACCACCTGGACGCGGAATCCGTCGCCTGGCTGGAACGCTTCCTGCATGACTTTGAAGGCACCGTGGTCGCCATTACCCACGACCGTTACTTCCTCGATAACGTCGCGGGCTGGATTCTGGAACTGGACCGTGGCGAAGGCATTCCGTGGGAAGGCAACTACTCTTCCTGGCTGGAGCAGAAAGATCAGCGGCTGGCGCAGGAAGCCTCTCAGGAAGCAGCGCGCCGTAAATCCATCGAGAAAGAGCTTGAGTGGGTGCGTCAGGGCGCCAAAGGCCGGCAGTCCAAAGGCAAGGCGCGTCTGGCTCGCTTTGAAGAACTTAATAACACGGAATACCAGAAACGTAACGAAACCAATGAACTGTTTATTCCACCCGGCGCACGTCTCGGCGATAAGGTGATTGAAGTCACCAACCTGAGCAAGTCCTATGGCGAACGTCAGTTGATCGACGGCCTGTCCTTTTCCGTACCGAAAGGGGCGATTGTCGGGATCATCGGACCGAACGGCGCGGGGAAATCAACGCTGTTCCGCATGATGTCAGGTCAGGAACAACCGGATAGCGGCAGTATTGAGCTGGGTGAAACGGTGAAACTGGCGTCAGTCGACCAGTTCCGCGACGCGATGGATAACAGTAAAACCGTGTGGGAGGAAGTGTCCGGCGGGCAGGATATTATGCGAATTGGCAACACCGAGATGCCAAGCCGCGCCTATGTGGGCCGTTTCAACTTCAAAGGCGTTGATCAGGGCAAACGCGTAGGCGAATTGTCTGGCGGTGAACGTGGCCGTTTGCATCTGGCGAAGCTGTTGCAGGTTGGCGGCAACGTTCTGCTGCTTGACGAACCGACCAACGACCTGGATATCGAAACCCTGCGCGCGCTGGAAAATGCCCTGTTGGAGTTCCCGGGCTGCGCCCTGGTTATCTCGCACGACCGCTGGTTCCTGGACCGCATCGCAACCCACATTCTGGATTATCAGGATGAAGGTAAAGTGGCGTTCTTCGAGGGCAACTTCACCGAATACGAAGAGTACAAAAAACGTACGCTCGGCGCGGAAGCACTAGAACCCCACCGCATCAAATACAAAAAGATGTCCAAGTAATAGCATAAAAAAATGGCCCGCACTCGCGGGCCATCACAACAATGCCTCTCATTGGCGCTTAATACAACAGACGGGCACGGATAGTGCCGGGGATCGCCTTCATCAGTTGCAATGCCGTCTGTGCGCCGTCAGTTTCCACATCAATCACCACATAACCGATCTCGGCCGTGGTTTGCAGATACTGTGCGGCAATGTTGATGCCCTGCTCAGCGAAAATCTGGTTAATCTTGGTAATAACGCCGGGGCGGTTTTCATGGATATGCAACAGTCGGCTGGCACGTTCGCCATGCGTCGGCAGTGAAACTTCAGGGAAGTTGACCGCAGACAGCGTCGAGCCGTTATCCGAATACTTCGCCAGTTTACCGGCCACTTCATCACCGATATTTTCCTGCGCTTCCTGCGTTGAACCACCGATATGCGGCGTCAGCAGCACATTGTCAAACTCGCACAGCGGCGACAGGAACGGATCGCTATTGGTGGCAGGCTCTTGCGGAAATACGTCAATCGCAGCGCCAGCAAGGTGTTTGCTGCTCAGCGCATCGCACAGGGCTGGAATATCCACCACCGTACCACGCGAAGCGTTGATAAGAATGGAACCTGGCTTCATCAGCGCCAGTTCTTCGACGCCCATCATATTCTGTGTGCTGCTGGTTTCCGGCACATGCAGACTGACCACGTCACTCATATTCAGCAGGTCGGAGAGATGCCGAACCTGTTGCGCATTGCCGAGCGGCAGCTTGCTTTCGATATCATAAAAGTAAACATGCATCCCCAGCCCTTCGGCCAGAATGCCCAATTGGGTTCCGATATGACCGTAACCAATGATGCCCAGCTTTTTGCCGCGCGCTTCAAAGGAGCCAACGGCCAACTTATGCCAAACACCCCGGTGCGCTTTCGCATTCGCCGCCGGAATACCGCGCAGCAGCAGCAGCATTTCACCGATTACCATTTCCGCCACGGAACGGGTATTGGAAAATGGCGCGTTGAATACCGGAATACCGCGTTTCGCCGCTGCCGGTAGCTCAACCTGATTCGTACCGATACAGAAACAGCCAACCGCAATCAGTTTTTCAGCGGCGGCGAAAATCTCTTCCGTCAGATGCGTACGCGAACGAATACCCACGAAATGCGCATCACGAATGGATGCTTTCAGCGCTTCTGGAGCCAGTGCCCCTTTATGGTATTCAATGTTGGTGTAACCGGCTGCACGCAGATTCTCCAACGCACTCTGGTGTACACCTTCTACGAGCAGAAACTTAATTTTATCTTTTTCCAGTGATACCTTTGCCATTTCCCGACCTTATTTTCAGACTTCAGATGCGGCAGTTTGCTAAATCGCCCCTGCCAACATAACAAAAATTACGCAGTCATCAATACAAACGATTGCTTTGCTGAGACAGCAAACACAGGCAGAGAAAAGATTTCTGGCGAAAAATATTGCCAGAAAGGTGCATTGCCATATCGACGACGAACAAAATAAGTAAAAGTGATATTAAGTACCAAAAATGAACTGTTAAATAAAAAGTTCATTATGGAGAAATTTTCAGAAACAGGACGCACCCGCGCCCGCAACAATCAGAGGCTCACCTCACCACGGTTTTCACACCGTTGGCGGTGCCGACCAGCGCCACGTCTGCGCAACGGTTGGCGAACAACCCGACGGTCACGACGCCCGCAATCCCGTTAATATGGTTCTCTACCGCCACCGCGTCCATGATGTTCAGGTTGTGAACATCCAGAATGATGTTGCCGTTATCCGTCACAACCCCCTGACGGTATTCAGGCTGCGCGCCCATTTTTGCCAGCTCACGGGCTACATAGGCTCTGGCCATCGGGATTACTTCAACCGGCAACGGGAATTTGCCCAGCACATCCACCTGTTTTGAGGCATCAACAATGCAGACGAACTGACGGGAAATCGCCGCGATGATTTTTTCGCGGGTCAGCGCGGCGCCTCCGCCTTTAATCATCTGCATATGCCCGTTGATTTCATCCGCGCCGTCCACATAGACATCCAGAGAATCAACGTCATTGCAGTCAAAAATCGGGATGCCCAGGCTTTTAAGCTTGGCCGTTGAAGCATCCGAGCTGGATACCACACCTTTGATCTGGTGCTTTATCGAACCCAGCGCGTCAATAAAATGGGCTGCGGTGGAACCCGTGCCCACCCCAACAATGGTATCAGGACGGACATAATCAAGTGCCGCCCATCCCACCGCTTTTTTCAGTTCATCTTGTGTCATAGTCTGCTTCAGGCCCGTAGATACGAAACGAGTGCGTATTATAGAACAAGCACCCAGAGAAATGGCGCGAATTCATTTTGCCACCCTTGTATTATTTCACGGGCAGCAAACTCATCGCATAAACACTAAATCAGGGAATAAGATTTCTGCATGGTAAAACAGCAAAATGTGGCATAGTGAAAAAGCAGACTTCATTCAGAGGATTTTTTACTTTCATGAAACGCCCGGACTATCGAACGCTTCAGGCTCTGGATGCCGTCATCCGTGAACGTGGTTTTGAACGCGCCGCACAAAAACTATGTATTACCCAATCAGCCGTATCCCAGCGCATTAAACAACTGGAGAATTTGTTCGGACAGCCATTGTTAGTCAGAACGATTCCGCCACGCCCTACCGAGCAAGGGCAGAAACTGTTGGCGTTGTTGCATCAGGTTGAATTGCTGGAAGAACAATGGCTGGGCAATGAAACCAGCAGCGATATTCCGTTGCTGCTGTCGCTGGCGGTAAACGCCGACAGTCTGGCGACCTGGCTGCTACCCGCACTACAACCCGTTTTGGCTGATTCCCCCATCCGTCTGAACTTACAGGTGGAGGATGAAACGCGTACCCAGGAGAGGTTACGCCGTGGTGAAGTGGTTGGCGCCGTGAGTATTCAGCCACAGCCGCTGCCGAGCTGTCTGGTGGATAAACTGGGCGCGCTGGATTATCTGTTCGTCGCGTCGCCCTCGTTTGCCGCCCGCTATTTCAGAAACGGTGTAACGCGTTCGGCGCTGTTGCTCGCCCCGGCGGTCGCGTTTGATCATCTTGATGATATGCATCAGGCATTTTTACAGCAAAACTTCGATTTATCGCCCGGCAGCGTACCCTGCCATATTGTGAACTCTTCAGAGGCGTTCGTGCAGTTAGCCCGACAAGGCACGACCTGTTGCATGATCCCGCATCTGCAAATCGAAAAAGAACTGGCTGATAATGAACTGATTGATCTGACCCCTGGGTTGTTTCAGCGCCGTATGCTCTATTGGCACCGCTTCGCCCCGGAGAGCAGGATGATGAAAAAAGTCACTGATGCCCTGCTCGCGCACGGACATCAGGTACTGAGACAGTCTTAACGCTCGTCAACACCTGTGTCACCAGGCGTTAGGGATTACGCTGTAATTCAAACACCACATCAACCTGATCGTCAAAGTTAATGTTTTGCTGCTCGTAGGTTTGCGCGGCTTCGCTCTGCGCCGCGACGTCTGCGGTTTTAAATATCCGGGCCACCGGCATAGGCTGATAGTTGGCGACATGATAGCGAATACTGTAGATCGGCCCCAACTTGGCATTAAATCCTTGCGCCAGGGACTGCGCCTGCGCCGTCGCTTGTTCCATCGCCTTTTTACGGGCTTCTTCGCGGTAGGTTTCCGGGTTCGCCACGCCTAAATCGACGGTGCGGATCTCATTCAGACCTGACTTCAACGCGCCATCCAAGAGTTCATTGAGCTTATCCAACTGACGCAACGTCACTTCCACCTGACGTACCGCACGATACCCTTTCAGCACCGATCCTCCGGTTTTCAGGTAATCATATTCAGGCTGTGTGCGTAAATTGGCGGCGTTGATATCTTTTTTCTCGATGCCGTTCTTGCCGAGAAAATCAAAATATTGAGCGACGCGGTCATCAACCTGCTTTTTCGCATCGGCGGCATCTTTCGATGACACGCTCACTTCGATGGCCAAACGAGCAATATCCGGCGTGGCCTCAACGCTGGCGGTGCCAGACGTCACAATATGCGGGCCATCCGGCAGTTCCGCGGCCTGTATCGCCAGCGGCGACAAACCTAACCCCACCATCGCGGCTAATGCCAGTGCTTTTAGCTTCACAATATCTCCTTCCCTCATGTTTTGTCGCTGAGACAGGCACAAACTTCGTTTACCGATAAACCGTTTCCCGCATTGACGGTAAATGCTGAATGCCGGTTAACATAACGCATTGCTGACACAACAAAATATAGGTTAATTTCTGAAACCTGCTGTAAATCAGAGTAGGCTATTGCCAGCCGTATCGGGCTAATTGTAAAGCAACTCCCCACATCGCCAAGCCCACAAACAGGTTAATCATGCGCTGCGAACGGGGCGTATTCAGCCATGGCGCAAGCCAGGCGGCAAGCAGGGCCAGCACAAAAAACCAGATAAACGACGCGGCAATCGTCCCCATCGCAAACCAACTGCGAGCCCCCCCGCTAAACTGGCTTCCCACGCTCCCGAGCACGACAAACGTATCCAGATAGACATGAGGATTAAGCCAAGTTACCGCCAGCATAGTGACAATGATCCGCCAGCGGTTCTGCTTCATGATCTCCGCGCCGGCCAGCGTCAGATCCTTCCTGAAAGCCATCTTCAGCGCGCCCCAGCCATACCACAGCATAAACGCGACGCCACTCCAGGTCACCAGCGCCAACAGCATCGAAGACTGGCTGAGCAAAGCGCTCCCGCCAAAAATACCGGCGCAGATAAGCGCGACATCGCTGAGTGAACATAGCAGCGCAATCATCAAATGATATTGGCGACGAATGCCCTGGTTCAACACAAACGCATTTTGCGGTCCCAGAGGCAAAATCATTGCCGCGCCAAGCACAAAGCCTTGCAGAAAAACCGCTAACATTGATTGCTCCTCGTATTGAAACATCGGGAATGCTTTTAACGCCGCTTGCGGCGATCCGGCAGGCCCGGTTCCCGGTTCAGAGCCGGTATCATACGAAGAGAAAATCATTAGGTGAAATGGATACTTCTAATTATTCATTAGCATAATGAATAACAAACCATCGGTAACAACCCCAGTTACTGAGAAGTCCGCCGTGCCGTTGTGCTGGAAAAGATTGCGTATAGAGAAACCAAATCAGTTGAGCCAATCCTGCGGATTTTCAGCAGGCATAGCGATCTCTTTTCTGCAAATAGAACGCGACAAAAAAAAGTGAGAAAATAAATGGCAGCTCGTATAGCTCCTCCATCAAATCCTTATATTGCGTGTCATACACAAACAGAAACGATAACAGGCGATGATGCTCTATTGTGTCGGAAATCAGAAAATAAACTACCATTAACCCCCCATCCCAAACAGGCATGACTTCTGTTCGGACACGGCGCACAATTTCACGCCGGAGAGAAGGGAGCAAAAACATCAACAGAGTAATGCCTATCAGCACGACAGATATCACCCGAAAATAGCTCCTCGGGAAGTCCGGAAAATAGTCTCTGCCCCAGCTGATCCCTCGGGCAAAAAGTAAAACCCACCAACTGATGCTCCATAACCAGAAAATGCGTTTATCCCTCTTGCACCTGAGCGGTTTGATATAAAACCAGGTGAATAACGCGCCAAATAACAGCAACAGAGATTGAAGCAACTCAACGACATTGATTACTTCCTGTCGGGCTGCATAAGAATGATGCCCGATATAAGGCAGAAACAAGGCAAAAAGAAAAATGGCGACAGTGTGCGAAGAGATCGAACGGTCTAGCTTCATTATAATTTTCAGACAAAGGCAAAATAGGGTGAGATAAGGTAAAACAAAAACAGAGGAAAATTTTCACCTTTTAGGCGGTCGCATACTGTTAAAACGCCTTTTGCGCAATATTGACTATGCGGATACGACAACATATCCGGGAATACAAATCCCGGATATGTCAGACGATAAATCAGTGGGCTTCCTGCTGATCGGCACGATACAGATGCACATCCATCTGCGGATAAGGGATGCCGATGCGGTGCTCGTCCAGCACGCGCTTGAAAGTTTCCAGCAGATCCCAGTAAACCGCCTGCGCATCGCCATTTTTCGTCCACACCCACACCACGAAGTTCAGAGAGGATGCCGCCATTTCATTCAGACGAATAGTGACGCCCTTATCATGCTGAATACGGCTATCCGCGGCGACGATGTCGCCCAGCAGCTTTTTCACCACATCAATGTCTGCATCGTAGGCCACCCCGACGACGATCTCGGTACGGCGATCCGGTTCACGCGAACTGTTGATGATATTCCCGGCGATGATCTTACCATTCGGCACCACGATGATTTTACCGTCAGCCGTAAGCAGCGTGGTGGAAAAGATCTGGACTTGCGTCACTGATCCGGACACGCCGCCAAGATCCACCCACTCGCCGGTCCGAAAAGGCCGGAAAATTACTAACAGTACACCGGCGGCAAAGTTGGCCAGCGATCCTTGCAACGCCAGCCCCACCGCTAAACCCGCCGCACCCAGTACTGCGATCACCGAGGCCGTCTGCACACCGACCCGGCTCAGCACGGCAATTAGCGTAAACGCGATAATGCCATAACGTACCAGCGCGCAAAGAAAATCCGCCACGGTGGAATCAATGGAACGGCTGACCATCACTTTATTCAGCGTCCCCGACAACACACGGGCCACAACCAGACCAACGATGAGGATCACTAACGCGGCAACGATGTTAACAGCATACTGCAAAAAAATATTCTGATGGCTGGCCAACCAGCCCGTCGCCTGTTCTACACCAACATTCAGTTCTTCCATTTATTCACTCCTGTTTCTTGTACTCTCTGACAAAGCATAATCTTCACGCCAAGAACCGCAATCTGCGGCAAAATCCGCATACAATTAAGGCTCCAATTGGAGCCTTAGCGATAAATCTTTATGAACCTTAAGCTTAAAGAACGTCAACCGCGTTCAGTTCTTTAAAGGCTTTTTCTAAACGCGCCACCATCGAAGCCTGGGCAGCACGCAACCACACACGAGGATCATAGTATTTCTTGTTTGGCTTGTCCGCACCTTCGGGGTTACCCAATTGGCTTTGCAGATAGCTTTCGTTCTTCTGGTAGTAGTGCAGAATACCTTCCCAGGTCGCCCATTGGGTATCGGTGTCGATATTCATTTTCACCACGCCGTAGCCGACGGCTTCCTCAATCTCTTCGGCAGAAGAACCAGAACCGCCGTGGAACACGAAATCCAGGCTATTGTGCGGCAGGTTGTATTTTTCTGACACGTAATCCTGAGAGTTACGCAGGATTTTTGGCGTCAGTTGCACGTTACCCGGCTTGTAGACGCCGTGGACGTTACCGAATGATGCCGCGATAGTAATACGCGGACTGATGGCGTTAAGCTTTTCATAAGCATAAGCCACATCTTCCGGCTGAGTGTAGAGCGCGGAGTTGTCCAGATGGCTGTTGTCCACGCCATCCTCTTCACCACCGGTACAGCCCAGTTCGATTTCCAGCGTCATATTCAACTTGGCCATGCGAACCAGATACTGACTACAAATCTCAATATTTTCTTCCAGTGACTCCTCAGACAGATCGATCATGTGTGAAGAGAACAGTGGCTTACCAGTCGCGGCAAAATGTTTTTCACCCGCATCCAGCAATCCGTCCAGCCACGGCAGCAGTTTTTTAGCGCAGTGGTCAGTGTGCAGAATCACCGGCACGCCGTAGTGTTCCGCCATCTGATGGACATGGTGAGCGCCGGAAATCGCGCCCAGAATAGCCGCCTGCTGACCTTCAGCCTTCATACCTTTACCAGCGATAAATGCCGCACCGCCGTTGGAGAACTGAACGATAACCGGCGCGCGTACTTTGGCCGCGGCTTCCAGAACCGCATTGATAGAGTCAGTACCGACGCAGTTTACTGCTGGCAGGGCGAATTTGTTTTCTTTTGCTACTGCGAAAACTTTCTGAACGTCATCACCAGTGATGACACCAGGTTTTACGAAATCAAAAATTTTAGACATGTTACGTGTCCTGTTTCGTTGGTCGTAGAGGGTTTAGAGATATCGATGTTTAAATCGACAGGCTACTCAGGCACACGCCAGAGTAGCCGAAGCGAAGGTAATATCTTACGCTCCGCTTAAATCAAAATATTACTGCTTGGCACGTTCTTCCAGCATAACGACCGCCGGTAGTTTTTTCCCTTCAACAAACTCCAGGAAAGCGCCGCCACCGGTAGAGATGTAGGAGATTTGGTCGGCAATGCCGAACAGATCGATCGCCGCCAGTGTGTCGCCGCCACCGGCAATAGAGAAGGCGTCGCTTTCCGCAATGGCTCTGGCGACAATCTCGGTGCCTTTGCGGAAGTTCGGGAATTCAAATACGCCGACCGGACCATTCCACAGAATGGTTTTGGCGTTTTTCAGAATTTCCGCCAGGCGCTCGGCGGAAACGTCGCCCAGATCCAGAATCTGCTCTTCATCCTTGATTGCCGTGACCGATTTCAGCGTCGCGGCGGCAGTTTCAGAAAATTCAGACGCAACGCGAACATCGCTCGGCACCGGAATATCGCAGGTTTCCAGCAATTTCTTCGCTTCAGGAATCAGGTCTGCTTCATACAGCGATTTACCCACGTTGTGGCCTTGAGCGGCGACGAAGGTATTGGCGATACCGCCGCCAACAATCAGTTTATCGGCGATTTTGGACAAAGAGTCCAATACGGTCAGTTTGGTGGAAACTTTGGAGCCGCCGACGATGGCAACCATCGGACGGGCCGGATTGCCCAGCGCTTTACCCAATGCTTCCAGCTCATTAGACAACAGCGGGCCCGCACAGGCGATAGGCGCGAATTTACCCACGCCGTGTGTCGACGCCTGAGCGCGGTGCGCCGTACCAAATGCATCCATGACGTACACGTCACACAGCGCGGCATATTGCTTCGCCAGAACTTCGTCGTCTTTCTTCTCACCTTTATTAAAACGAACATTTTCCAGCACAACCAGCTCACCTTGCGCGACATCCACGCCGTCCAGATAATCCTTAGCCAGACGTACCGGAGAAGAGATTTTATCTTTTAAATAGTTAACGACGGGCAGCAGAGAAAACTCTTCGTTGTATTCTCCTTCGGTCGGACGCCCCAGGTGGGAAGTCACCATCACGCGCGCCCCCTGTTTCAGGGCCAGTTCAATGGTCGGCAGAGAAGCGCGGATACGCGCATCAGACGTCACTTTACCTTCTTTTACCGGCACGTTCAGATCGGAACGGATAAGTACGCGTTTGCCAGCCAGATCCAGATCGGTCATCTTAATTACAGACATGGTGAATCCTCTTGTTGATTCTCTTTTAAAGTTGCTTGAGCGAGATATTGATCCCTGATCAATATCGTCGTACTAGAAACCGCAGGCCGCCATTGCCCGTGTTGTATCCAACATTCGATTGGCGAAGCCCCATTCGTTATCGCACCAGACCAGTGTTTTAACCAGGTGCCGGCCACTGACCCGGGTCTGCGTGCCATCAACAATAGCACTGTGCGGATCATGGTTAAAATCAGCCGAAACTAACGGCAATTCGGTGTAGTCAACTATACCACGAAATGCCTCATGCGCTGATTTTTGCAGTAATGCATTAATTTCATTAACATTTACTGGTTTCTTTACGCTGACGCTTAGATCGATCGCCGTGACATTAATCGTGGGGACCCGCACCGATATCGCCTCAAAACGATCGAGGAACTGCGGGAAAACCCGGGTTATCCCTGCCGACAGTTTGGTGTCCACCGGAATGATGGACTGACTGGCCGCACGGGTACGCCGCAGGTCATGATGATAGGCATCAATCACCGGCTGATCGTTCATTGATGAATGGATTGTGGTCACCGTTCCATTTTCAATGCCGAATGCATCATCCAGCAGTTTAATTATAGGAATAATACAATTGGTTGTGCAGGAGGCATTGGAAACGATGCGATGTTCGGCCATTAATTGTTGATGATTCACGCCAAATACCACCGTTGCATCCAAATCCGCGGTTCCCGGATGTGAGAACAAGACTTTCTTCGCTCCTGCCGCCAAATGCGCTTCGCCATCGGCGCGACTGCCATATACGCCACTGCAATCCAGCACCACATCTACGCTAAGTTCACCCCAGGGCAACTGCTCGATCTCCGCCTGGTGCAACAGGCGGATGCAATCATCCCCAACGTATAGCTGATCGCACTCCTGGCGAATATCCCAGGGGAAACGACCGTGACTCGAATCGTATTTGAGCAGGTGGGCAATCCCCTCCGCACTCGCCAGTTCATTAATGGCAACAACGCTAATTTCTGCCCGGCGGCCCGATTCATACAGCGCACGTAAAACACTGCGACCAATACGGCCAAAGCCGTTTATCGCAATACGGATTGTCATGGCGTTCCCTGTGTTGTGGTGTTCATATCATCGCCATAGGATATACCCTTCTTGCATGAAGTTGCAGCACAGTTGCGCCCCTTCCTTCGAAGAGAGTCAGTGAGTTGCAAGGGGGAAGCCGCTTCTCGAACGCAAGGCCAAAACGATGCCGGAAATCCCTTGTCAGAATGCAATCAACATCACAACTGAAACGCTTCAGCCAGCATAAACGAATTAGTGTTTAAAAAGAAATATTCTCGCTCGACACACCTCAGAAGAGTGACCTGCGTCATAAAAAAACCGCCAGATCAAAATGCTGGCGGTTTCAAGACTTCGTGCGGTAAAGCAAAACGTGATTACTTCAGTAATGCCTGCGCTTTTGCGACCACGTTATCCACAGTGAAGCCGAACTCTTCAAACAGCAGCTCAGCGGGCGCAGACTCACCAAAGCTCGTCATTCCAACAATAGCCCCGTTCAGGCCCACGTACTTGTACCAGTAATCGGCGATACTCGCCTCAACCGCTACCCGCGCGCTCACCGATTTCGGCAGCACCGCCTCACGATAGGTCGCATCCTGTTTGTCAAATGCATCCGTTGACGGCATCGACACCACGCGAACCTTATGCCCTGCCGCCGTCAGTTTGTCATATGCGCCAACCGCCAGCTCGACCTCCGAACCGGTGGCTATCAGGATGACATCCGGCTGGCCGCCGCTGTCTTTCAGCACGTACGCGCCTTTAGCCACATCCGCCAGTTGCTGTGCAGTACGCTCCTGCTGCGCCAGATTTTGTCGGGACAGAATCAGCGCCGTCGGGCCGTCCTGACGCTCAATGGCATATTTCCACGCTATCGCCGTTTCCACCTGATCCGCCGGACGCCATACGCTCATGTTCGGCGTCACACGCAGACTGGCCAACTGCTCGACCGGCTGATGCGTCGGGCCGTCTTCCCCCAGACCGATGGAGTCGTGGGTATAGACGTAAATACTGCGGATTTTCATCAGCGCCGCCATACGCACCGCGTTACGGGCGTATTCCACAAACATCAGGAAGGTGGCGGTGTACGGCAGGAAACCGCCGTGCAACGCTATTCCGTTGGCGATAGCGGTCATGCCGAATTCGCGCACGCCATAGTGGATGTAGTTGCCCGCCGCGTCTTTATCCAGTGATTTGGAACCAGACCAGATGGTCAGGTTGCTGGGCGCCAGGTCAGCCGAGCCGCCCAATAACTCAGGCAGCAGTTTACCGTAGGCTTCCAGCGCATTCTGAGAAGCTTTACGGCTGGCAATTTTCGCCGGGTTGACCTGCAACTGCTCAATGAATTTTTGGGCATCCGCCTGCCAATTGGCCGGCAAGTCGCCCGCGGTGCGGCGTTTGAACTCAGCAGCCAGTTCCGGGTAGGCGCCGGCGTAGGCGGCAAACGCTTCATTCCAGGCGGCTTCTTTACGCTGTCCGGCGGCTTTGGCATCCCAGGCGGCGTAAATCTCGGCCGGAATTTCAAACGCCGGATAAGACCAGCCCAGTTGCTCGCGTGATGCGGCCACTTCCGCGTCACCCAACGGCGAGCCGTGAGAATCGTGCGTGCCCGCTTTGTTCGGCGAACCAAAGCCAATCACGGTCTTGCACATCAGCAGCGACGGTTTGTCCGTCACCAGTTGGGCTTGCGCGATGGCGGCTTCGATGGCATCCGTATCGTGACCGTCTACGCCGCGCACCACATGCCAGCCGTAGGCTTCAAAACGGGTAGCGGTGTCATCGGTAAACCAGCCTTCGACGTGGCCGTCGATGGAGATGCCGTTATCATCATAAAACGCGGTCAGTTTGCCGAGCTTCATGGTGCCGGCCAGCGAGCAGACTTCATGGGAAATCCCTTCCATCATGCAGCCGTCCCCCAGAAACGCGTAGGTGTGGTGGTTGACAATTTCATGACCCGGACGGTTGAACTGCGCCGCCAGCGTACGCTCGGCAATCGCCATCCCGATCGCGTTGGCAATCCCCTGCCCCAGCGGGCCGGTGGTGGTTTCGATCCCAGGGGTGTAACCGTATTCCGGGTGGCCCGGGGTTTTGGAGTGCAGTTGGCGGAAGTTTTTGAGCTCTTCGATCGGCAGGTCGTAGCCCGTTAGGTGCAGCAGGCTGTAAATCAGCATGGAGGCGTGACCGTTGGACAGGACGAAGCGATCGCGGTTGGCCCAGTTGGGGTTGGCGGGATTATGGTTCAGGTGATCGCGCCACAACACTTCAGCGATATCCGCCATACCCATCGGTGCGCCCGGATGACCGGATTTGGCTTTTTGCACGCCATCCATACTCAGCGCACGAATAGCATTGGCAAGATCTTTACGAGAGGACATGCTTTACTCCAGATCGGATTGAACAGATGCCTTGTTAGATATATGGTATACTAATCAATACGTTATATAAAAAAGGCAAAGAAAATATGATTACAAATGTACATTAAAATCAAGGTGAATGCACATGGAACCGTGAGCAAAAAAGAGGATTTAATGATTGGCAAATTCACCGTGCTTTTTCCAAACATTCCACAAAGAAATAACACCTCATTTGTTCTGCTCGACAGGCGCGCAATAGCGCATAAATCAGAATTAACATCTAGTTATCTCCACGGTTTTCAGTTACGTTGACGCTGGTTTTTCTGAACACCGGCTGTTTCAATTTAATGATTAACATTTGTAACCACTATCGTCGGGAGATGATGTTATGGCGCTTCATACTTCTACCATTCGTACTTCCACCCTCGCTCTGTGTCTCACAACATTGCTGAGCGGTTGTCAGAATCTTAATACCGATACATTGGTTCAATCCGGCGCTCAGGCATTTCAAGCCGCCACGCTGAATGATGAGCAGGTGAAAGCCTTCAGTAATCAATCCTGCGAGCAAATGGATAAAGAGGCCCAAATCGCGCCCGACAGCAGTACGTACACCAAACGATTGAATAAAATTGCCGATGCGCTGGGCCACGAGATTAACGGTACACCGGCCAATTATAAGGTATATCTGACAAAAGACGTGAACGCGTGGGCGATGGCCAATGGTTGCATCCGCGTCTACAGCGGCCTGATGGATATGATGACCGATAACGAAGTCGAAGGGGTTCTGGGTCACGAGATGGGCCACGTTGCGCTTGGACACACACGTAAAGCAATGCAGGTGGCCTATGCCGCCACGGCAGCACGTACCGCGCTCTCTTCCGCCGGCGGTGTCGCCGCCTCTTTATCACAGTCACAGCTTGCCGATCTGGGTGAAAAGCTGGTTAATGCTCAATTCTCACAGACACAGGAACGCGAAGCCGATGATTATTCATTCGATCTGCTGAAGAAACGCGGCGTTAAACTCGAAGGGCTGGCAACCAGTTTTGAGAAATTGGCCAAATTAGACGAAGGACGTCAAAGCAGCCTGTTTGACTCGCATCCTTCATCGGTGGAGCGTGCAAATCACATTCGTGAGCGCATTGCGGCCGAAAAGTAATACCGGCGGATCTAGTCACAATTAGCCATCAAAACCCGTTAGCTCATCACACCGGCACATTGGCATTAAGGTCTATTCGGATGCCAATATGTCGCATATCTTAGTCCTGACTAGCGATACGAACCCGAATCCTCCAGCGGCGCCAATAGCCTTATGAAATGAGTGAGTAAAATTTACTAGTTTTTTCTGATTAAAATTCAAGTCTTCACCTGCGAGCGTCAAAATACCCGGCCAATCTATTTTAAAGATAGAAATGGTTTTGCGAATCGAGCATACTGCCTTGAATCAGCGAAAATAATTTTCTAAATATAATCATAGGGATATCGATTAACCATATTATCGTATCCGTGATCATCTCAAGAAATCCATCTTATAAAAACTCCACCCTATAAATTTCGAGTTGCAGAAAGACGGCAAGTGAGAGAATAATCCCGATGGCGCGCCGGCAACGTAGAGGTGACGACTATATGCGTAGCGCAGGGTGACGCATTATTCATAGCTGGGTAACATTGGCAACCATCACTGGTTTGTGTTTTTTCTTAAAGATAAGCTCATATGTGTTAAAAATCATGGATGTGAGAATTTTTAGTAAATGTCACTTTACAACGGTGGGCTTGCGAGAAGTGCTCACCGGCACGCCGATGCTATCCGTAAAGCCTGTTAATAGGTTTACGCTGCAACAAGCAAGAAAGCAGTGTATTTTCATCATTGATGGCAGCAGTGAAGGGTTTGAGGAATACTACGAATCCATAAGAACGCATTTTTATAATATGGCCTCATCATTCATTATCATCAATAACTCACTTAACCATCAGCCGGTGTGTATTGATAAAAAAACGATTCTTATTTCTAAGTCAACACCGATAGATTACCTTTATCAACTATTCGACACCGTGCACCTTAATGACAGGCGTTTCTTCAATCCTGTCAGGTTATCCAAATCGGAGTATGCGGTTTTTCAGTATTGGTGTGCGGGTTACACAGCAGAAGCGATCGCCGCAATCACCGGGCTAAATAAAAAATCAGTCCTGAACAGTAAATCAAGATTACTGAATAAATATGGGCTTCAGGATAAAAACTCCTTACTGCTTATTGCAAAGATTCTCTTCAGAGATAACATAATCGAAGAATCCGGGGATAGCCATAACTCATTGAAAAACAACAATACCATGGGATCTTTCATCTGATGAAAAGACGTTAATAAAGGAGGATGTGTCGCCCCATCCTCCTTTTTATCAACCGTGACGAATTACTCATCTTCCAGATAGGTATAACCGTAAAGGCCAGTTTCAAACTCTTCCAGAAACTGCAACTGCAACGCCGTGTCCAGATCGGTTTCTTTAACCTGATCACGAAAGCGCGCCATCAGCACTTCAGGATCCAGTTGAACATACTCCAGCATTTCGGCAACCGTATTCCCTCCGTCAGACTCTTCAATCTCGACAGAACCATCCTGGAACACAAAGACGTCGACGGTAGCGGTGTCGCCAAACAGGTTATGCATATTTCCCAAAATTTCCTGATAGGCGCCAACCATGAAAAACCCCAACAGCGGCGGATTATCTGGATCGTAAGGCGGCATCGGCATCGTGGTCGCAATACCGTCGCCATCAATATAGTGATCGATGGTGCCATCAGAGTCACAGGTAATATCCAGCAAAACCGCACGACGTACCGGCTGTTTGTCCAGCCCTTCCAACGGCATGACCGGGAACAACTGATCGATCCCCCACGCATCCGGCATGGACTGAAACAAGGAGAAGTTTACATAGAGCTTATCCGCCATACGCTCCTGCAATTCGTCAATCACTGGGCGGTGAGCGCGATTGCTGGGATCTAACTGTTGCTGAATTTTCTGGCAGATGCTCAGATAGAGCTGTTCCGCTTTTGCCCGCTGAGTTAAATCCAGCATGCCGTGCGTATATTGGGTGTGCACATCATGCAAATCCATCTGGCTGTCATGCAACCACTCGCGCAGCGAACGCCGGTTCCCAGGCTGTTTAATTTCCTGCCAGGTTGACCACAGGCTCTCCAATGCGCGCGGCGCATTTTCGTCCGGCTCTGTTGGTTCGCTGAATTCGTTGCGTTCGACGCCAATAATGTTGGACACCAACACGGTATGGTGTGCGGTCACCGCGCGACCCGATTCCGTAATGACGGTTGGATGCTGCAATCCGTGTTCATTACAGGCGTCACCGATGCCCCAAATCACATTGTTGGCATATTCATTCAGACCGTAATTTACGGAACAATCCGACTGCGAGCGGGTTCCTTCATAATCCACGCCCAAACCGCCGCCCACGTCGAAGCACTGAATATTGACGCCCAGTTTGTGCAGCTCCACATAGAAGCGGGCAGATTCACGCACGCCCGTGGCGATATCGCGAATGTTCGCCAGTTGAGAGCCCAGATGGAAGTGCAGCAGTTGCAGACTTTCCAGCCGTCCTGCGGCACGCAGCATTTCAACCAGTTGCAGCACCTGGACCGCAGCCAGACCAAATTTGGATTTTTCGCCGCCGCTGGACTGCCATTTACCAGAACCTTGCGAGGCCAGTCGCGCGCGCACACCCAGGCGCGGGATCACGTTAAGACGCTCCGCCTCTTCCAGAACCGTCTTGATCTCAGACATTTTTTCAATGACCAAATACACTTTGTGCCCGAGCTTTTCGCCAATCAGGGCCAGCCGAATGTATTCACGATCTTTATAACCGTTACAGACAATGACCGTACGCGTCATACCGGCATGACCCAATACGGCCATGAGCTCAGCCTTGGAACCCGCCTCCAGTCCCAGTGGTTCTCCCGAACTGACCAGAGATTCAATAACGCGCCGATGCTGGTTTACTTTGATGGGGTAAACCAGAAAGTACCCCCCTTCGTAACCAAACGACTCACGCGCCCGTTTGAATGCGGCATTGATGGAACGCAGACGATGCTGAAGAATTTGCGGGAAGCTGAACAATGCGGGAAGACGCTGATGATTCTCTTCCTGCAACGCTTTGACCAATTGAGCCAGATCGACGCGGGCCTCAGGAATATCGGGGTCGGGACAAACGCTGATATGCCCTAACTCATTGACATCGTAGTAATTATTACCCCACCAGGCAATATTGTAGGTACGAAGCATTTCGCTGGCATTCCGGTCATTCATGGCAACCTCCTGCATGGAGCGCAAATTTTCATGTTTACCCGTCGCTGACGAGCCTTGTTGGATCACGCCGTCAGACATAACGAACCTCTTCTTTTATACTGCTAATCACATCAGTACCTGCATAAGTAACCCGCATAATCGTGCCTGCAACACGCAGCAGCGGCAGTGAAAAAGTCGGCTGAAAACAGTATGCCGCCGTATTATTACTCTTGTTAGTGTAAAACACGTTGTCAGACTCCGTGGAACGGGTCAGGGAAAACTCGTTGTGAAAATCACAGGAAAAACGCTTACTAATACAGCGCCGTGCACGTCTGGTCCAGGAAAAATCGCGGATTAACCAGCCCTGTAATCCTGTGTCGAACTTAACGACAGGCAACTTCGGGCAAATAAAAAGAAGGGTTGAGCGATTGACGCGATAGCGTCAAAAAAAAAGCGTTGCGAGCGCAACATACTCAGTAAACAGCGGATCATTAATCCTATCACCTCCACGCGCGCCGCAAGGTATGCGGTCAGCAACCAATGAAACCATCAACTATCACATCGCGGGTAACAAACCCAAACCGCTCGCCGTTTATACAGATATGACACAGGAAAAGCAAAATGAAAATGTCCTCAGCGTGCTATTACAAAAGAAAAAATTACCGATGACTAAAGAACGATGGCGCACTGAAGTGAAAAACTACTGGCACTCAGGCCAAAATGTAACCTAGAATAGCCATCCAGATGTTAATCCATCTATACTGATTAACTGATATACTGCTTAACGGCTTTGATTTGAAGGTAAAGAAACTCATGGCTAAACACCTTTTTACGTCTGAGTCCGTCTCTGAAGGACATCCTGACAAAATTGCTGACCAGATTTCCGATGCGGTACTTGACGCTATTCTGGGGCAAGACCCTAAAGCTCGTGTCGCTTGCGAGACTTACGTAAAGACCGGAATGGTGTTAGTTGGTGGTGAAATTACCACCAGCGCCTGGGTCGACATTGAAGAGATCACGCGCCGTACCGTACGTGAGATCGGTTATGTGAATTCCGAGATGGGCTTTGATGCCAACTCTTGTGCGGTGCTGAGCGCCATTGGCAAGCAATCTCCTGATATCAATCAGGGCGTTGACCGCAGCGATCCGCTACAACAGGGTGCAGGTGATCAGGGTCTGATGTTTGGTTACGCAACCAACGAGACGGCTGTGCTGATGCCGGCGCCGATAACTTACGCCCACCTTCTGGTTCAACGTCAGTCAGCAGTGCGTAAAAACGGCACGCTGCCGTGGCTGCGCCCGGATGCGAAAAGCCAGGTCACCTTCCTGTATGACGATGGTAAAATTGCCGGTATTGATGCGGTAGTGTTGTCTACCCAGCATGCGGAAGAGATTACCCAGAAAGACCTGCATGAAGCGGTTATGGAAGAGATCATTAAACCTGTCCTTCCGGCTGAATGGCTCTCCGCCAGTACAAAATTCTTCATCAACCCAACCGGACGCTTTGTTATCGGCGGTCCAATGGGTGATTGCGGGCTGACCGGGCGTAAAATCATCGTGGATACCTATGGTGGCGCTGCGCGCCACGGCGGTGGCGCTTTCTCTGGTAAAGATCCCTCTAAGGTTGACCGTTCAGCCGCTTATGCCGCGCGTTATGTCGCCAAAAATATCGTTGCCGCAGGTTTGGCGGATCGTTGTGAGATCCAGGTTTCCTACGCGATCGGCGTGGCAGAGCCGACTTCGATCATGCTCGAAACCTTTGGAACGGAAAAGATCTCCACCGAACGCCTCACCCAACTGGTACGTGAGTTTTTCGACCTGCGGCCTTATGGATTAATCCAGATGCTGGATCTGCTGCACCCCATCTATCAGGAAACCGCAGCTTACGGTCACTTCGGCCGCGAGCACTTCCCCTGGGAAAAAACCGACAAGGCCGTGCAATTACGTGAAGCCGCGGGTTTATAATTTCCCTGCTTCAAACGGTTAGCGCAACACGGCGAATGAAAACTCGCCGTGTTGCCGTTTCTTTCCTGTCTCCCTGTCTATTGCATCCCCCCTGCGACTCGATTTATGCTCCTTCAATGAACACACCACGACTTCCCATCGCTCATCATCAGGCGGTTATGCGTTGCCTTCGCGATAAGCTACTGTTGGCTAATCTCGCCCTTAACGCCCATTACCCGGAACCTGCGGTCAACTATCAGCAACGCGGTACGACGGCGGGCAGCGCCTGGCTACAGCACTGGGAAATTCGGCTGAATCCTTTACTGTTGCAGGAAAACCAGCAAGCCTTCATCGATGAGGTTGTTCCCCATGAACTGGCGCATCTGCTGGTCTTTGCCCGTTTCGGCAAAGTGCAGCCACATGGTAAAGAGTGGCGCTGGATGATGGAGAATGTGTTACAGGTTCCGGCAAGGCGTACACATCGCTTTGCCGTGAAATCCGTACAGGGTCGAACTTTCGCTTATCAGTGTAGTTGTCGACAACATGAGTTGACTGTGCGACGCCATAACCGGGTACAGCGCGGCGAAACAGAGTATCGCTGCCGTGATTGCGGGAAAACCTTACAATTCAAAGTAATAAATCCTATTTAAAAGAAAATCTTCAGCCCAAAAAACTAATTTTTGCATTTGCCTGCCGTGATGACATCCGGTAGTCTGCCAGCTTCATTACCAGGGGATTATTTGGAATATGCTACGCAAAATTCTTGTTACCGCCTCTGCCGGGGTCGGTTTCATTTCCGCCGCGGCATTGAGTCAAAATATCAATAACTTCACGCAGGCAAAAGCGGCGTCGGTAGAGGTCAATCAGGGCGCGCCGGGAACATTTTATTGTGGCTGCGCCATTACATGGCAAGGTAAAAAAGGGATTCCCGATCTTGAATCCTGCGGCTATAAGGTCAGAAAAAACGAACAACGCGCCAGCCGAATTGAATGGGAACATATCGTCCCTGCCTGGCAGTTCGGTCATCAGCGCCGATGCTGGCAGGATGGCGGCAGAAAAAATTGCAGCAAAGACCATATTTATCGTGAAATGGAAACCGACCTGCATAACCTGCAACCCGCCATCGGTGAAGTCAACGGCGATCGCGGCAACACCATGTATGGACAGTGGAACGGCGGCGGCGGTCAATATGGTCAATGTGAGATGAAAGTCGATTTCAAAAATAATCGGGCGGAGCCGCCAGCCCGCGCCCGTGGCGCCATTGCCCGTACTTACTTCTATATGCGCGACCGCTATCAATTGCGTTTATCCCGCCAGCAAACCCGGTTGTTTGAAGCCTGGAATGAACAATTTCCGGTAACGCAGTGGGAATGCACGCGCGATCGGCGCATCGCCGCAAAACAAGGTAACCACAACCCTTACGTTCAACAGGCTTGCCAGTAATGGCTGGCCTACCTACTATAACGGTTTACCAGTAAAATCACCGTTCAAGATGGCGGTGAGTCGATTATCTCTAACAATACGCTGTCCAACTCAAATTTATTCTTCATAAGGTCAGAACATCAGCATGCGAATACCGCGCATTTTTCATCCCGAAACGCTCCCCATTATCGGGGGGGAAGTCGAACTGAGCGAAGATGCCGCCAACCATATTGGCCGCGTGCTGCGGATGAATACCGGCCAACCCCTGCAACTGTTCGACGGCAGTAATCATGTTTTTGACGCAGAAATCGTGCTGGCTGGAAAAAAAAGTGTGCGGGTGTGTTTCACAGCGGGTAAGTTGGAAGACAAAGAATCACCGTTGCACCTGCATCTCGGGCAAGTCATGTCGCGCGGAGAAAAAATGGAGTTCACCATTCAGAAATCCATTGAGCTTGGCGTGAATATCATCACCCCGCTGTTTTCCGAACGGTGCGGCGTAAAACTGGATACCGGGCGTCTGGAGAAGAAAGTCGGGCAGTGGCAAAAAATCGCGATTTCAGCCTGTGAACAATGCGGCCGTAACCGCCTGCCCGTCATCCGTCCGCCCATGATGCTCGAAGCGTGGTGTGCAGAACAGGATGCGGCATTAAAGCTCAATTTGCACCCGCGCGCGACACAGAGTATCAATACATTGTCACTGTCGGTCAGTCAGGTTCGGCTGTTGATTGGCCCCGAAGGAGGACTCTCCTCCAATGAAATTTTGCTGACTTCAGAATACGGATTTACCGACATCCTGCTGGGGCCGCGCATATTGCGCACAGAAACAACTGCACTCACCGTGATTACAGCCTTACAGGTACGTTTCGGCGATCTGGGGTAAAGGAGAAAAAAATGATTAAACTCGGTATTGTGATGGACCCTATCGACGCCATCAATATCAAGAAAGACACCAGCTTCGCCATGCTGCTGGAAGCACAACGCCGCGGTTGGGAACTTCATTATATGGAGATGAACGATCTCTACCTGCACGCAGGCGTTGCACGGGCAACCACCCGCCGTTTGAACGTCCAGTACGATTACGATGGCTGGTATGATTTCTCCGGCGAACAGGATATCGCGCTGGAAGAGCTGGACGCCGTGCTAATGCGTAAAGATCCGCCTTTCGATACGGAATTCATTTACGCAACCTACATTCTGGAGCGCGCGGAAGAGAAAGGTACGTTGATCGTCAACAAACCCCAGAGTCTACGCGACTGTAACGAAAAGCTTTTCACCGCCTGGTTCCCGCATCTGACACCGGATACGCTGGTTACCCGCAGCGCGGACAAGCTGCGTCAATTCCATCAGAAACACGGGGATGTGATCCTGAAACCGCTGGATGGCATGGGCGGCGCGTCGATTTTCCGTTTGAAACAGGATGATGCCAACGTTTCGGTCATCATTGAAACGCTGACCGAACATGCTAGCCGCTACTGTATGGCGCAAAACTATCTGCCAGCGATTAAAGAGGGTGATAAACGCGTGCTGGTGGTCGACGGCGAACCCGTTCCTTATTGCCTGGCGCGTATTCCGAAAACTGGCGAAACACGCGGCAATCTGGCGGCCGGCGGCCGGGGAGAGGCCCGACCGCTCAGCGACAGCGACTGGAAAATTGCCCGCGACGTCGCACCGACGCTAAAGCAAAAAGGGCTGATTTTTGTTGGTCTGGATATCATTGGCGATCGATTAACGGAAATTAACGTCACCAGCCCCACCTGCGTACGCGAAATTGAAGCCGCTTACCAGGATGTCTCCATTACGGGCATGCTGATGGACGCCATTGAAAAACGCCTGGCTACGCGCAACAGCTAATCTGTTTCTTAAACCGGAAACGGCTCGTCTTTTTGGCGAACCGCTTATCAAACGCTGACAAGGATCGATAAAATTACATAATGAATTTACAGCATCACTTCCTCATCGCTATGCCAGCACTACAAGACACGGTATTTAAACGTTCGGTGGTCTATATTTGCGAACATAATGAAGACGGCGCCATGGGGCTAATCATCAATAAGCCGATGGAGCAGTTTACTGTGGATAATGTGCTGAAAAAGCTGAAAATAGCCCCCACGCCACTTGAACCCTCCATCCGTTTGGATAAGCCGGTTTTTGCTGGCGGCCCGTTGGCTGACGATCGCGGATTTATTCTGCATACGCCTTGCTCTGGTTTTGCTTCGAGCATCGGTATCTCTGAAGACACAATGATCACCACCTCAAAAGATGTGCTGGAAACACTGGGAACCGCTAAACAGCCACAAAATACCCTGGTCGCATTGGGCTATTCCGCCTGGGAGAGCGGCCAGCTTGAGGATGAATTACTGGAAAACGCCTGGCTGACGATACCTGCGGATAAAGAGATTCTGTTCCACACGCCGATTGCAGAACGTTGGCGCTTGGCGGCGAAAAAGCTGGGAATAGACATCCATAACATTTCAACTGAAGTAGGGCACGCCTGATGGCAAGCCGAACGATTCTTGCTTTTGATTTCGGGACCAAGAGCATCGGTGTGGCTATCGGTCAGGACATTACGCGGACCGCCCGTCCGCTCACCGCATTTAAAGCCCAAGATGGAACACCTGACTGGCAGAAGGTGGGAAAATTGATGGCAGAGTGGCGGCCAGCCCTCGTCGTTGTCGGCCTGCCGCTCAATATGGACGGAACGGAACAGCCGCTGACAGCACGCGCCAGAAAATTCGCCAATCGCTTGCATGGACGATTTGGTGTCCAGATAGCGCTGCACGATGAGCGTCTGAGTACCGTGGAAGCTCGGGCCGACCTGTTCGAACGCGGCGGTTTTCGGGCACTGGATAAAGACAGCATCGACGCTGAATCGGCGGTCATTATTCTGGAAAGCTGGTTTGATGCGCAAACGTCGTGAAATGACGGGAAAAGCTGACGGCAAATAGGTGTTCAGTGTGCACCAGCGGTGTGGGCACACTGAAGGAAAATTGATGTAACTCTTACTCAGAACACCACCACGGCGAAGGTGAGATTATGCGTCCGGGAACTCGCGGATAAAACGCTCAACATCATTCACCATGGTTTCTGTCCCTACAAAAAAAGGCGAACGCTGGTGCAATTTCTCCGGCGTGATGTCCAGAATACGGTTTTTGCCATCGCTGGCTTTACCGCCCGCCTGCTCCGCCAAAAACGCCATCGGGTTGCATTCGTACAGCAGACGCAGTTTGCCTTTCGGATAACTTGCGGTGCTTGGATAAAGATAAATACCGCCTTTCAACAGGTTACGATGAAAATCCGCCACCAGTGAACCAATATAGCGCGAGGTGTAAGGACGTTGCGTCGCTTCGTCCTGCTCCTGACAGTATTTGATATATTTCTTCACACCGGTAGGAAACTTAATGTAGTTCCCTTCGTTAATAGAGTACATATTCCCTTTTTCCGGGAAGCAAACTTTTTCATGCGACAGGCAGAATACACCGAGAGAGGGATCATAGGTGAACGCGTGGACACCGTGTCCCGTCGTGTATACCAGCATGGTAGAGGAACCGTAAACGATGTAACCAGCGGCAACCTGTTTGTGGCCCGGCTGTAGAAAGTCTTGTTCCGTTACCGGCATGCCAAGCGGGGTAATACGACGGTAAATAGAGAAAATGGTGCCGACGGAGACGTTAACATCAATGTTGGAAGAACCGTCCAGCGGGTCCATCAATACCACATACTTGGCGTTCTCAGCCCGATCCCCGTCGAAGATGACGATTTCGTCTTCTTCTTCAGAAGCGATACCAGCAACTTCACCACGCGCTTTCAAAGCGGCCTTCAATTTTTCATTGGCGTACAGATCGAGTTTCATCTGTACTTCGCCCTGAATATTGGAGATACCGCTGGTGCCTAAAATATCCACCAGACCCGCTTTATTGATATCGCGGTGGATAATTTTGGCGCCCAGCTTGATGGCTGATAACAGCGCGGTAAGCTCACCGGTGGCGTGAGAGAAATCGTGCTGTTTTTCAACGATAAATTCGCCTAGCGTTTTCATAACACTCTTCCAGAATCTACGGATGATAAGCGGCTTCATTACTACACCGCTAACGTTTGCGTTTGCAGTGTAGCCCAAAGAGAAACCGAGTACCTAGTCAAATCCATTTTTATGGTGTATTCATAGCGTTGGAATGTGAGGCAGACTCACAGTATAAATGGAAAATGTATGCGTATTCATATCTTAGGTATTTGCGGCACCTTTATGGGTGGCCTGGCGCTGCTGGCCCGTTCATTGGGACATCAGGTAACAGGCTCAGATGCAAACGTTTATCCCCCCATGAGTAACTTACTGGAAGAGCAGGGAATCACGCTGATTCAGGGATACGATCCCGCACAGCTCGATCCTGCCCCGGATCTGGTGATTGTGGGCAACGCGATGTCGCGAGGCAATCCTTGTGTTGAAGCCGTGCTGGAACAAGGGCTTCCTTATGTGTCCGGTCCACAGTGGCTGCATGATTATGTTTTACGCGATCGCTGGGTGATTGCCGTTGCCGGGACGCACGGTAAAACAACGACCGCAGGCATGGTGACCTGGATTCTGGAGGATTGCGGCTATAAGCCCGGCTTTGTCATCGGCGGCGTGCCGGGTAATTTTACCGTTTCAGCTCGCTTAGGCGACAGCGCGTTTATGGTTGTTGAAGCCGACGAATATGACTGTGCGTTCTTCGATAAACGTTCTAAATTTGTTCATTACAGCCCGCGCACGCTTATTTTGAATAACCTCGAATTCGATCACGCCGATATCTTCGACGATCTCAAAGCCATTCAAAAACAGTTTCACCATCTGATACGTCTGGTGCCCGGTACTGGAAAAATCATCTTGCCGACCAATGATATTCACCTCAAGCAAGTCATGGGAATGGGATGCTGGAGCGAGCAGGAACTGGTAGGTGAGGAAGGCGTGTGGCGTGCGAAGAAACTGTCGACCGATGCCAGCCAGTATCAGGTTTACCTGAATGGCGAACTGGTAGGTGAAGTGCATTGGCCGTTGGTCGGCGAGCACAACATGCACAACGGGCTAATGGCCATCGCCGCCGCCCATCATGTCGGCGTACTACCCGCCGATGCCTGCCGCGCCCTGGGGGGATTTATCAATGCCCGCCGCCGCCTTGAGTTACGCGGCACCGAATACGGCGTTACCGTTTACGATGATTTCGCCCACCACCCCACGGCGATCCTCGCGACGCTGGCCGCGTTGCGCGGCAAGGTTGGCGGAACTGCCCGTATTTTGGCCGTGCTTGAACCCCGCTCGAATACCATGAAAATAGGTATGTGTAAAAATGAACTGGCGCCATCACTGGGCCGTGCCGATGAAGTCTTTTTATTCCAGCCACCGCATATTCTCTGGCAGGTCGCGGAGGTAGCTGAATCGTGCGTGCAGCCAGCACACTGGAGCGCAGACATCGATACGCTGGTCGATATGATTGTGAAAACCGCCCAGCCAGGCGATCACATACTGGTAATGAGTAACGGTGGTTTTGGCAACATCCATAACCGACTGCTGGATGCCTTGAAAAACAAGGCTAAAGCAGGGATCGCCGCAGGTAAATAGAACAGTGAGAAGCTAGCAAACAGGACGGGAATCCCGTCCTGTTTTATGTCCGCCGGATGAGTTCGCCAGGTCATAAACAGGCGGTGTTTGACGTCGCCTGTCGCTTTGCGAATCAAACGCTAAACGGATCGCGCAGAACAATCGTTTCACTACGATCCGGGCCAGTAGAAATAATGTCCACCGGAATGCCAGTGACTTCTTCCACACGTTTAATGTAGTTCAGCGCCGTCTGAGGTAATTTGCTGCGCTCTTGAACACCAAAGGTGCTTTCAGACCAACCCGGCAGTGTTTCGTAAACCGGCTCAATCCCTTCCCAGCCGTCTGCGGCCAACGGTGTGGTATCCACTTCGCGGCCATCAGGCATACGATATCCCACACAGATTTTGACCTCTTTCAGACCATCCAGCACATCCAGTTTGGTCATGCAGAAACCGGACAGGGAATTAATCTGTACCGCGCGGCGAACAGCAACCGCATCAAGCCAGCCCGTTCGGCGACGGCGACCCGTCGTTGCGCCGAATTCATTCCCTTTCTGGGTAAGATATTCGCCGACATCATCAAACAGCTCGGTTGGGAATGGGCCCGCGCCAACGCGGGTAGAATAGGCTTTTACAATACCCAGGACGTAATCAACGTAACGTGGACCCAGACCGGAACCGGTCGCCACGCCACCTGCCGTGGTATTGGAAGATGTCACATAAGGATAAGTACCGTGATCGATGTCCAGCAGCGTACCCTGCGCCCCTTCGAACATAACAAAATCGCCACGCAAGTGTGCTTTGTACAGCAGGTCGGAAACATCGACCACCATAGCGGTCAGAATATCAGCAATCGCCAGAACGTCATCCAACACTTTCTGGTAATCAACCGCTTCGACTTTATAGTAGTTAACCAACTGAAAGTTGTGGTATTCAACGATCTCTTTCAACTTAACGGCAAACGTTTCTTTGTCGAACAGATCGCCCACTCGCAGACCACGACGCGCGACTTTATCTTCATAAGCCGGGCCGATACCACGACCGGTGGTGCCAATTGCCCTGGTGCCACGCGCCTTTTCACGCGCGTTATCCAGCGCAACATGATAAGGAAGAATCAACGGACAAGCTTCAGAGAGCAGCAAACGTTCACGTACCGGGACGCCACGCGCTTCAAGATCCGTCATTTCCTTCATCAGTGCGTCAGGCGCCAGCACCACACCGTTACCGATGATGCTGGTGACATTTTCACGCAGAATACCCGAAGGAATTAAATGAAGAACGGTTTTTTCACCGTTGATAACCAGAGTATGACCAGCATTGTGGCCACCCTGGTAGCGCACAACATATTTAGCCCGTTCAGTCAGCAGGTCGACGACCTTACCTTTACCTTCGTCACCCCATTGAGTGCCCAGTACGACGACGTTCTTACCCATCTCAAAAATCACCAGGTTGCTTAAAAAAGGATTCTAACATCTCATCTGCTCGCTTTCAGTACTTTTAGCACACGTTTGCGCACATTTTTCAAAGGAATTTTAGCCCTCTATTCGGCTACGCAACATATAGTAGATCACACATCCGGCAACCACTATCCCTCCGCCAAAACGCCGTAATGTGTTATCAGGCAACTGTGCCATCGCTAGGATCATGCGCCGCCAGATACGGGGAAACAGCAAGGGGCCCAGCCCTTCGATAATCAACACCAGCCCCAGAGCCATCCACACGGTTGCATTCATAAAAACTCCATAAAATATCGCCAGCGCGATTTTAAACGTCGCCCGCCACGGCCCGTAAGGATGACAGGCAGAATGGCCCGTCGTAAAAAAGCCCGCAAACACGGGCTTTAGATAGAATTGATACAGGGTAATAATTAACGACGAAGCGTCGTCTCCGGCGATTTCATATAGCGGAAGAAATCACTGTCCGGGCTCAATACCATTACGTCCTGATTAGAACTGAAGCTACTTTCATACGCACGCAAGCTACGAATGAAAGAGTAAAAATCAGGATCTTCGCTGAATGCGCTGGCAAACAATTTTGCCGCTTCCGCATCGCCTTCACCACGGGTGATACGTCCCTGACGCTCAGCTTCCGCCAGCGTACGGGTGACCTCATAGTCGGCAGTGGCTTTTAATTTCTCCGCTTCTTCCTGGCCTTGTGAACGGTGGCGGCGCGCTACCGCTTCACGTTCCGCACGCATACGTTGGTAGATGGCATCTGAGACTTCCGTCGGCAGGTTAATCTGTTTAATCCGCACATCAATCACTTCAATACCCAACGCAGCCATACTGTTAGGGTTAACATGAGGCTGCGCGCCAGTCGTCTCCTGTGCAACACGTGCAGCGGCCGAAGCAATCGCGTTATCGGCTTCGGTGGTTTCACCGGTCCCGGTGTTCAATGCATTGCGCACATCGGTCATCAACTGACCACGGGAGTCGGTAACGATGCCTCGCAAATCCAGACGACCGATCTCGGAACGCAGACGGTCACTGAATTTACGCTTGAGCAGCACCTCCGCCTGAGAGACATCCCCTCCGCCCGTCGCTAGATAATAGCGGCTGAAATCGCTGATCCGCCATTTGATATAGGAGTCAATGATCAGGTCTTTCTGCTCTTTAGTGATAAAGCGATCGGCCTGATTTTCCATAGTCTGAATACGGGCATCCAGCATTTTCACCGAATCAATGAACGGAATTTTAAACTGTAGTCCCGGGGCATAAATAAGAGGTTTATTCTCATCATCACGCAACACTTTGCCAAAACGCATCACGATGCCGCGCTGGCCTTCCTGCACTACAAACAGTGACGCATAGACCACCATCAGTACCAGGATCAGGATAAATAGTAAGGGCTTACGCATCGATTATTCTCTCCCTACTCGAGTGACATCATCACGCTGCGCATTCGCTCTGCGCTGATCCATGATATTTCCGCTGTTACCGCTTCGCGTCTGATTACTGCTCGCACTACTGTTACCCGATGTTGCCGGTAAACGCAGCGGATTGGCGCTGCTGCTATTGCTATTGCTGTTGCTGTTGCTTTCGCCGCTGTCCGCTCCGCGCAGCATCTGATCCAACGGCAACACCATCAGGTTGCCGCCTTTATCATTGACCAGCACCTTACGGGTATGGCTTAGAACACGCTCCATCGTTTCAATATACAAACGCTCACGAGTAATCTCAGGCGCGGCTTTGTATTCCGGCAACACTCTGGCAAAACGAGCCACTTCACCTTGGGCTTCCAGAACGGTACGCGTTTTGTACGCGCGCGACTCCTCCAGAATACGCTGAGCTTGACCATTCGCGCGCGGCTGAACCTCGTTCGCATACGCTTCTGCTTCACGAATGTATTGCTGCTCGTTTTCTCGGGCGGCAATGGCGTCATCAAACGCGGCCTTGACCTCTTCCGGCGGACGTGCCGTCTGGAAGTTGACGTCCAGCAGGGTGATTCCCATGTTGTAAGGTCGTACCGTTTCCTCCAATACACGTTGGGTATCGGTTCGCACGATGGTCCGGCCTTCAGTCAGGATTTTATCCATCGTGTATTTACCGATCACGCCGCGCAAAGCGCTGTCTGTGGCCTGACGCAGACTGTCATCCGCATTCGTCACGCTGAACAGATAGCGTTCCGGTTCCGTCACCCGATACTGGACATTCATTTCCACACGAACGACATTCTCGTCCGAGGTCAACATTACGCCAGACGTTGCCAGTTCACGTACGGATTCCACGTTAACGGCTCTGACAGAATCAATAAACGTGGGCTTCCAGTTAAGGCCAGGATCAACCTGATGGCTGAATTTACCAAAACGCGTAACGACGCCGCGCTCGGCTTCTTTGATGGTATAAAAGCCGCTGGCCGCCCAGATGACGACAGCAGCGACGGCCACAATCCCGACTACCCGGCCGCCAAGACCAGAACCGCCGGAAGTACCGCCGTTGGAACCCGAACCTCTTCCGCCTCCCAGATCGCTGAGTTTTTTACTCAGTTTACGGAAGATATCGTCCAAATCCGGTGGCCCCTGATCTCGGCCACCTTTATTGTTATTTCCGCCAGAGTTGCCGCTATTATTATTGCTGCTCCCCCACGGGTCGCGGTCCTGTCCGTTATTACCGGGCTGATTCCACGCCATGTTTTAACTCCATTCTTTTATGATAGGTGTTCTTCAGGTTCAATGTCCCAGAGTCCGTCAGACTACTTCGCCGTTCTGCCAGTCAGGCAATATAATCCGTCAGTTCCTGCTCTCGTTTACAGAGGCGGTGCCAGTCGGCAATCGGCATACGGATAACCAGACCGATTTTCCCGTCCTCTTCAATCCATTCTTTCTCTATTGCCTGAAGCTGGTAAAAGCGACTTCGCAAACGTCCTGCCTGCGGGGGAAGAGACAATGTGTATTGTGCAATTTCCCCGGATAGACGCTCAGTCAACGCTTGAAATAGCAACGGAATACCTTCACCGGTCTGCGCTGAAAGCCAGACTCGGACCGGTAAATTTTCTTCGTTTCGATCGATACGCGGTGTGAAATCCTCCAGCATATCAATCTTGTTCATTACCAACAGCGCAGGAATTTCATCCGCCTCAATTTCTGCCAGCACGGTATCTACCGCATCGATATTCTCGTCAAGACGAGGATCGGCGGCATCGACAACATGCAGTAACAGGGAAGCCTGACGCGTTTCCTGTAATGTAGCCTTAAACGCAGCCACCAAATCGTGCGGTAGCTGACGGATAAAACCTACGGTATCCGCCAACACCGTATCCCCGACATCATCCACCTCAATACGGCGCAATGTCGGGTCCAGCGTAGCAAATAACTGATCGGCGGCATACACGCCCGCCGATGTGATTCGGTTAAACAACGTCGATTTACCGGCGTTGGTATATCCCACCAATGAGACGGTCGGCACATCCGCGCGTACTCGCGCCCGTCGTCCCTGCTCACGTTGTTTTTCCACCCGATCAAGCCGGGATAAAATCTGGCTGATGCGATTACGTAGCAAACGACGGTCCGTTTCAAGCTGGGTTTCCCCCGGGCCGCGTAAGCCGATCCCACCTTTTTGACGCTCAAGGTGCGTCCAGCCACGAACCAGACGCGTAGCGAGATGACGCAATTGCGCCAACTCTACCTGCAATTTACCTTCATGGGTGCGTGCGCGTTGGGCAAAAATATCCAGAATCAATCCGGTGCGATCAATGACCCGGCACTCACACAAGCGCTCAAGATTACGTTCCTGAGCGGGTGTCAGGGCATGATCAAACAACACCACAAAAGCATCTGTTTCTTTCACTACCTGAGCAATTTCTTCGGCTTTGCCTTCACCAACAAAATACTTGGGATGAGGTGCCTTACGACTGCCGGTAATAACCTGTAGCGACTCAATGCCTGCGGAAGACACCAGAGACTCGAACTCCAGCAGATCTTCCGAATCTTTATCTTGCGAGAAGTAAATATGAACTAGTATGGCCCGTTCACCGGCTTCATAACGGTCAAACAAGCGAGTAACCTCTCAAAAAAACAAAAAACACCAAAGCGAGGGCAACTGGCGATGCATGCAGTGTCCCCGCCGTGGTGAATTGACAATACGCTTTATTCAGCGTCATCACTTTCCTGTGGCTGTTGCTGGCCAGCCGTGTTGTTACCATGATAGTTGCTGGCGCCTGGATTATTGCTATGGTGAGACACCGGGCGGGATGGAACAACGGTAGAAATGGCATGCTTATACACCATCTGGCTCACCGTATTTTTTAACAAAATGACAAACTGATCGAAAGACTCAATCTGACCTTGCAACTTGATACCATTAACCAAATAGATCGAAACCGGAACACGTTCGCGACGCAATGCGTTCAAGAACGGATCTTGCAAAGATTGCCCCTTAGCCATTCTATATTTTCCTTATTTGTTTGTTGTTTGTAACAAAGAACCCTAGGGTTCTAAAATAACGATGTCAAAATTTGCGAGCTGAGACCCGCCAATTGTACACAATCACCCAACCTATGCACTAACAACCTGTATTACCTTGTCCAGCGCTTCTTTTGGCTTTTCACTGTCCAACCAGCAGACTTCATCCCAACCACGCAACCAGGTAATTTGTCGCTTGGCAAGTTGCCTTGTCGCACAAACCCCACGATAAGCCATTTCATCGTAATCAATTTCACCGGATAAATATGACCACATCTGGCGATAACCGACACAGCGAATGGAAGGCAACCCCGTATGCAGATCTTTTCGTGCAAAAAGCGCCCGGGCCTCCGCCTCAAAACCCGCCGCCAACATCTGGTGAAAACGCAGTTCAATACGCTGATGCAACAACTCGCGCATCGCCGGGGCGATAGCGAACTGATGAACCTGATACGGCAACGCTTCACCAGACATTTTTGTCAATTCAGTTAAAGTGTTACCTGAAACGAAAAAAACTTCCAGTGCCCGTGAAAGTCTCTGTGGATCATTTGGATGAATCCGAAACGCAGCATCCGGATCTATCTCACATAACTGTCGATGCATGGCTTCCCAACCCACCTCTTTCGCCTGCGCTTCAATACGTTGACGCACTGCCGCATCAGCACAAGGCAAGGGAGACAACCCTTCAAGCAAGGCTTTAAAGTAAAGCATTGTGCCCCCGACCAACAGGGGGATACGCCCGGATGCACTAATTTGCGCCATTTCCCGAAGCGCGTCACGCCGAAAATCCGCAGCCGAATAGAACTCGGCCGGGTCGAGAATATCGATCAAACGGTGCGGCGCCTGAGCCAATTCTTCCGCACTCGGTTTCGCGGTTCCGATATCCATCCCTTTATAAATGAGGGCTGAATCCACACTAATCAACTCTACGGGTAAATATTGACGCAATGCCATCGCCAGCGCCGTTTTACCGGATGCCGTCGGCCCCATAATAAAGATGGCGGTTGGCAGCGACGTTTTTTCAAAATCACTCATGCTGCAAAACCTTGATGGGGGTATTGATGTCCACCATCTGTAAAAGTTCCGGCGGTGGGGACTTCATCAACTGCGGGCAAAGTCGCTCGACATCCGTCAAGAGTTGTATCGCCTGAGAATGTCCCCAGACTTCCTGTTCGCTCTTCAACCGGGCCGCCAGCCAGCCTGCCAGAACTTTCGGCTCTACTGTTTGGTAATCGGCCAGATAGCCTAACAGTTCAGAGATCAAGTTTTGTAAATTTTGTTGGCGTAATAGTAAAGGGACGGCGCTTAGCGTGGCGCGCTGCGCTTCGACCTGCACGTGAATACCAAATCTTTGCAGCAATGCTTGATGCGTCGCCAGTACGGAAAGTTCGAACTTGTTCAGCGTCAGACGTTGCGGAATTAAAAGCGGCTGCGCCCGTAGTCCTTCGTCGGGCGGCGTCAACTGCACCACTTTCAGATGACGCGCCGCGACCGGTAAAGAAAGCAAGGCCAGCCCGTCGCGATATTCCAGCAAAGCGTAACAAGGCGGATAAACCGTCAGCACGCGTCCAAACCCAGCCGTGTTGCTTTCAAGCGGCGACTCGACCGAAGAACGTGTTTTTTCGGCTTGCGCACAAGCTGTATCCGTCATCGGCGTCGCTCCGTGGGCGGGCTGAACCGCAGTCGGTTCAGCTTTCACGCCGGAACGAGGTTGCGCGGGCGCGGTAATCGGCGCTGACGAAACCTGGCAGGAGGAAGAGTCACCAACATCTTCAGCTTGCAGCAGTTTCCTGTACAGTTCGCCCTGTTTCTTCTGGTACGAAGTCCCTGCGGGATAATGAGGCTCACGGGCCTTACCCGACCGACCGGCGGATTTCTCAGCCGGTATGGAAGCCGACTGTGAAAAATGGTTTTCACCGGCAGCGGTACGATTTTCCTGTCGCCAGGGCGTCGGCTGAACTGCTCCCGGTTCAGAGGGGGCAAGCCTGGGGGCGGCGGCCTCCTGCAATACTGTCATCACAGCCTGATAAATAAAGTCATGCACCAGACGTGCCTGATGAAACCGGACTTCATGCTTGGCCGGATGCACATTGACATCCACCTGATGGGGATCAATCTCCAGATACAGTACGTAAGCGGGTTGTCGATCGTTGTCAAGCCGATCCTGATATGCCTGTCGAATCGCATGATTGATCAACCGATCGCGCATCATGCGCCGGTTAACATAGCAATACTGCATTTCAGGCAGTTGTTTTGCTTCGGCAGGGTCGGCTACCCAGCCATGAATAGTCAAATCATCATGCTGCCATGACACGGCCAACGCGTGCTGTAAAAACGCGCTGCCGCAGATACTGCCCAACCTGCGTTCATGCTGGGAGGGATCGCTTGCAGGCCGATATTGCCGGATCAGTTTACCGTTGTGATGCAGCGTGATGGCAATATCGAAATGTGCCAGCGCAATCCGGCGAACAACCTCATCAATATGAGTGAATTCGGTTTTCTCCGTGCGCATGAATTTGCGGCGTGCGGGCGTGTTATAAAACAGATCCAACACTTCCAGCGTGGTGCCAACCGGATGCGCCGCAGGTTTGATGGTGACCGCCATATCCCGGCCTTCCGCGTAGGCCTGCCATGCTTCGGATTGCCTGGCGGTCCGCGAAGTCAGCGTCAAACGTGAAACAGAACTGATACTGGCCAGCGCTTCACCACGGAATCCCATGCTGACAATGGCTTCCAGATCGTCGAGCGTGGCAATCTTACTGGTCGCATGACGAGCCAGCGCCAGTGCCAGATCGTCTTTTTCAATGCCGGCGCCGTTATCCCGGATACGTATCAGTTTGGCGCCGCCGCGCTCTATGTCGATATCAATACGGGTCGCCCCAGCATCCAGACTGTTTTCCACCAGCTCTTTAACCACCGATGCGGGGCGCTCCACCACTTCCCCGGCGGCAATCTGGTTGGCCAATTGTGGTGGCAAAACCTGAATCGGCATGGCGTTTCCCTCTTACATCGTCATAATAAAAAATACGGTCAGAATGAAAAATCAGATCAAAAGTAAACTCAGGCTGAAGGAATAATTAACGTCTGACCTAACTGCACGGTTCCTGAACTCATATCGTTTGCCTGCTGAATCGCTTTCATGCTGACGCCATAGCGAGCGGCAATCGTACTCAGGCTATCGCCACGCACCACTTTATGCTTCACGGGCGCAGCTTTTTTCGTACTTGTCGTCGAAACCGGCGGTTTGGCGCCTGTCACGGGGATCGCTAAACGTTGCCCGACCCAAACGATATCCTTGTTCAGCCTATTCATCTTGCGGATCGATGCCATGCTCACACCATAACGCGTCGCGATGGCAGACAACGTTTCACCACGCACAACGGTATGTCGGGTGGTGGCATTGCTCCCCATATCCCCGCTGCTTTTATCTGCCGGCGTGGTGACGGCGGCAGACGTTTTATTTGCCGCCGACTGAACCCTGGGGCTTTCCTGCTTTGGGGCAGATTGCAACGGATGGGTCTGGAAATAGCTTATTAGTCCTTGATAAACCGCATAGGCGATTTTCTCCTGATAGGCGTTACTTCCCAATAAACGTTCTTCTTCTACATTGCTGATAAACCCGGTTTCAACCAATAACGACGGAATATCCGGCGAACGCAGCACGCCCAGACTGGCGTGTTCAGGTCGGCGTTTATGCAATCTGCCGACGCGTTGCAGCTCACGCAACACGTTGGTCGCAACGTCATACCCTACACGCTGCGAATGCCCGAACTGCAAATCCAAT
Source organism: Brenneria rubrifaciens (assembly GCF_005484945.1). Lineage (NCBI taxonomy): Bacteria > Pseudomonadati > Pseudomonadota > Gammaproteobacteria > Enterobacterales > Pectobacteriaceae > Brenneria > Brenneria rubrifaciens. The sequence goes on from NZ_CP034035.1 coordinate 3,266,156, forward strand.
ACCGCCTGACTTAAATACGGGTCGGCGCTGTTGTTGGCCAGCAAATCGCCCGCTCCGCCCAGTAACTCAGACTGTTTCTCATGTTGTTCCAGCCAGGTCGCCATTTCGCTGTTCGCCCGGCGGTTTGACAACACCCACACTGAAGCGCCGGTCGCGCTGCGATTCGGCGCCGCATCCGCATGAATCGACACCAGAATATTAGCGCCCTGTCTACGCGCGACGTCCGAGCGTCCCATCACCGAGACAAAATAGTCGCCATCACGCGTGAGTACCGGTCTGAAGGCGGGATCGCGGTTCAGTAAGGTTTGTAGTTTACGCGCAATGGCAATGGTGACATTCTTTTCGCGCAGTCCGTTCAATCCTATCGCACCGGGATCTTGTCCACCGTGCCCTGCATCAATGGCAACCACCACCCGTTCACTGCTCTCCGTGGCACGCGCAGGCATCACGGCTGACGCGTTGCTGTTAACGACCCCCGTTGGCTTGTTGGCAAACGGGTTTTTAGCCGGCTCAGATGTCGCCGGACGCTGCTGAACGGAAACAGTCGGCGCATTTCTCGCCGCCGTTTTCGGTTTATTCCCCGTCATGGTGAAGACCACGGTATAGCCGGAGTCTGTTTTCTGCGTCACCGCGCGGGTTTTGGCGGGCCGGGTCAAATCCAGCACTAAACGCAGGCTTTTCGCATCTTGTGCATTACTGGTGCGAATACGTTTAATCAGATTTTGTCCGCTGAAATCCAGCGGCAGCCCCTGAATTAAAGCGGTCTGGCGAATATCAATCACCACCCGGGCAGGGTTACTGAGCGGAAAGAACGCATAGATGGGCTGCCCGCTAAAACTCAGGCTAACCGTCGCCTGACCGGAAGCGTTATCCACTTTAATATCAGACAGATTGGCCGCCCAGCCCGTTCCGGCAAGCGTTAACCACACACACAGCAACAGTTTGATCATACGGCTCATCATGGCGCGTTTATCCCTGTCTGATCGACCATCCGTTGCAGAATGGCCTCTCCCTGCGCCGATACCGCGGACAGGTCAGCCTGTCGACCTTGATCCTGATAGTGCAGACGCAGTTCGACATCGGCGTCGGGCAATACCCCCGTCCCTTGCTGAGGCCACTCAATCAGACAGATAGCCTCCTGATCCAGATAATCGCGTATCCCCATAAATTCAAGTTCTTCCGGGTCGGCAAGACGATAGAGATCGAAATGATAGACCGCCAGTGGTGAAAGGTCATAAGGTTCGACGAGTGTATATGTCGGGCTTTTTACGTTCCCACGATGACCGAGCGCCTGTAAAAAACCGCGGCTGAACGTAGTCTTCCCCGCCCCAAGATCGCCATACAGATGAATAACGCTGACACTATCGCAAGCTATAGCCAGTGCCGCGCCCAACGCGAGGGTTGCTGCCTCATCCGGCAGAGGTAATACGATTTTTTTCATTCTTTCTTTTCTAAGGGTATCCGCTCTGGATTCACATATTGGGACAATACAGGCATCAGCTCGGTTGCCAACATACCTCGGGTTCCGCGTCGCTCGGCCAGCCAGTCGGCCGCCGCACCATGCGCGACGCAGCCTGCGCAGGCCGCATCATACAACGGTAACTTTTGGGCCAGCAAACCGCCGATGATACCAGCCAGCACATCTCCCATGCCGCCGGTCGCCATACCCGGATTACCCACATCAGCAATGGCAAGCTGCCCTTGCTCGCTGGCAATCACCGTTCCCGCGCCTTTTAACACCACAACGCCACCATAGCGTTTTACCAGTTTTTGAGCTGCAAGTAAGCGATCACTTTCAATATCGGACACACGGCAATTCAACAAACGGGCCGCTTCTCCAGGATGTGGAGTCAACACGCGATTCTGCCGTTTATGCGGATTGATTGCCAGCAGGTTAAGCGCGTCCGCATCCCATAACATGGGTTTGTTACAATTTTCCGCCAACCGTAGCGCATTTTTCCCCCACTCATCCTGTCCCATACCAGGGCCAATCACCACAACATCCGCCCACTCAAGCCCTTGCCGCAGCGTATCCGTCGTCAGCTCCTGCGCCATCAGTTCAGGACGGGCCGTCAACAATGCCGGCACATATTGTTTGTGAGTGAGCACTCGCACCAGTCCCGCGCCAGCTCGCAGTGATGCTTCTCCCGCCATCAACACCGCGCCTCCCATGCCGTTGTTGCCCCCAACGATCAGCAGCCGGCCATTGTCGCCTTTATGGGACGCCGGACGCCGTGGCGTTAGCCATTCCACCAGCGCTGGCGCAGCAAGTCGCTTGACTGGAGCATTCTGTTCCGCCAGCCAGCTTGATAGACCCAGTGCGCTACAGTGTAGTTGCCCTACACGATCGCGCGCGTTTCCCGTCAGCAAGCCCGGTTTCAGCGCAATAAACGTGACCGTATGTGCCGCGCGAATGGCTTCGCCCGCACACCAGCCCGTTTCCGCATTTAACCCGGAAGGCACATCGAGCGAGACAACCGGCGCAGGGTGAGCGTTTGCCTGGGCGATTAACGTGTCGTAGGGCGCGCGCGGCGCGGCAGAAAGACCCGTTCCCAGCAGTCCGTCAATGATCAGATCGACAGCGTCAGGCCATACCCCGTCAGCATCATGAACTTTCCCGCCCTGAGCCAGCCACGCCTGACGCGCCGCCTGCGCCTGCGCAGGCAAAGGCCGCTGCCCGGAACAGGCAATCACATGCGGCGTTATCCCGGCAGTGAGCGCAAGCGTTGCGACCACGTAGCCATCACCGCCGTTGTTGCCGTGTCCGGCAAGGATCAGCCAGTGCCGGGCCGAGGGATAAGATTGGCAAGCAATCTGAAATGCCGCTTCGCCCGCACGCTGCATCAGCGTGCTTAGCGTGACGCCCGACTCGCTGGCGGCGCGCGTTTCTTCATCACGCAGCCATCCTGCGCCAAATACCGCGCACGGCAAAGCGTCCGCGCCCCGTTGTTGGTGGTCACTCATCGCGTCTCCTGGAGGGGCTAATGAATGACTTCAACTTAGCAAGCAACTGACGTAATCGCCAGACTTAGCGCCGATTGGGATCGTCTGTTAGACGGCGCGCCTACAAAGTCGGCCAGCAAAAGGTAATGTGGTAAAGTAAGCGAGTGTTTATTCTTCTTACGGTTAGTCATGTCATACCCCTACGATCTCGGTGAATTAGCGCAACTTATCAAGCAATGGGGCCAGGCACTGGGATTCCAGCAAATCGGTATTTGTGACACGGATCTGTCCAAAGAAGAGCCAAAATTACAGGACTGGCTAGATAAGCAATATCACGGCGAAATGGCGTGGATGGTTCGCCACGGCATGCTGCGCGCCCGCCCGCATGAGCTGCTGCCGGGAACGCTGCGAGTCATCAGCGTTCGCATGAACTATCTCCCCGCTCAAGCGGCTTTTGCCAGTACGCTGAAGAATCCTCAGTTGGGCTACGTCAGCCGCTACGCTCTCGGCCGCGATTATCACAAGTTGCTGCGCCAGCGCCTTAAGAAGCTCGGCGATCGGATTCAGAACTATTGCGGAGAGCTGAATTTTCGCCCGTTCGTCGATTCCGCGCCGATAATGGAGCGTCCGCTGGCCGCCAAAGCGGGCATTGGCTGGATTGGCAAACACTCACTTATACTCAACAGAGCATCCGGCTCCTGGTTCTTTCTCGGCGAGTTGCTGATCGACCTGCCGTTGCCGGTTGATCAACCACAGGAAGAACAGTGCGGACGCTGCGTCGCCTGTATGACAACTTGCCCCACCGGGGCAATCATCGCGCCTTATACCGTGGATGCCCGACGCTGTATTTCTTACCTGACAATTGAACTCGAAGGTCCGATTCCCGAAGAACTCCGCCCATTGATGGGTAATCGTATCTACGGTTGTGATGACTGCCAGTTGATTTGCCCCTGGAACCGCTTTTCACCGTTAACCGAAGAGGCGGATTTCAGCCCGCGTGCAGCTTTACATGCACCGGAATTGGTGACGCTATTTTTATGGAGCGAAGAAAAATTTTTGCGAATAACGGAAGGTTCGGCAATTCGCCGCATCGGTCACGTCCGTTGGTTGCGCAACATCGCGGTCGCACTCGGCAACGCGCCTTATCAGGATCATATTGTGCTGGCATTGCGCAATCGCCTCGGTGAAAGCGAATTGCTGGATGAACATATCCATTGGGCGATTAAACAGCAATTGACTCGCCACGCCGAACAGGGAATTGAGGTTCAATCTCCGCAGAAAAAAAGGCTGATTCGGGCAGTTGAAAAAGGCTTACCGCGTGATGCCTGAAACATAGGCGTCCAGGTCGTCAATTTTCACCCCAGCCTGTGTATAAATATAAAAAGTCTTTGACAATCAATTGTCACAAAAAGTACAAGCGATCGAGATAATGTTTTATAATTAATTTTTATCATTATTTATCAATAGAATGAAAAATATCGCATCGTCAACAAGACAAGGTCGTGAGTAAAACACTCACAGACAGCCTGTGGATAAGTCTGTTCAAAAAATTATGATTTTTTATATGAATTAATAAAAGGGGAGTAATTACAAGGATAAAAATTAGCCATAAAACAGAGAACAGGAAACCGATAAGCATTCGCTGTGAATACGTTGATTATCATCATTTTCCCCGCATCCTGCGAATCAGAGTGGCGGCATTATGGAGTGGTTGCCGACCATTGACAAGCCCCTCCATCATTTTTACCCATGAAAAAAACATCAGGAACGTCTTATAGGCATCGCTTGCGCCTTTAAAACAAAAAGGCCCATTGAGCAATGACTCAATGGGCAAAGGCACAGAAACACCAAGAAAAATGTGGCAATGCATTACGCAGCCATTGCCTGTGTATATCTCAATATAACAAGGATGGGGTGTTAGCTATCAAATCAACCATACCGGCAGTTTGTCGCCGATGTGGTCAATATCACACCGCGGGCTGTGTTCTTATCAGGTAATCAAACGCACTCAGCGAAGCTTTTGCGCCTTCACCTGTGGCGATAATGATCTGTTTATACGGGACCGTAGTACAGTCGCCGGCGGCAAATACGCCTTTGACGCTGGTTTCGCACTTGGCGTCAATTTCAATTTCGCCAATCCGGTTACGGGCTACCGTACCTTCCAGCCAGCCGGTGTTGGGCAACAGACCAATCTGGACGAAGATACCTTCCAGCGGCAGTTCGTGCTGCGTATCGCTCACGCGATCTTTATAGGTCAGGCCGGTCACTTTCTGTCCATCGCCCTTCACTTCCGTGGTCTGCGCGTTAAGAATGACATCGACATTCGGCAGGCTACGCACCTTATCCTGCAATACGGAGTCCGCTTTCAGTTCCGGTGCGAATTCCAACAGGGTAACGTGCTTGACGACCCCGGCCAGATCGATCGCCGCTTCCACGCCTGAGTTACCACCGCCAATCACCGCCACATGCTTGCCTTTAAACAACGGGCCGTCACAGTGCGGACAGTAAGTCACACCACGGGTGCGGTACTGATCTTCGCCCGGTACGCTCATGTTTCTCCAGCGTGCGCCGGTCGCAATGATCACGCTACGGGATTTCAATACTGCGCCGGAAACGGTTATCACCTGGTGTGGCGCGCCCGGTTCGCTACCTGGGATCAGTGCTTCGGCACTCTGGGCATCAATTACATCAACATCATAGTCATCAACGTGGCTTTTCAGCGCGGTTGCCAGCTTCGCGCCTTCCGTTTTCGGCACGGAAATATAGTTTTCAATGTCCACGGTATCCAATATCTGGCCGCCAAAACGCTCGCCCATCAGACCGGTGCGAATCCCCTTACGAGCGGAGTAAACCGCCGCCGCCGCGCCCGCCGGGCCGCTGCCGATGATCAGCACATCGTACACGTCACGCTGATTCAGTTTCTCAACCTGTTTTGCGCCCGCGCCGCTATCAATCTTGGTCACGATCTCAACGAGGCTCATCCGCCCCTGGCTGAAATGCTCACCGTTGAGGAACACGGTCGGCACGCCCATGACGTTACGACTCTGGATCTCATCCTGAAACACGCCGCCGTCAATCGCGGTGTGGCTAATATTCGGATTCAGAACGGCCATTAAATTCAGTGCCTGCACCACATCAGGGCAGTTGTGGCAGGACAACGAGTAATAGGTTTCAAAATGGAATTTACCGTCAAGATGACGGATTTGATCGAGTAATTCTTTCGTTTCTTTTGACGGATGTCCCCCCACCTGCAACAACGCCAGAATCAGCGAGGTAAACTCGTGTCCCATAGGCGCACCGGCAAAACGCGGGCCGCTCTCAGAACCTGGGTTGGTAATCAGGAATGAAGGCTTACGCACTGCCAGGGTGTTGTTTTCAATAAAACTCACCTGTTCGGATAACCCAGCGATCTCGGTCAGTAGCTCTCTTACTTCAGACGATTTAGCTGATTCATCCAGAGTCGCAATCAACTCAACAGGCTTGGTTAACTTTTCCAGATAGGCTTTCAACTGAACTTTCATATTATTGTCGAGCATGGGTTATCCTCAGTGCAGAAAAATCGGGTGCCTGGCACCCGATAAAAACATCAATGTGTTCAATGGGCCTGTGTTAGATTTTACCAACCAGATCCAGAGACGGAGCCAGCGTTGCCTCACCTTCTTTCCATTTGGCTGGGCAAACTTCACCTGGGTGAGCAGCAACGTACTGAGCCGCTTTCACTTTGCGCAACAGGTCTGACGCATCGCGACCGATACCTTCTGCAGTGATTTCCACAGCCTGGATAATGCCTTGCGGGTCAACAATGAAAGTACCGCGGTCAGCCAGACCTTCGGCTTCACGCAGGTTTTCAAAGTTGCGAGTCAGTTGACCAGTCGGGTCGCCGATCATGGTGTATTTGATTTTGGCGATAGTTTCAGAACTGCTGTGCCACGCTTTGTGAGTAAAGTGGGTATCGGTGGAAACAGAGTAGATTTCAACGCCGCGCTGTTGGAATTCATCGTAAAAATCAGCAACGTCGCCCAGCTCAGTCGGGCAAACAAAAGTAAAGTCAGCCGGATAGAAGAAGAACACACTCCATTTACCTTCGATATCTTTCTCAGTCACTTCGATGAACTGACCGTCTTTGAAGGCCATGTTTTTGAATGGCTTAACTTTAGTATTGATTACAGACATCACTTTATCCTCATGTGTGTTTACATGAGGTGTAAAGTACAGAATTGTGACCGACATCACCAATCCGTTGTCATTATTGAATCGATAAGTAATACCTTACTTAGCGATACGCCGGGCCTATTATGGACAGTTATTTAGCGCTCGCGCAGCGCTTCTTTGGTGCGGTTGAACGGTTTGATTAAGTAATCCATCACCGTTTTCTCACCGGTTTTGATATCCACCGTGGCAATCATCCCCGGCACAATGGAAAAACGGCGACCGGCCTTATTTTGCAGATAGTCCTGGTCGGTGAGAATAAATACCCGGTAATAGAAGATCTCCGGTTTGACTTCATCCTGAATCGTGTCCGGCGAAATGGTTTTTACCACGCCGCTCAACCCACCGTAAATGGCATAATCGTAAGCGGTGATTTTCACCAGCGCTTTTTGGTCGGGATGAATAAACGCGATATCCCGTGGCGACAGGCGCGCTTCAACCAACAGGCGGTCATCTACCGGAACAATTTCCATAAGATGACCATTGGGCGCGATCACCCCGCCGATGGTGGTCACCTGGATATTTTTCACAATACCTCGCACCGGTGAACGAACCACCAAACGTGTAACGGAGTCCGTTCGCCCTCTAATCACTTCCGAGAGCATATTCACCTCCGCATTGGCTTTGGCCAGCTCCTCGCGCGCCTGGACATAATATTGTGAACGCAGATCGGTCAGTTTCAGATCAAGCTCCGCTTTCTGGCGCCGCAGACGCAAAACCTCCACATGGCTCGCCGCCCCGGTTTTCACTAACCGTTCGGTTATCGTCAGTTCGCTCTCAACCAGTTCCAGCGCTTTTTTTATCTGTGATTCGGCGTCCTCAAACTGTGCGCGGCGACTTTTATAGAGCCGGGTCTCCGCCGCGATCAGTTCCGGCCAGTTGCTTAACGTGTCCGGGAATGTTATCGGTTCGTTGTTAACCTCCGCGTTCAGGCGGTTGCCGGCGGCAAGCGCGGCCCGATAGCGGGCGGCGCTCTCACCCACGTTGGACTCCTGGCGGGTCGGGTCCAATCGCGCTACCACCGTTCCGGCCTCCACCAGATCCCCCTCGCGGACTTTCAGTTCCGCCAGAATCCCGCCATCCAGCGACTGTAAAGTCTGTTCGCGCATACTGGGGACCACTTTCCCGCTGCCGGTGGAAACTTCGTCCAGCGTGCCAAACCATGCCCAAATCCCCGTCGCCAGCAGCAACAGCGCGGTGATCACAATGATCCGCACCGCACCTGTGTACCGGTTTTCACGGTCATATTCGTTTTCCAGGTCATCAATTATGTATTCTTTCATCCTTTGACTCCTGACGGCCGTTTTGGTGATGACCCGTATTCAGCGCCTGGTCTTTCGGTTCATCCATCACCAGTTGTCCTTCTCTCAATACGATGATGCGATCCACCAGTTCCAGCACCGCGACGCGATGGGTCGCCACCACCAACGTGCGCCCGCCCAGCCAGTTGGCGAGGCGCTGAATAAATTCCCGTTCGGTATGTTCATCCAGGGAGGAGGTGGGTTCATCCAGCAGCACAATATTCGGATCGCGCAGCAGCATGCGCGCCAGCAGGATCGACTGCCGCTGGCCGCCGGAAAGCCCGATCCCGCCCTCCATCAACGGGTGATCCAGCCCCAGCGCCAGTTTTTTCACAAAACGATCCGCGCCACAAACTTCCAGCGCGGCAAAGATCTCCGCGTCGCTGGCGCGGGGCGCGCCCAGCGTCAGGTTTTCGCGCAAGGTGCCAAAAAATAGCCGGGCGTTCTGGGTTATCAGGCCAATGTTGCGACGCACATCCTCCATATCGATATGCGCCAAGTTAAGGTTATCGAGCCGTAGCTCGCCTTCCACCAACGCCATACCGCCAGCCATCGCATGAAGCAGGGTGGATTTACCGGCGCCGTTGGCCCCCAGAATCGCCACTCGCTCTCCAGCGCGGATTTCCAGTTTGGCGATTTTTAGCGCGATGACGCTATCTTCAATGTGGTAGCGGAACGCCGCGTTCAGGAACTGGTAATGACCATACAACACATCACAATGCACTTTGCTTTCATCATGGCCGTTCTCCACCGGCAATTGCATGACGTTGTCCAGCCCCTCTTTCGCGGCTTTGACCTGCTGCCAACGCGCCAGTACGCTGCACAGCGTGGTCATCGGCGCAATCATGCGCGACGACAATAACGAAGCGGCGACAATCGCCCCGGTGGTCATCCCGCCTTCAATCACCAACGGTGCGCCAATCATTACCACCAGCGCGTACACCAGCCCCTGAACACTCACGCCCCAGCTCATCAGCCACTGAGTAAGTTTACGACTGCGCACCCCGGATTCGGCGCTGATACGAATATAGCTGTTCCACTGCTGCTGAAAACGCCCTTCCGCCTGCATCAGTTTGATATCTTCCAGACCCTGAACGCTTTCCACCAACACCGCGTTACGCAGCGTGATTTCTTGGGTGGACTGACGCGCCAACTGCGCCAGTTTCTTTTGCATCAGCAGGCAGGGCAGGATCATCAGCAGCGCCGCTACGGGGGCGATCCAAGAGAGCGACGGCGCGATGATCGCCAGCACCAGTAAAAACAGCAGAAAGAACGGCAGGTCCACCACTGCGGAAACCGTGGTGGAGGTGACCATTTCGCGGATCTGCTCCAGTTCACGGAGCTGGGAAATAAAACTCCCGGTAGATCGCGGAATGGCGCTGTTACGTAATCGCAAGGCATGGCCAAACACGCGGTCGGAAACGCGGAGATCCGCACGTTTACCGAGAATATCCATAATGTGCCCGCGCCCCAGCCGCAACAGAAAAGAGAAGATCACCGCGATCAACACGCCAATCGCCAGGACATACAGCGTCGGATAAGATTGCGCCGGGATCGCGCGGTCATACACCTGCATGGAAAACAGAATTCCGGCCAGCGACAGGAGGTTAACCAGCAACGAAGCCAACATCACATAGCCGTAAGGTTTGAGATCCCGCAGCACCAGTTCCCATAACCAGTCCGGGCGGTAATCCTTCAGATAATATCCGGCACGGCTGTCTTTCACCGCCGCCGACGGCCTCAGCGCCACCACATAGCGGATCTCCGGCAAAAGCTTACTCAGGGCCAGCCGGCTAAACGGGTTACCGTCCGCCATAAAACAGACACTGACGGTGTCCTGACCGTCAAACTGTTCGATGACGACCACCTGGCCGCTGATCAGTTGTACCACCAGCGGCAGACGCCAGGCGGCGATATCCTGATTCCCCTGAAGGACGCGAGCCGTCAACCCCGCCTGGCGCGCCAGATTTTGCAATGCGCGGAGGAGCGGCTGCCCTTCCTGCCACCGCGTGCTAGCTTTGATTGCGCCTGGTGAAAAAGCCAGCCGATAGTGACTGCCCACATAAGTGATGGCGGAGGCCCAGCGCGACAAAGAGTGCGCATCGTTTTTCGGCACCGCATCATCCTTTGCATCGGTAAACCGCTTCATGGCTGGATCTCCACAGTCTGGATAGTGCGATTATTCAGTGCGAACGCACTGCGCATCTTGCCGGTGCTGTATAGGCACTGGAGTTGCAGTTGGTGAAGCTGGATCAGCGTTTGCTGTTCGGTAAAGCGCGCCTGAAACACCTCCTGTTCGGCGTTCAGCACATCCAGCAACGGCCGGGTCCCCAACTCCAGATACTGTTGTTGATAGAGCTCGCGGGTTTGCTTGCCCAGCTCCTGTTGCCGTACCTGGATTTGCAGAGTCCGCGCCAAGCTTTCGGCTTCGTTTTGCGATTCCGTCAGTTGCTGGCGCGCGTCCAGCCGCGCGGCCTGCACCGCAGCGTTGGCGGCTTCGCGCGAGTGCGCCGCCGCATTACGGCTGGCGGTTAACCGGCCCCCCTGATAAAGCGGCATTTCAACTTTTACCCAGGCGGAATATTGCGTGCGATCCAGCGTTTCACTGTTGGCGTAACGGTCATTCAGGTAGTGGCTGACTTCCGGCTGCAATGAGATCGTGGGGAGCATCCGGGCATTGGCTTCATCCAGTTGCGCCTGGGCTTTGTTGGCCTGGGCGTAAGCCGCTAATACCGCCGGTATCAGCCGGTCATCCGGCTCGCTAACCTCGCAGGCGCGTTGCAGACTTTTCGGGAAATCGTCACTGACCTGCTGGATGCGCTCCCAGCCCAAACTTGACGCGAGCGTCGCCCGCCAGCGGTCGAGATTGGCCTGATACTGTAGCAGCGTCGAGCGCGCGCCTTCGATACGCGCCTCGGTCTGCACCACATCCGACAGCGAACTGGCGCCCTCATCGTTGCGCTGACGCGCCAACCGGCTGATATTGTCAAGGGCCGTCAGTTGCTCTCTGGCTACCTTCACCAGTCTCTGATAGCCCTGTACCTGGACGAGCGCCGAGGCGGTATTAAGCGCCACCGTATCAATACTCACCAGTACGTTGGCCTGCTGCTGCGCCACGCCGGCGTTGGCGGCGCGCACCTGACCCTCCACCTTACCGAAGTCATACAACATCTGAGAAATTGACAATACCAGCGACGGGCTAAAGCCGCTGTTGCTATATGTATTTGTTATCCCGTTGTTAATACCGCCATTGACTTGCGGATAATATTGCGATCGCGCCACGTCGACCGCTTCCGATTGCTCGAACAACTGCCCGATAGCTTCACGAATATTCGGATGCCAGGAGACGGCGCGTGCGACCGCAAGGCGAATATCAAGGCGTTCCGGCGCACGGGAAGCGACCGGCGGCGCAACCGGGCCGGAAAGCGAAGGCAATTGCTCCCGATAAATGATCTGCCCGGTGCTGATAACACCTGGCGGTAACGCCGCCCGCGCAGTGCCGACACCGTTGTAAATCCCCCCGACTGATGCCAGCAAACACGCTAATCCCATCGTATATTCACAACTGCCTTTCATATCAATACCTAAAAAAAATCAATAATATGAATAGAGTCACCACCGGCGAGGCGGCATCACTGCGCCCGTGGGCTTTTGTTATGTGTCAGACAATAATGGAATCATGTTCCAGCAATTCATCCAGCGTAACGCGTGCTCCCTGCAACATGACCAATTGTGCGGAGTTGAACGCCGTACCCTGGCCGTCACGGTCGAGGGCGATCACCGTGTTGCCATCAATGGTTTCCACGGAAAGCCAGTCGCCGGCATCGCTGGTTCCAGCGTCCCAGCCTTGCAGTAACGAGCTGATATCAATCCGATCACCATCCGCCAGCGAGAAGTCCGTCCAGGTATCGCTGCCGTTGCCTCCCGTTGCGTCCGCTGTATCCAGCAGGTTGAAAATTAATGAGTCGCTGCCGCCGCCGAGTGTAAAAGTGTCGTCATAAGCCGAACTGATGGTGATGTCGCTATGGCTGCCGCCGTTCAGTTGCAGCGCCAAGTCAATGGTCAGCGTAGAGCTGGCGGTTTCCCCGTCCGCGGCGTTCAGGGTGTAATTGAAGGTTTCTTTCTGGGTAATGGCGGTGAGCGCCACATCGCTGTTCAGAGTATAGCTGTACCCGCCGTCGATATTGAGCGTCAACACGCCATATTTACCCTGCACCGTCGCCGTCGCGTCGCTGGTGAGGGTGGAGTCCAGCGTAGTGACATTGCCATTGACATCGGTAATGGAAAGCGTGGTATCCACGGAAACGAGTTGGTCGGCAGCGTTCTCTTCCGAACCGCTGCCATCAAAGATATTCCCCGCAACGGTGGCGGTTTCGGTCTGGAAATCACCCAGAAGCACCTTGGTGCCTGTCACTTCGGCGCTCACCGTAATCCCTCCCACGGCTAACGCGCCGATGGAACCGGTAAAGTTTAAGGTGTAGTCGCCAGCCGCAAGTTCCAGACTCCCCAGCGAGGCGGTCGCGCTGCCGCCAAGCAAGGTACCGCTGGCCACCGTACCCGATGCCAGTTGTGTTCGGTCGCTGCTCAGCAATGTCCAGCTAATACTCAGATTGCTCAAGCTGAGTAATGAATCCACATTAAAGGTGATGACGGCGTCTTTCACCGCCGTCTGCTCCGCCACCGTAACCATACCGCTGGCGCTCGCTGAGGTAGAACTAAGAAGTCTGGAGCTCCAGGTGACGGAGCCCGCATCGCTGTCGCTGTAATCCGTCTCTTGCTGCACCATTGTCGCAGGCAGGGTGACGCTGTCGTCCACCGCGATCAACGGGCGGGAAACCAGAGCGATGTTCAGGGTGCCATTGTCGGATTCGCCATCCGGCGCCGTCACCGTATACACGAAGCTGTCCGGGGCGGTAATGCTATCCGCGCCCACACCGGCGTTTAGCGTATAGGTGTAGTTGCCCAGCGCGTCGATGCTCAACACGCCGTACGCGCCGGTAACGCTGGTGCTGCCCTCGGCGGCGACCTCTATCCCGTTCACTGAGCCGATCGACGATCCCACAGGCGCGGTGTCATCTTCCATCACGTTGCCGGAGGTGCTGGCGCTGACCGTTTCCACGGTATAAACATGATCTTCCAGGATATTCAGTGTGTACCCCGTCAGCACACTGATACCGTAAGCGGTATCCAGCAGGAACAGGTACTCACCGTCTGTCAGCGTCAGCGTCAGTTCATCGGATGAGCCACCCAGCAATGGGACGGTCAGCCAGCCTTCCACCGTGCGGTACTGATCATACTGCTGGGTAGCGTCATTAAATTTGTAGATATAGAGATCAAAGCCGGACAACACAGATACACCGCCCACTGACGCCTGAACCGTCATCGTCCGGGTTGCGCCCTCTTCCACATCAAAAATGATCGGGTTGGTGAGATCGTCCAACACGCCGACATCCAGCACACTGCCCAGTCCAATGTTCAGCACGGTGTAACCGCCTTGCGACCCACTGCCGTTATCGATCGCATCCACCGTGGTTTCAAAGGTAATGGAAGCCGAGTCATCCACGGCAATCACATTACCGGGCGCATTGATTTCCGTCCCCAGCGATACCAACAAATCAGCCGCGACCGTTGCGCCATTCCCGGTTAACGTATAAGTAAAGCTTTCTGTTTGGCCTAGCACCGCCGTGGAAGTGTTAGTCAGCGTGTAGGTATAACTGCCATCCAGATTGATGGTCAGCGTGCCGTATTCTCCCTGGACAATGGTGCCATCCGCCGTGACAGAAACCACCTCCCCCGCACTGTTTGTGACCTGCGTCACCACCGTACCGGCCGGCGCGATATCCGTACCATGGGCAGGGTCGTCATCCGTAATGAGGTTACCGGTGTAGCGGGTTTCCCCGCTTACCACGCCTGCGGCGGTCTGGATAACCTCCGCCGCCACGCTGATGTAGGAGCCAACCGCCAGCAAAGTGGTGTTATAAGCCAGCACGCGGTAAGTGCCTTCACCTAAATTCTCAAGGTTCAGCGTAACGCCGTTATTGCCGATGGTCAGCAGGCCGGCCCACTGCGAGTTCGACGTATCGATCACCGTGCTCCAGGCATCGGTATCCGCGCTATATTGCTGCACCATGACGCCCATCGTGTTAAGCAGCGACAGCACCCCGCCGGTGGCATTGGCCTCCAGCACCACATCCGCCGTGGCGCCGTCATCAATCGTGAAGGTAACCTGCGCGTTGTCATCCCCCAGCAATGATGCGATATTGCCCAACGCCCCCACGACCAACAATCCCCAGTCACTGTACGATTCGCTGGTGACTGCCGCATCGCTGGTCAAAGCCAATAACACCTCGTTGTCGTTCGCCGCCAACACCAACACCGGCGCGGTAACACTTATCGCTGCCGAGACATTCCCCGCCGCATCGGTGGCCGTAACCGACAACAGCTCGCCGTTGGCTTGCGCATACGGGAAGGTGTAGATGTAGTTACCGTCCGCATCCGCCTGTACGCTGGCGACCGTACCGTCCGCCAACGTGATAGCCACACTGCTGCCACCTTCAGCCACCCCGCTGATACTGCCGCCATCGTCGCTGATAGTGGCGGTCGGCGCGTCCGGCGCGGTAATGTCAGGTAAAGTGATCGTAGCCGAAACGCTGCTGTTACCCGCCGCATCGCTGGCGACGGCCGTTAACACCTCGCCGTTAATTAGCGCTGGCGTCAGCGGCACGGTAAAACTGCCATTGTCACCCACCGTCACGTTGCCCAGTTCAGTCCCGGCGGCATCGGTGATGATAACGGTACTCCCCGCTTCGGCTTTACCACTCACCGATGAACCGTCTGGCGCCGCCAGCAGATCGGCTGGCGCCACAGGCGCGGTGGTGTCAAGTGCTGTCGCCGTGGCCGGTGCGGAAATATTCCCCGCCGCATCCGTTGCGGTCACCGTCACGGCTTCACCATTGGTCAACGCGGTCGGCAGACCGACACTGTACACGCCGGACGTATCCGCGGTTGCCGTCAGAGTGGTATTGCCCGGCAATGTGACGGTCACCGTGCTGTTTGGCTCGGCGCTGCCGCTTACCGTCAGACCGTTATCACTGATGGCGGCGACCGGGGTAGTTGGGGCGGTGATATCCGGCGCGGTGACCGTTGCCGCAGCAGAAGCATTCCCCGCCACATCCGTTGCGGTTACCGTCAAAGCTTCGCCGTTGATCAACGCGGTCGGCAGATTGATGCTGTACACGCCGGATGTATCCGCGGTTGCCGTCAAAGTGGTATTGCCCGGCAATGTGACGGTCACCGTGCTGTTTGGCTCGGCGCTGCCGCTTACCGTCAGACCGTTATCACTGATGGCGGCGACCGGGGTAGTTGGGGCGGTGATATCCGGCGCGGTGACCGTTGCCGCAGCAGAAGTATTCCCTGCCGCATCGCTGGCGACGGCCGTTATCGCCTCGCCATTGGTCAGCGCTGGCGTCAGCGGCACGGTAAAGCCGCCATTGTCTCCGGCAGTGACGCTGCCCAGTTCAGTCCCGGCAGAGCTGGTGATGACGACAATACTCCCCGCTTCGGCAGTACCACTGACGGATGAACCGTCTTCCGCCACCAGCAGATCGGCTGGCGCCACAGGTGCGGTGGTGTCCGGCGCGGTGACCGTGGCCGCAGCAGAAGCATTCCCCGCCGTATCGCTGGCGATAACGGTGATCACTTCACCGTTGGTTAACACTGGCGTTAATGCCACGGTAAAGCTGCCATTGTCTCCGGCAGTGGCGCTGCCCAGTTCAGTTCCGGCGGCATCGGTGATGGTAACGGTACTCCCCGCTTCGGCAGTACCACTCACCGATGAACCGTCCTCCGCCACCAGCAGATCAGAAGGCGCCACAGGTACAGTGATATCCGGCGCGGTGACCGATACCGCAGCAGAAGCATTCCCCGCCGTATCGCTGGCGATAACGGTGATCACTTCACCGTTGGTTAACACTGGCGTTAATGCCACGGTAAAGCTGCCATTGTCTCCGGCAGTGGCGCTGCCCAGTTCAGTCCCGGCGGCATCGGTGATGGTAACGGTACTCCCCGCTTCGGCAGTACCACTCACCGATGAACCGTCTTCCGCCACCAGCAGATCAACTGGCGCCGCAGGCGCGGTGATATCCGGCGCCGTCGCGGTAGCGGGCGCCGACACATTCCCCGCTGCATCCGTTGCGGTCACCGTCACGGCTTCACCATTGGTCAACGCGGTCGGCAGACCGACACTGTACACGCCGGACGTATCCGCGGTTGCCGTCAGAGTGGTATTGCCCGGCAATGTGACGGTCACCGTGCTGTTTGGCTCGGCGCTGCCGCTTACCGTCAGACCGTTATCACTGATGGCGGCGACCGGGGTAGTTGGGGCGGTGATATCCGGCGCGGTGACCGTTACCGCAGCAGAAGCATTCCCCGCGACATCCGTTGCGGTTACCGTCAAAGCTTCGCCGTTGATCAACGCGGTCGGCAGATTGATGCTGTACACGCCGGATGTATCCGCGGTTGCCGTCAGAGTGGTATTGCCCGGCAATGTGGCGGTCACCGTGCTGTTTGGCTCGGCGCTGCCGCTTACCGTCAGACCGTTATCACTGATGGCGGCGACCGGGACGTCGGGTGCGGTGATATCCGGCGCGGTGACCGTTACCGCAGCAGAAGCATTCCCCGCCGTATCGCTGGCGATAACGGTGATCACTTCACCGTTGGTTAACACTGGCGTTAATGCCACGGTAAAGCTGCCATTGTCTCCGGCAGTGGCGCTGCCCAGTTCAGTCCCGGCAGAGCTGGTGATGACGACAATACTCCCCGCTTCGGCAGTACCACTGACGGATGAACCGTCTTCCGCCACCAGCAGATCGGCTGGCGCCACAGGTGCGGTGGTGTCCGGCGCGGTGACCGTGGCCGCAGCAGAAGCATTCCCCGCCGTATCGCTGGCGATAACGGTGATCACTTCACCGTTGGTTAACACTGGCGTTAATGCCACGGTAAAGCTGCCATTGTCTCCGGCAGTGGCGCTGCCCAGTTCAGTCCCGGCGGCATCGGTGATGGTAACGGTACTCCCCGCTTCGGCAGTACCACTCACCGATGAACCGTCTTCCGCCACCAGCAGATCAACTGGCGCCGCAGGCGCGGTGATATCCGGCGCCGTCGCGGTAGCGGGTGCCGACACATTCCCCGCTGCATCCGTTGCGGTCACCGTCACGGCTTCACCATTGGTCAACGCGGTCGGCAGACCGACACTGTACACGCCGGACGTATCCGCGCTTGCCGTCAGAGTGGTATTGCCCGGCAATGTGACGGTCACCGTGCTGTTTGGCTCGGCGCTGCCGCTCACCGTCAGGCCGTTATCACTGATGGCGGCGACCGGGGTAGTTGGGGCGGTGATATCCGGCGCGGTGACCGTTGCCGCAGCAGAAGCATTCCCCGCCACATCCGTTGCGGTTACCGTCAAAGCTTCGCCGTTGATCAACGCGGTCGGCAGATTGATGCTGTACACGCCGGATGTATACGCGGTTGCCGTCAAAGTGGTATTGCCCGGCAATGTGACGGTCACCGTGCTGTTTGGCTCGGCGCTGCCGCTTACCGTCAGACCGTTATCACTGATGGCGGCGACCGGGGTAGTCGGGGCGGTGATATCCGGCGCGGTGACCGTTACCGCAACAGAAGCATTCCCCGCTACATCCGTTGCGGTTACCGTCAAAGCTTCGCCGTTGATCAACGCGGTCGGCAGATTGATGCTGTACACGCCGGACGTATCCGCGGTTGCCGTCAGAATCGTGTTGCCCGGCAATGTGACGGTCACCGTGCTGTTTGGCTCGGCGCTGCCGCTTACCGTCAGACCGTTATCACTGATGGCGGCGACCGGGGTAGTTGGGGCGGTGATATCCGGCGCGGTGACCGTGGCCGCAGCAGAAGCATTCCCCGCCGTATCGCTGGCGATAACGGTGATCACTTCACCGTTGGTTAACACTGGCGTTAATGCCACGGTAAAGCTGCCATTGTCTCCGGCAGTGGCGCTGCCCAGTTCAGTTCCGGTAGAGTTGGTGATGGTGACGGTACTCCCCGCTTCGGCAGTACCACTCACCGATGAACCGTCTTCCGCCACCAGCAGATCAACTGGCGCCGCAGGCGCGGTGATATCCGGCGCCGTCGCGGTAGCGGGCGCCGACACATTCCCCGCCGCATCCGTTGCGGTCACCGTCACGGCTTCACCGTTGATCAACGCCGTCGGCAGATTGATGCTGTACACGCCGGATGTATCCGCGGTTGCCGTCAAAGTGGTATTGCCCGGCAATGTCACGGTCACCGTGCTGTTCGGCTCGGCGCTGCCGCTTACCGTCAGACCGTTATCACTGATGGCGGCGACCGGGGTAGTCGGGGCAGTGATATCCGGCGCGGTGACCGTTGCCGCAGCAGAAGCATTCCCCGCGACATCCGTTGCGGTCACCGTCACGGCTTCACCATTGGTCAACGCGGTCGGCAGACCGACACTGTACACGCCGGACGTATCCGCGGTTGCCGTCAGAGTGGTATTGCCCGGCAATGTGACGGTCACCGTGCTGTTCGGCTCGGCGCTGCCGCTTACCGTCAGACCGTTATCACTGATGGCGGCGACCGGGGTAGTCGGGGCGGTGATATCCGGCGCGGTGACAGTAACTGAAACAGAAGTATTCCCTGCCGCATCGCTGGCGACGGCCGTTATCGCCTCGCCGTTGGTCAGCGCTGGCGTCAGCGGCACGGTAAAGCCGCCATTGTCTCCGGCAGTGACGCTGCCCAGTTCAGTCCCGGCAGAGCTGGTGATGACGACAATACTCCCCGCTTCGGCAGTACCACTGACGGATGAACCGTCTTCCGCCACCAGCAGATCGGCTGGCGCCACGGGTGCGGTGGTGTCCGGCGCGGTGACCGTTACCGCAGCAGAAGCATTCCCCGCGACATCCGTTGCGGTTACCGTCAAAGCTTCGCCGTTGATCAACGCGGTCGGCAGATTGATGCTGTACACGCCGGACGTATCCGCGGTTGTCGTCAGAGTGGCATTGCCCGGCAATGTCACGGTCACCATGCTGTTTGGCTCGGCGCTGCCGCTTACCGTCAGACCGTTATCACTGATGGCGGCGACCGGGGTAGTTGGGGCGGTGATATCCGGCGCGGTGACCGTTGCCGCAGCAGAAGCATTCCCCGCGACATCCGTTGCGGTTACCGTCACGGTTTCACCATTGATCAACGCCGTCGGCAGACCGACACTGTACACGCCGGACGTATCCGCGCTTGCCGTCAGAATCGTGTTGCCCGGCAATGTGACGGTCACCGTGCTGTTCGGCTCGGCGCTGCCGCTTACCGTCAGACCGTTATCACTGATGGCGGCGACCGGGGCATCCGGCGCGGTGATATCCGGCGCTGTCGCCGTGGCCGGTACAGAAATATTCCCCGCCGTATCGCTGGCGATAACGGTGATCACTTCACCGTTGGTTAACACTGGCGTTAATGCCACGGTAAAGCTGCCATTGTCTCCGGCAGTGGCGCTGCCCAGTTCAGTCCCGGCGGCATCGGTGATGGTAACGGTACTCCCCGCTTCGGCAGTACCACTGACGGATGAACCGTCTTCCGCCACCAGCAGATCGGCTGGCGCCACAGGTGCGGTGGTGTCCGGCGCGGTGACCGTGGCCGCAGCAGAAGCATTCCCCGCCGTATCGCTGGCGATAACGGTGATCACTTCACCGTTGGTTAACACTGGCGTCAGCGGCACGGTAAAGCTGCCATTGTCTCCGGCAGTGGCGCTGCCCAGTTCAGTCCCGGCGGCATCGGTGATGGTAACGGTACTCCCCGCTTCGGCAGTACCGCTTACCGATGAACCGTCTTCCGCCACCAGCAGATCAACTGGCGCCGCAGGCGCGGTGATATCCGGGGCCGTCGCGGTAGCTGGCGCCGACACATTCCCCGCCGCATCCGTTGCGGTCACCGTCACGGCTTCACCATTGGTCAACGCGGTCGGCAGACCGACACTGTACACGCCGGACGTATCCGCGGTTGCCGTCAGAGTGGTATTGCCCGGCAATGTGACGGTCACCGTGCTGTTTGGCTCGGCGCTGCCGCTTACCGTCAGACCGTTATCACTGATGGCGGCGACCGGGGCAGTTGGAGCGGTGGTGTCAAGTGCAGTTGCCGTGGTCGGTGCAGAAATATTCCCCGCTGCATCCGTTGCAGTCACCGTCAAAGCTTCGCCGTTGGTCAGCGCGGTCGGCAGACTGATGCTGTACACGCCGGACGTATCCGCGGTTGCCGTCAGAATCGTGTTGCCCGGCAATGTCACGGTCACCGTGCTGTTTGGCTCAGCGCTGCCGCTCACCGTCAGACCGTCCTCACTGATGACGGCGACCGGGGCAGTCGGCGCGGTGATATCCGGCGCTGTCGCCGTGGCCGGTACAGAAATATTCCCCGCTACATCGCTGGCGATGGCCGTTATCACCTCGCCATTGGTCAGTGCTGGCGTCAGCGGCACGGTAAAACCGCCATCGTCACCCACCGTCACGCCGCCCAGTTCAGTCCCGGCGGCATCGGTGATGGTAACGGTACTCCCCGCTTCGGCAGTACCACTCACCGATGAACCGTCTTCCGCCACCAGCAGATCGGCTGGCGCCACAGGTACGGTGATATCCGGCGCGGTGACCGATACCGCAGCAGAAGCATTCCCCGCCGTATCGCTGGCGATGGCCGTTATCACCTCGCCATTGGTCAGTGCTGGCGTCAGCGGCACGGTAAAACCGCCATCGTCTCCGGCAGTGACGCTACCCAGTTCAGTCCCGGTAGAGTTGGTGATGGTGACGGTACTGCCTGCTTCGGCAGTACCACTGACGGATGAACCGTCTTCCGCCACCAGCAGATCGGCTGGCGCCACAGGCGCGGTGGTGTCCGGCGCGGTGACCGTGGCCGCAGCAGAAGTATTCCCAGTTCCGTCCGTGGCAGTGACTATCAGTTGTTCTCCGGCGGTTAATGCTTCCGGCAGCGTGATATTCCAGGTGCCATTTTCCGCTGCCGTAACGGTCTGCGTACTGTTGTCCGGCAACGTCACCGTGACAGTACTCCCCACTTCGGCTGTACCATTTATCGCAGCGCCATCTTCGGTGATATAAGCATTCGGCACATCCGGCGCGGTGATATCCGGGGCGGTGACAGTAACTGAAACAGAGATATTCCCTGCCGCATCGCTGGCGATGGCCGTTATCGTCTCGCCGTTGGTTAACGCAGGCGTCAACGGCACGGTAAAACCGCCATCGTCACCCACCGTCACGCCGCCCAGTTCAGTCCCGGCGGCATCGGTGATGGTAACGGTACTCCCTGCTTCGGCAGTACCACTCACCGATGAACCGTCTTCCGCCACCAGCAGATTAGAAGGCGCCACAGGTACAGTGATATCCGGCGCGGTGACCGTTACCGCAGCAGAAGCATTCCCTGCCGCATCACTGGCGACGACCGTTATCGCCTCGCCATTGGTCAGCGCGGGCGTCAACGGCACGGTAAAACTGCCATCGTTCCCAACCGCTACGCTGCCCAGTTCAGTCCCGGCGGCATCAGTGATGACGATGGTACTCCCCGCTTCGGCAGTACCACTCACCGATGAACCGTCTTCCGCCACCAGCAGATCAACTGGCGCCGCAGGCGCGGTAATGTCCGGCGCCATCGCGGTAGCGGGCGCCGACACATTCCCCGCCGCATCCGTTGCGGTCACCATCACGGTTTCGCCGTTGGTCAATGCGGTCGGCAGACCGACACTGTAAACACCAAATGTATCCGCGGTTGCCGTCAGAATCGTGTTGTCCGGCAATGTGACGGTCACCGTGCTGTTCGGCTCGGCGGTGCCGCTTACCGTCAGACCATTATCACTGACCACCGCTTCCGGTACGTCCGGCGCAGTGGTGTCCGGTACGGATATATCCGGGGCAGTCACGGTGGCGGGGGCAGAAGTATTCCCAGCTCCGTCCGTGGCAGTGACTATCAGTCGTTCTCCGGCGGTTAATGCTTCCGGCAGCGTGATATTCCAGGTGCCATTTTCCGCAGCCGTAACGGTCTGCGTACTGTTGTCCGGCAACGTCACCGTGACAGTACTGCCCACTTCGGCTGTACCATTTATCGCAGCGCCATCTTCGGTGATATAAGCATTCGGCACATCCGGCGCGGTGATATCCGGCGCGGTGACCGTTACCGCAGCAGAAGCATTCCCCGCCGTATCGCTGGCGATAACGGTGATCACTTCACCGTTGGTTAACACTGGCGTTAATGCCACGGTAAAGCTGCCATTGTCTCCGGCAGTGGCGCTGCCTAGTTCAGTCCCGGTAGAGTTGGTGATGGTGACGGTACTCCCCGCTTCGGCAGTACCGCTTACCGATGAACCGTCTTCCGCCACCAGCAGATCGGCTGGCGCCACGGGTGCGGTGATATCCGGCGCGGTGACCGTTACCGCAGCAGAAGCATTCCCCGCCGCATCCGTTGCGGTTACCGTCACGGTTTCACCATTGATCAACGCCGTCGGCAGACCGACACTGTACACGCCGGACGTATCCGCGGTTGCCGTCAGAATCGTGTTGCCCGGCAATGTGACGGTCACCGTGCTGTTCGGCTCGGCGCTGCCGCTCACCGTCAGACCTTCCTCACTGATGACGGCGACCGGGGCAGTCGGCGCGGTGATATCCGGCGCTGTCGCCGTGGCCGGTACAGAAATATTCCCTGCCGCATCGTTGGCGATGGCCGTTATCGCCTCGCCGTTGGTCAGCGCTGGCGTCAGCGGCACGGTAAAACTGCCATCGTTCCCAACCGCTACGCTGCCCAGTTCAGTCCCGGCGGCATCAGTGATGACGATGGTACTCCCCGCTTCGGCAGTACCACTCACCGATGAACCGTCTTCCGCCACCAGCAGATCAACTGGCGCCGCAGGCGCGGTGGTGTCCGGCGCCGTCGCGGTAGCGGGCGCCGACACATTCCCCGCCGCATCCGTTGCGGTCACCATCACGGTTTCACCATTGATCAACGCCGTCGGCAGACCGACACTGTACACGCCGGACGTATCCGCGGTTGCCGTCAGAGTGATGTTGCCCGGCAATGTCACGGTCACCGTGCTGTTTGGCTCAGCGCTGCCGCTTACCGTCAGACCGTTATCACTGATGGCGGCGACCGGGGTAGTTGGGGCGGTGATATCCGGCGCGGTGACCGTTGCCGCAGTTGAAGCATTCCCTGCCGTATCGCTGGCGATGGCCGTTATCGCCTCGCCGTTGGTTAACGCGGGCGTCAGCGGCACGGTAAAACTTCCATTGTCTCCGGCAGTGGCGCTGCCCAGTTCAGTCCCGGCAGCATCAGTGATGGTGACGGTACTCCCCGCTTCGGCAGTACCGCTTACCGATGAACCGTCTTCCGCCACCAGCAGATCAGAAGGCGCCACAGGTACGGTGATATCCGGCGCGGTGACCGTTGCCGCAGTTGAAGCATTCCCCGCCGCATCGCTGGCGATGGCCGTTATCGCCTCGCCGTTGGTTAACGCGGGCGTCAGCGGCACTGTAAAACTTCCATTGTCTCCGGCAGTGGCGCTGCCCAGTTCAGTCCCGGCAGGGTTGGTGATGGTGATGGTACTCCCCGCTTCGGCAGTACCACTCACCGATGAACCGTCTTCCGCCACCAGCAGATCGGCTGGCGCCACAGGTGCGGTGGTGTCCGGCGCGGTGACCGTTACCGCAGCAGAAGCATTCCCCGCTACATCACTGGCGACGACCGTTATCGCCTCGCCATTGGTCAGCGCGAGCGTCAGCGGCACGGTAAAACTGCCATCGTTCCCAACCGCTACGCTGCCCAGTTCAGTCCCGGCGGCATCAGTGATGACGACAATACTCCCCGCTTCGGCTGTGCCGCTCACCGATGAACCGTCTTCCGCCACCAGCAGATCGGCTGGCGCCACGGGTGCGGTGATATCCGGCGCGGTGACCGTTGCCGCAGCAGAAGTATTCCCCGCTACATCGCTGGCGATGGCCATTATCACCTCGCCATTGGTCAGTGCTGGCGTTAGCGGCACGGTAAAACCGCCATCGTCTCCGGCAGTGACGCTACCTAGTTCAGTCCCGGTAGAGTTGGTGATGGTGACGGTACTGCCTGCTTCGGCAGTACCACTGACGGATGAACCGTCTTCCGCCACCAGCAGATCGGCAGGCGCCGCGGGTGCGGTGGTGTCCGGGGCCGTCACGGTAGCGGGTGCGGAAATATTCCCCGACGCATCCGTTGCGGTCACCGTCACGGTTTCGCCGTTGGTCAATGCGGTCGGCAGATTGATGCTGTACACGCCGGACGTGCCCGCGCTTGCCGTCAAAGTGGTATTGCCCGGCAATGTGACGGTCACCGTGCTGTTCGGCTCGGCGCTACCGCTCAATGTCAGACCGTCCTCACTGATGACGGCGACCGGGGCAGTCGGCGCAGTGGTGTCCGGTACGGATATATCCGGGGCAGTCACGGTGGCGGGGGCAGAAGTATTCCCAGCTCCGTCCGTGGCAGTGACTATCAGTTGTTCTCCGGCGGTTAATGCTTCCGGCAGCGTGATATTCCAGGTGCCATTTTCCGCTGCCGTAACGGTCTGCGTACTGTTGTCCGGCAACGTCACCGTGACAGTACTCCCCACTTCGGCTGTACCATTTATCGCAGCGCCATCTTCGGTGATATAAGCATTCGGCACATCCGGCGCGGTGATATCCGGGGCGGTGACAGTAACTGAAACAGAGATATTCCCTGCCGCATCGCTGACGACGGCCGTTATCGCCTCGCCATTGGTCAGCGCTGGCGTCAGCGGCACGGTAAAGCCGCCATTGTCTCCGGCAGTGACGCTGCCCAGTTCAGTCCCGGCAGAGCTGGTGATGACGACAATACTCCCCGCTTCGGCAGTACCACTGACGGATGAACCGTCTTCCGCCACCAGCAGATCGGCTGGCGCCACGGGTGCGGTGATATCCGGCGCGGTGACCGTGGCCGCAGCTGAAGCATTCCCTGCGACATCTCTGGCGACGACCATTATCGCCTCGCCGTTGGTTAACGCGGGCGTCAACGGCACGGTAAAACCGCCATCGTCACCCACCGTCACGCCGCCCAGTTCAGTCCCGGCGGCATCGGTGATGGTAACGGTACTCCCCGCTTCGGCAGTACCACTCACCGATGAACCGTCTTCCGCCACCAGCAGATCGGCTGGCGCCACAGGCGCGGTGGTGTCCGGCGCGGTGACCGTGGCCGCAGCAGAAGTATTCCCAGTTCCGTCCGTGGCAGTGACTATCAGTTGTTCTCCGGCGGTTAATGCTTCCGGCAGCGTGATATTCCAGGTGCCATTTTCCGCTGCCGTAACGGTCTGCGTACTGTTGTCCGGCAACGTCACCGTGACAGTACTGCCCACTTCGGCTGTACCATTTATCGCAGCGCCATCTTCGGTGATATAAGCATTCGGCACATCCGGCGCGGTGATATCCGGGGCGGTGACCGATACCGCAGCAGAAGCATTCCCCGCCGTATCGCTGGCGATAACGGTGATCACTTCACCGTTGGTTAACGCTGGCGTTAATGCCACGGTAAAACCGCCATCGTCTCCGGCAGTGACGCTACCTAGTTCAGTCCCGTTAGAGTTGGTGATGGTGACGGTACTCCCCGCTTCGGCAGTACCACTGACGGATGAACCGTCTTCCGCCACCAGCAGATCGGCTGGCGCCACGGGTGCGGTGATATCCGGCGCGGTGACCGTGGCCGCAGCTGAAGCATTCCCTGCGACATCTCTGGCGACGACCATTATCGCCTCGCCATTGGTCAGTGCTGGCGTCAGCGGCACGGTAAAACCGCCATCGTCTCCGGCAGTGACGCTACCCAGTTCAGTCCCGGTAGAGTTGGTGATGGTGACGGTACTGCCTGCTTCGGCAGTACCACTGACGGATGAACCGTCTTCCGCCACCAGCAGATCGGCTGGCGCCACAGGCGCGGTGGTGTCCGGCGCGGTGACCGTGGCCGCAGCAGAAGTATTCCCAGCTCCGTCCGTGGCAGTGACAATCAGTTGTTCTCCGGCGGTTAATGCTTCCGGTAGCGTGATATTCCAGGTGCCAATTTCCGCTGCCGTAACGGTCTGCGTACTGTTGTCCGGCAACGTCACCGTGACGGTACTCCCCGCTTCAGCAGTACCATTTACCGCAGCGCCGTCTTCGGTGATATAAGCATTCGGCACATCCGGCGCGGTGATATCCGGGGCGGTGACAGTAACTGAAACAGAGATATTCCCTGCCGCATCGCTGGCGACGGCCGTTATCGCCTCGCCATTGGTCAGCGCTGGCGTCAGCGGCACGGTAAAACTGCCATCGTCTCCGGCAGTGGCGCTGCCCAGTTCAGCCCCGGCAGAGTCAGTGATGGTGACAGTACTCCCCGCTTCGGCTGTGCCGCTCACCGATGAACCGTCTTCCGCCACCAGCAGATCGGCTGGCGCCGCAGGTACGGTGGTATCCGGGGCCGTCACGGTGGTCGGTGCGGAAATATTCCCCGCCGCATCCGTTGCGGTCACCATCACGGTTTCGCCGTTGGTCAATGCGGTCGGCAGACCGACACTGTAAACACCAAATGTATCCGCGGTTGCCGTCAGAATCGTGTTGTCCGGCAATGTGACGGTCACCGTGCTGTTCGGCTCGGCGGTGCCCCTTACCGCCAGACCATTATCACTGACCACCGCTTCCGGTACGTCCGGCGCAGTGGTGTCCGGTAAGGATATATCCGGGGCCGTCACGGTGGCGGGGGCGGAAATATTCCCAGCTCCGTCCGTGGCAGTGACTATCAGTTGTTCTCCGGCGGTTAATGCTTCCGGCAGCGTGATATTCCAGGTGCCATTTTCCGCTGCCGTAACGGTCTGCGTACTGTTGTCCGGCAACGTCACCGTGACGGTACTCCCCACTTCGGCTGTACCATTTATCGCAGCGCCATCTTCGGTGATATAAGCATTCGGCACATCCGGCGCGGTGATATCCGGGGCGGTGACAGTAACTGAAACAGAGATATTCCCTGCCGCATCGCTGGCGACGGCCGTTATCGCCTCGCCATTGGTCAGCGCTGGCGTCAGCGGCACGGTAAAACTGCCATCGTCTCCGGCAGTGGCGCTGCCCAGTTCAGCCCCGGCAGAGTCAGTGATGGTGACAGTACTCCCCGCTTCGGCTGTGCCGCTCACCGATGAACCGTCTTCCGCCACCAGCAGATCGGCTGGCGCCGCAGGTACGGTGGTATCCGGGGCCGTCACGGTGGCGGGGGCGGAGATATTCCCCGCCGCATCCGTTGCAGTCACCATCACGGTTTCGCCGTTGGTCAACGCGGTCGGCAGATTGATGCTGTACACGCCGGACGTGCCCGCGCTTGCCGTCAGAGTGGTATTGCCCGGCAATGTGACGGTCACCGTGCTGTTCGGCTCGGCGCTGCCGCTCACCGTCAGACCGTTATCACTGATGACGGCGACCGGGGCGTCGGGTGCGGTGGTATCCGGGGCCGTCACGGTGGTCGGTGCGGAAATATTCCCCGCCGCATCCGTTGCGGTCACCATCACGGTTTCGCCGTTGGTCAATGCGGTCGGCAGACCGACACTGTAAACACCAAATGTATCCGCGGTTGCCGTCAGAATCGTGTTGTCCGGCAATGTGACGGTCACCGTGCTGTTCGGCTCGGCGGTGCCCCTTACCGTCAGACCATTATCACTGACCACCGCTTCCGGTACGGCCGGCGCAGTGGTGTCCGGTACGGATATATCCGGGGCCGTCACGGTGGCGGGGGCGGAAATATTCCCAGCTCCGTCCGTGGCAGTGACAATCAGTTGTTCTCCGGCGGTTAATGCTTCCGGTAGCGTGATATTCCAGGTGCCAATTTCCGCTGCCGTAACGGTCTGCGTACTGTTGTCCGGCAACGTCACCGTGACGGTACTCCCCGCTTCAGCAGTACCATTTACCGCAGCGCCGTCTTCGGTGATATAAGCATTCGGCACATCCGGCGCGGTGAGGTCCGGTGCGGTCGCCGTGGCCGGTGCGGAGATATTCCCCGCCGCATCCGTTGCGGTTACCGTCACGGCTTCACCGTTGATCAGTGCTGGCGTTAGCGGCACGGTATAGCCGCCATCGTCTCCGGCAGTGGCGCTGCCCAGTTCAACCCCGGCAGAGTCAGTGATGGTGACAGTACTCCCCGCTTCGGCTGTGCCGCTCACCGATGAACCGTCTTCCGACACCAGCAGATCAACTGGCGCCGCAGGCGCGGTGATGTCCGGTGCCGTCGCGGTAGCGGGCGCCGACACATTCCCCGCCGCATCCGTTGCGGTTACCGTCACGGTTTCGCCATTGGTTAATGCGGTCCGCAGAAAGATGTGGTAAGCGCGAGTCACATCTGCCGTTGCCGCCATCGCCGTGTTATCCGGCAGCATCACGGTCATCGTATTGTACGGCTCCGCCGTCCCGCTCACCGTCAGGCCGTCATCGCTCACGGCGGCAGTCGGGGCGGCCGGCGCGGTAGTATCCGGCGCCATCGCGGTAGCAGGCGCCGACACATTCCCCGCCGCATCCGTTGCGGTCACCGTCACGATTTCGCCATTGGTCAATGCGCTTCGCAGAAAGATGTGATAAACGCGAAACGCATCTGCCGTTGCCGTCATCGCCGTGTTATCCGGCAGCATCACGGTCATCGTATGGTACGGCTCCCCCGTCCCGCTCACCATCTGGCCGTCATCGCTGACGGCGGCAGTCGGGGCGGCCGGGGCGGTAGTATCCGGCGCCATCGCGGTAGCGGGTTCCGACACATTCCCCGCCGAATCCGTTGCGGTTACCGTCACGACTTCGCCGTTAGTCAATGCAGGCTGCACATCAAGACTGTAAACGCCCGTCCCATCCGCGGTTGCCGTCAGGGTGGTGTTGTCCGGCAGCATCACGGTCACCGTATGGCCTGGTTCCGCTCCACCACTAATGGTGGAGCCATCCTCACTGATATTGACGGTCGGCACATCGGGGGATCTCGGGGCGGCGCGTTCGCCATCACTGCTGTGATCAGACATCACAGCAATCACGCCCGCTACCCCGGCGACGCCCGCCGCGGCCAAAGCAAACGGCAGTGCACTACCGCCGACGGAGGCCGCGCCTTCGGCGCCGACCATAATCTCATCAATACTAAAAATAGATTCAAATTGAGGTTGATTTGCAGGATCCTTTATCCACCAGAGCGCACCCTCGTCCTCCAGCACCAATTCACTGACACCTGGTTCACCAGAGACATAAAAGCTTTTTAATACCACTTTTTCACCGGTGTGCAATTCCACTACCAAATCACCGCCAGAGCGGGTCATCGCACTAATTTCTTGCCGACCAGCCTGCAATTTCACAATGGAAGGAGAAGGCAAATTCAGTTCTCCCGAAGAGATATTAACCACAGAGTTGACACCGCTGTCCTTTGCGGTGATGGAGAAAGTTTTCATTTAATCTTCACTCCCCATCGAGTATTGATGATCTTCGGTTTTAAAAAAGAATAATTGAATACGGGTTCGGCATATCTGCTAGAATATTAGTTAACACACTAATTAATTTATTATTAATAATTTCTCAAAATGGCGATCCGGGCTAAAGAAACCTTAAGAAATAGCTTCCTGACAAATAAGAAAACCCTGTTTTTTTTAGAAAAATCGAATGAATATATAGCGGTAAAAAACTGTCTACCGCTGAGTTGCTTGCCTTCTATTACTATAATTAATATATTTTATTTCCTCGAAAATTGATGGGTGTGATTACCTGAAAAAAATACGTACTGTATATTTTATTTAGCACACGCCAAGCGAGATGCAAGGCGGCGCAAAGAATTTTTGCTTAACGCCATTTTCTAAAAATCGGCGCCGTAACTAATTTTTCTTTGCATTTCAGCAGTAAAACACAGACTCAATGACGCGAATCAGCCGCCATCAAGATCACTACTATCAATGAGAGATATTGTGAATAGAAAAAATTATCAGCATTCGTCTCTTTGATTAATTTTTTACAACGCGGAATTCGCTCTTTTCCACACGGATAATTGGGGGCTAAAACACGCATAACCAATCGCCTCTGAATAATATCATCATGATGATGAGCACTTTCCCTTATAATAGCATTAACCATATTAATGGAATTACGATCGAATTATTTAAATAAAAAATACGCCACACTGAGTACACACACCCATTTTGAAAATTCGTCGATTAAAACCATAAAAATATCACTTCAATTCACTGGACCACTAAAAAAATGGATCATTCATCGTTATATTAGCTTTCGCCGAGGGGTAATAATTTCAGAGATTTTGTATAATTAAAGAAGATACTACCTGGCAGAATAAGGCTTTTCCCCGAACAACATGAATATGCTGTTTTCCTTGATTCAATCCCGCACCAAATACCCTCATAGGTCTATGTCCAGATGTGACGTATGGCATTTAAGGCGATCTCTTCGATCACGAGTCCGCGTTGTCACGAGCAAACATCCGCTCCTTGCATCTCCGCGTCGCGTCCGCGACAGAATCGCCACTTTCCCGAAGAGCAAGGCTAAGAGGTCATCAATAAGGTGGCCGGCATTCTGTATGAGGCATTTCACGTGACGATCGCCGGATAGGGCCGAGTTAACTGTGAACCCGCTTCCTGGCCAGGAAGTTTTCCGGCTAGTACCCTTGTGCCATCACCGCTATTTGCAAGTTTGAGAAATCACATAATTCAACCGCTTTTTCCGCAATGGCGGGAACAATGCCAAATGTACGGTCGGTTCGATACATAACGGAATAACGCACCAGAGGAGGAGCCGGTTTTAATCTTATAATTCCCAGTTTTTTTTGTTCTACCAGAAAGTTTAAACATTTCACAGGAAGGTAGGTGATGCCGATACCTGAAATCGCCAGTCCGATTTGGGCAAGTAGATTGTTGCTGATGATGTGTTTATTAAACGTTACGCCCCGGCTTGAAAAATAGCGTTCATAAATCAGGCCGGTCCCGGAATGCGATCCTTGTAATAAAAAGGAATACTCGGGGATATCCAATAAGTCCAACTCAGTCCCAGGAGGAATAAGCTTAGGAGAACACATCCACGCATTTTCAACGTTTTTTAGCGGCACGGAGATTAACCGTACATCATTAAAGATATCGGGAACGATGATTAAATCCAATAAGTCGTTGTTTATATTTTCGTACAACACCGAACTTAATTCGATTGAAGGTTCGATCCGTACTTTGGGATACAGTGTTCGGATCGATTCGATCAAACTTGGCAGCCAGGTCATGGCCGTCAATTCCGTTACTCCCAGACGTAACCGGCTGATCAGCACTTTTTTGTCGCTGATCCTTTCCAGCAGTTGATCACGTCGATGGATAATGTCTGTGCAATAATCCAGCAATTCCCGTCCCTTTTCTGTCAGTTGGGCGCTACGACTGCTTCTGTCGAAAATTTCAATATTGAATGACTCCTCCAGTTCGTGGATACGCTTTGAGATCGCTGATTGGGACATGTTGAGTTTACTGGCGGCCGACTCGAAACTGCCTGACGTCACTATCCAATAAAGCGCATCCATCTGTTTGAATGTAATCATTGCGGCCTCTCATTACTAAAAGTGATGGTTTTTCTTTATAAAATATCGCTAAAACTATTTAAATTCTATCAGTAGTATCACTGCTGCGTTACGTACAGATAACAAACAACCAGACAACGATTGTGTCCGCCCGCACCCAACAGCGCGGTAAATAGCAAGACACAAACGGATACTTTGATGAAGAGGGGGAAAAATGAACCTGCCCGGAAGCGTGATCAATCCTGCGCCAAACCCTATCAGCCCGCAAGTCCGCGACGCCTTTATGGATGTCGTCACTCCCCATATCAGTGACAATGTATCCCGTAGTATCGGTATTGGCGGTCTGACTCGTTATCACCGAAGCGGGAAGCTGGTAGGCACCGCGCTTACGGTAAAAACCCGCGGGGGTGACAATCTTTTAGTCTATAAGGCCATGACCATGATCAAACCCGGCCACGTGCTGGTGATCGACGCCGAAGGAAGTCTTAATAATGCAGTGATCGGTGAATTGATCAAACTGGAATCGTTAAGGCGCGGCTGCGTCGGCTTCATTGTGGATGGCGCGATACGGGATGTCGCCAGCTTTGTCGATACGCCCTGCTATGCCAGAGGCGTGACGCATCGGGGACCTTATAAAGATGGCCCCGGCGAAGTCAATGTGCCGGTTTTTATCGGCGGTCAAATTGTCAATCCAGGCGATATCGTCGTGGGCGATGAGGACGGCGCTGTCTGCTTTGCGCCTGAATTTGCTGACGATCTACTGGCTCTGGCGGCCCGGCACGCCGCGAAAGAACACGCGATCAAACGACAAATCGCCTCCCAGGCGCAAGACCAGACCTGGTTTACCGATGTACTCAGACAAAAAGGTCTTATGTAAATGATGGCAAATAAACAGCAAATATCCGATCGCCTGAGCCGTATCAAGCCCTCTCCCAGCCTTGCCGCCAACGATCTGGTCACTCAACTGCGCGCCGAAGGCAGGGATATTATCAATTTCACCGTCGGCGAACCGGACTTTGATACGCCTGAACATATCATCGCCGCGGCGATTTCCGCCATGCGCAACGGTGAAACCCACTATACGCCTGCCAGTGGGACGCTGGCGCTGAGAAAAGCGGTAAGTGAAAAATTAAGCAGGGACAACCGGCTGGATTACGCGCCGGATGAGATTGTCTGCGGCTGCGGAGGCAAACACATTATTTTCCATGCGTTTGCGTCTACATTGATTGAACAGGACGACGTCATCATTCATGCGCCGTACTGGGTTTCTTACCCGGATTTAGCGCTATTGAACGACGCACGTCCGATTATTATTGAAGGGCGGGAAGAGACGGATTTCAAACTTACGCCGCACGAACTGGAAAACGCGATAACCTCTAACACCAAATGGCTGGTATTAAACTCGCCGAACAATCCGAGCGGCGCCGTGTATACAGCCGGCGAGCTTGCCGCCCTTGCCGATGTGTTGAGAAAACATCCCAACGTGCTCATTATGCTGGACGAAATCTATGAATATTTTGTCTATGAGGATAATAAACACATCTCAATGGCGGCGATTGCCCCTGACTTGAAAGCGCGCATTTTAATCATTAACGGTGCTTCTAAAGGCTATGCCATGACCGGCTGGCGTCTGGGCTATGGCGCCGGCCCGAAGTGGCTGATTTCCGCCATTGCCAAACTGATTTCGCAGACGACAACCTGCCCCAGTTCGGTCAGCCAGGCGGCCGCCATTGCCGCTTTCTCCGGCGACCAGGCCCCCGTTCAACATATGCTGGAAATTTACCGCCAGCGCCGCAATCGGATATCGGAACGGCTGGGTGAGGTGCCGGAGTTGCAATTTACGCCGCCAGCAGGCGCATTTTATTTATTTATCAACGTCGCTGGACTATTGGGAAAAACAACGCCTACAGGCCGACACATCCGTTCGGATGACGACGTGGTGACGTATTTACTCCACGAAAGCGGTGTCGCCACCGTGAGCGGACGCGCTTACGGCATGTCGCCTTATATCCGAGTATCCTTTGCCAGTTCGCTGGACAATATTGAAGAGGGATGCCGCCGGATTAAAAGCGCGTTATCCCTATTGGCATGATGCTATCGCCGCGCAGCCTGTTGCGATCTGATTATCGGGGCATTCTCAAGGATGAGCGCCCTTTGCACACGCCCGGCATTACCCGAATACCGGCTACTTATTGCTGCTGAAAAAATAGGATTGATACGTTCGCATCTGAACAAATAAAAGCCATACCCTTTTTAATAAACCAATGTTGTCATGTTCGTTAGCTCGAAACTGTACTTTCATTCACCATCCTTTTTTACCTATTAAAATTTTATTTTTTATCTTTGTACCATAATAAAAATTGATATTTATTCTCCATCAGAAATAGGTGTCGGTCTGGTTGTTGCACTGGCTGAAACATGAAAAAAAGTAATTTTAAAGTAGCATAAAAAATCACTTTTTTTACCGCAATGAATAGTCTATTACTGATATTTATAGGCTATCGCTTGAAGCTATATACCCTCTTTTTGATGGGGGACAGACCTTTCTTTTAACCGAGGAGAATGACAATGCGTAAAACAGTAATAGTGACATTGGGCGCGGCGGCAATGTCTTTGCTGACGGCTACATTTGCCCATGCCGACCAGCTTGCCGATATCAAAAATAAAGGGACGCTGGTATGTGGAACACTGGGCACGGCCGAACCGTTTAGTTCTCCCAATCCCCAGTCACGGGAAATTCAGGGATATGACGTTGATTTTTGTCATGCTATCGCCAAAGAACTGGGGGTTAAACCGGCGCTCAAATTGATCTCTGTCGCCGCGCGCATCCCTGAATTGCAACAGGGCCGGGTCGATGTGCTGGTCGCTAATCTCGGCTGGACGCCGGAGCGTGCGCAGCAAATCGCCTACAGCGACAGTTATTATGTCAGTTTGCAGAAAGTCGCGGCTAAACGCAGCCAGGGCTATAAAACGCTGGACGATCTCGCAGGTAAACGCGTCAGCGCGCCCAAAGGCTCAACCTCTGAAATGGCGGTGAAAAGTCGTTTACCCAGCGCCAGAGTCGTCACTTTCCAGGACCCTCCCGCCGCCTTTCTCGCCATGCAGCAGGGTAAGGTGGAAGGTTTTGCCGTTTCTGAAATTATGTTGATGAAATTCAAAAAACAGGTTGAGAGCAGTGCGCCGATCGACATTCTTGAGCCCGAGTTGATGACGGAAGCATGGGGTATCGGAATGAAAAAAGACGAAACCGCGTTGATCGACAAGGTCAACGGCATTCTGCAATCAATGGAAGCATCGGGTGAAGCACGGCAAATCTTTGATAAGTGGCTGGGAGAAGAAACACCTTATGGCCTGCAACGCAGTTTTACTATCAAGCCCATTAATGGCTGATAGGCGTTGATCCCGCTGAAATATATCAGGAGTCGTCATGGGAACTGAATTAGATTTCTCCATTCTGACACAAGGCGAGTATCCGCGATGGATACTCCAGGGGATTCTCACCACCGCTGAACTGACCGCATTGGCATGGATGATTGCGGTGGTGGTGGGCATCCTGCTCGCCCTGATCCGCATGAGTAATAGCCGTATTGGGGAAATACTGGTGGCCAGCTATGTTGAATACCATCAGAACGTCCCAATGCTGGTGCAGATTTTCCTGTGGTATTTCGGCATTCCCACGCTGCTCCCCGACAGCATACAACAGTGGACGAATGCACATAACAGCGAGTTCCTGTTTGCGTTTATCGCGGTTGGGCTTTGCATGGGTGCGTATGTCTCGGAGGCCCTGCGCGCGGGCATACGCACCATCCCCAAGTCACAACTTGAGGCGTCACGCGCGCTGGGGCTGGGATATATACAGGCTTTCCGATTGGTTGTTCTCCCGCAGGCGGTGCGCGTTGCGCTGCCGACATTGATCAACCACACCGTATTGTTGTTCAAAAACACCAGTCTGGCGATGACGGTCGGCGTCGCGGAGTTAACCTACGTCGCCAGGGAAATCGAAAACCAATCATTTCGTACCGTTGAAATCTATCTGGTGGTTACCGTTTTGTATTTGGCGGTTTCTTTGCTCATTATGTTTACCGGTTCCATGCTTGAGCATCGTTACCGTATTAAAGCGAGGTAGGAATGAGCGATTTACTGCTAATCCTGAAAGATAACTGGCTACTCTTGCTGGTGGGCCAATATCCCCACGGTCCGCTTGGCGGACTGGCGATTACCTTTCTGCTGTCTCTTTTCGGCCTGCTGCTTGCTTTTCCGCTCAGCGTATCGATTGCGCTGGCACGCGTCAGCCCTTTTCGCTGGCTGCGCCTGCCGGCCGCGGTTCTGGTCTATGGCGTGCGCGGCGTACCTTTGATCATGCTGATTTTCTGGGTTTATTTTTTTATTCCTCAGTTGATTGGCCGCTCGGTAAACGGCTTTACCACGATGCTGGTGACGCTGGTCATTTATCAGGCCGCCTATCTTGCCGAGATCATCCGCGCAGGCATCGAAGGTCTGCCTAAAGGACAAACGGAAGCCGCGCGCGCGGTCGGGCTGAGCTATATGCAGACGACCGTGAAAGTCATTCTGCCACAGGCGCTTTATAATATGCTGCCGGCGATGATCAGCCAGTTTGTCTCCACCATTAAAGAAACCTCTTTGGGGTATGTGATCAGCGTTAATGAGCTGACGTTCGCCGCGAATCAAATCAACAGCACGCTGTTGACTAAACCTTTTGAGGTATTTTTCATCCTGACGGTAATGTACTTCGCATTGTGTTTTTCGTTGACGCAATTGGCGCGGTATGTAGAGCGGCGCATTAATAAAAAACGCAACGGCGAAAAAAAGACGATGGCCGCAGCGCTATCCTCTACCGCGACGCCTTGAATCACTCATGAATTCCACACCAGGGGAATCTTATTATGACAAATAACACAACGCGTAAAGTACCGATGATCGACTTTAAG
Organism: Brenneria rubrifaciens; assembly: GCF_005484945.1. NCBI lineage: Bacteria > Pseudomonadati > Pseudomonadota > Gammaproteobacteria > Enterobacterales > Pectobacteriaceae > Brenneria > Brenneria rubrifaciens. The sequence continues at coordinate 3,303,153 of NZ_CP034035.1, forward strand.
TCCGTCAATAAATGGTATGGGCATTACCATGCGCTGAATGATGTGACGACCCATATATCCAAAGGAGAAGTCGTGGTTGTCTGCGGCCCTTCCGGTTCTGGGAAATCGACGTTGATCCGCACGGTGAATCGTCTGGAGGATATACACCAAGGCTCAATACAATTCGACGGACAGGATATTCACTCGCCGGCGTTGGATTTGAATAAATTCCGCAGCCAGGTCGGGTTTGTTTTCCAAAGTTTTAATCTCTTTCCTCATCTGTCCGTGGCAGAAAATATTATGCTGGCGCCATTAAATGTGCTGAAGAAAAATAAGCGCGAAGCGCGTGAACGCGCCGAAGCGTTGCTCGACAGAGTGGGATTGGCGGCGAAAATAGACGCCTATCCCGGGCAATTTTCGGGAGGCCAGCAGCAACGGGTCGCCATCGCGCGCGCATTGGCGATGGACCCGCCCGCCATGCTATTTGACGAACCCACCAGCGCGCTGGACCCGGAAATGGTGGGAGAAGTGTTGCAGGTTATGAAGGGACTGGCGCGGGAAGGAATGACCATGATGTGCGTCACTCATGAAATGAATTTTGCGCGGGAAGTCGCCGACCGCGTGCTGTTCATGGATAACGGAAGCCTGGTGGAAACCGCCGCGCCAGATGCGTTTTTTTCCAGACCGCAAAGCGAGCGCGCCCGAAAATTTCTCACTGAGCTACGGGCTCATTAGCCGGTGTTGTCCGGCTGGCTGGAAACCCTGGCCCCCAATCCACTCCCGCGTCGGCCCCTTCAATCAGGAAAAGGGAAAGGGCGCTTGCGTTACAGGCGCCCTCCCCACCTTTCGCCATGCCGGAAAATGCGTCAGACGCCTCTCCGATAAAGCACGGCCCGCTGACGGCGTGTCAACGCGTTTTCTCCCTCATTAATTAATTTCCCTCCCCTCTTTTTTCAGTTGACTCACCGCTTTGCTCACTTCGTCACTGGCATTAGCGATGTCCCCTTCCAGAATGAATCCGATCGGCATATCCGGATCCTTCCCGTACTGAAAACGGAGAGTACCTAAATTTTTCAACATGGACATGCTGGCATTGCTGTTTCCGCCTAACACCAGCGTCGGTGAGCTGAACCCCTCCTTTTTACTCAGCAATTGGTAAAACGCGAGGTACTCCATTCGGATATGGTTGCGATCGTTGAACATGTTGACAACATCCTGGTGGCTGACTTTCTTCTCATGGATACCGTCAATCAGGTTCTGCTTGATATCCTCTTTCAAATCCTGTCTGAAAATAAGAAGAATAGGGATTTCTTTCTTCAACTTATCAATCACCCATTTGGCCTCTGGCGTGGTGTCCATCAGCTTTTTTATACGTTGGGCGGTGTCTGGCGCCAGTGAGCTATCCAGCTTCCGGTGTAGAAAATGCGTAAACCCTTCCCGCTTCAGGTCCGGCACCCAGCTATAGTAAGAGCGAGTTCTCGCGACGGACAGGACCCGTTCGCCATTCTGAGCGGCGATATGTTCGTACAGCGCGGTCTTGACCTTGTTGACGGCATCATAACGCTCATCGTTGTTGATGTGCTGCCCGCTGAAATGCTTGTGCATAACCGTCAGTTTTTCCGTGATATCGGGCACATCCTTCAATGCATCCAGAACCTTGCGGCTGGTGTTGTCCGTAAAATGTTTCCCCACAAGTTTGGCCAGACTCGCCACGCGGTCCCCCGTCACCGGTTCGGCATCCTTCATCGTGACATCCAGCCGCTTAGTGGCGGTTTTATCCATGCTGACGCTGAAAGAGGCCGATACCGGCGTGAAAAATGTCACCATTCCATCCTGCGGATCGTCGCTGACGTTATGGATTAGACCGGTAATAGCGGAAGCATGAACATCCACACTCGCTTGATTGAAAAAGCGCACCCGGCTGTCCCGGTGAGAGATGATGGTCTGTCTTTCGCTCTCTTCAGTGGAGCGCTCCCGGTTAACCGAAACCAGTCTCGCTCCGGCGCTCACGCCGCCAGCCACGCGCGCCAGCAATGACGTGCGATCGGCGTCGCTATCCGTCACATTGATGGTGGCCCGGGCCTCCAGAGAAGCGCTAACATCCATACTGAAACTGAGTTTATTCCCCTCCATGACCCGATGGCGGTTCCCCGCGAGCATTAAATCCACCGGAGTCAGAGTGCCTTCAGTCAATTTTTTAACAAACTCAGGCAATTTTTCATCAGGTAAATAGAAGTAAAGGCCGTTTTTTTGTCCCGCGGTAAGCGTTCCACCCAGCGATGCGCTGGCGCGGAGATCAAGCGCTAAATTATGTTCTTCATTTATCTGAACATTCATCTTCTCTTTAATGCTGTCCGAGGTTAAATTCGGTATCAGGCTATGGCCCGTTGATAGGGAAAGCGTACTGCTGGTATTGCCTCTCCTGTCGAATTCGAACAGATACTCCTCACCGGTGCGCGTTACCCAAAGCGAGTGCATGCGGCTAAACCCCATGCCTGCGGAAGGATACAGCGGTAGCGGTATCGCTTTCGGCTCAATCCCATAGGACAAACTGACGTTAACGCCATAATTTCTATCAAAAACAAGCGCTTCTTCATCTTCAAGCGACTGTAATGTGTCGACGAGTTTCGACGCCAACTGCGTCTGATTTTCCGCCTGTAATACCGTACGCGTCGTCATATTGACCCCATGATCCTCCTTGCGGAACCCGTTGAGGAACGCTTTGACCACATCGTAATTGGATTCCAACGCCCGGTTGCTGACGAACCCCATGTCGGTGAACTGCTTAACCGGGTTCTCGCCGTACTCCTGATTCCGCATTTTCAGAACCGTATTCTTTATTTGCGTCACCTGATCCGCATCCGGCGACTTGCCGGACAACAGCTCCGCTTTGTCCACCAACTGCTGAAAATCTTTCAACGTCAGCGTGTCCAGAATCAGGCGGGATTTCAGCAATGAACTCTGATCGTTGGGATCGCGCTGACGCGTCATATCCGTTTTCTGGTGGCTGATGTTGGCTTGTTTATCGACAAAACCGGTCAGCAGCGTCTCCACTTTCTTATAGAGACTGCCGCTGGGGACATCGTCCTTCGGCGCTGGCAGCGCCCTCCATGCATCCAGCAGAGTACGACTTAGGTCGTGCCCGGAACGCTGCGGGTTGAACGCCTGTACCACCGGTTTCAACAAGGATGGCTTAAATTTTTCGTTTAGATCGCCGTTTGACTTGACGATACCCTTCAATTTCCCAATCCGGGTAGCGGCGTTCAGCGCGCTGCTTTCCAGCTCGCCGAGGAAGCGTTGCATCAGCGCCACCACTTCTTTGCCGCCTTCACCCAAATCCAGTTTTTGCAGGCGGGTATGCAGATCTTCCGCAACCTCTTCGTCAATGGGCACCACAGCGATCCTATGGCGAATGCTTCCCGCTTCCAGCTGTTTGAACAGGAGGCTTTGCATCTGATACAGCGGTTTTATCCCTTCACGTCCTTGCCACTGATGCTGAACGGAGTAAGCCAGATTTTTGATCGGCCGGGGCATCTCTAGGGTAGGCGAAAACATATGTGCGCTGACCCGATCGGAAAACTTGCTCTTTACCTTCCGGCTTTCAATGCCGCTCATTCCGCCGACGGTGACCGAGTTCTGCACCGACGTATCGGTTTTTGGGATACGCCTCACTATCATCGATTTCCCCAGCCGGTCATACACTTCATCTTTCGGCAGTTTCGTCGGCAGCGGTAGTTGTGCAGGCTCGGCGCCCTTGAACGGCTGCCACGTATTGCCGATGCGTTGATGGCTGCCATGCTTGCCGCCAGCCACCAGGCGCCCGTCGTCGTCAGTGTGAATATGGGTTATCGGGGCGCCCTCATAACGCAGCGCGACCGGCTGCCAAACGGCCCGCGCCTGCAAATGCGACGGTTGCTGCCATTGATCTTTCGCCAGTGTGAACACGCGGCCTTCCTTGGTTAAGGCAAACAGGTTCTGATCGCGGTCGAGCACGATGTCTTTAACTTCGCCGCGAATGCCGGTCTGAGGCAATGTCTGCGCCGGATGCAGCGACTGATTGGTGTTCGGTTTGGCCTGATGGAAACGGATTTCGCCCTTATCGGACACCACCAGAAACTGGTAGGGATTGATGACTGCCATCGCCACCGCTTTGTCGGGCTTCGCATCCGGCAGCAGTCCTCCTCCGGCGGAGGGCTTGTTGCGCACCTGAGCGAACGAAAACACGTTATCCGTGCCTTCCCTAAAGCCCCCGCTTGTTACCGAAATGCTTACTTTTCTGACCTCGCCCTCCTTCAACACATAAGCCATGCCGTCAACGCCCCGTTTCAACTGATCGAAGCCGCTATCCGCTTTGGCCCAAGCCTGGGTGAGTTTATCGCTGTAGTACAGCGCCCCGTCGTGTAGGGCGACTTTGCCCAAATGTTTCAGGTCGACGGACTCCTGAACGCTGGGCTGCACCTGCATCAGCCCGGACTGGTTGTTGATCACCAGCGTGTCGCTCAGGTTCCAGCCGGCGTGGAATTGCCCTTTTTCGTCCAACGGACTGGTGTGAATTTGTTTGAGATGATCTTTCACCAGCGCATTGAGCTGACCATGCTCATCGTTGGCAAATCCTTCAATTTGATAATGCTTCGGAAACGTTTTTTCCAGTTCCGGCTGCGGCGCTGACGTCAACACCACGTCCTTCTGGCCTGGGGACGGCAGTTCGCCGACGAACAGCGTATTTTCGCTGTCGGTCACATAAATCTGGTTATCCGTTATGCCGAGGGTTTTCGCATCAATCCGATCATCGCCGCGCGCCAACGCCAGTGACGACTCGGCCATCCTTAAGGTCACCGGTATCGGTGCTGACGGCTCTCCCTGCGACGGCGTGATGAAGACCTGTGCGCTGGTGCCGCTGTCCGTCAACACGGCAGTCTGTCCGCGCTTATTTACCGCAAACGTGACGATATCGTCGTTGAATGTTCCGCCGTGCACGTTGTCCGTCAAGTTGACGAGCGTCTTTTTATCCTGCACGGCATACAGCTTGTTATCCGCCTGGGCGGACAGTTTATCGAGCGCGGTATCGCTCTTCTTGATCCACTCGCCCCGCGCTTCGTTCAACGCGTAAAGTTTCCCTTCGTGCAAACGTACCTGTTCCCCTGCGGGGTTCGCCCGCGTCGCAGGATGACGGTAAATGCCGCTCAACAGGGAATTATGCAACCTCCCCGGCAACGCCAGCGTCGATTGCGTCACATTTTGAACATGGTGTTTCTCCCGCACCTGCACGCTGACGCTGGTGCCGTCTTGGGATGGCTCAAGGCGATAGGCGGCTTTACCTTTCTCCGCCAGTGCCAGCGTAGGTTTATCCGCGCCGGGTGCGCTGGAGTGCAGGGCCGTACAGTTTTTTTCCACACTCGTCAGTACAAACAACTTACCCTCGTTGTTCAGCAGCAGATGGCGCCGTTCGTCCTGCTCCCCGCCGAGTGTCGCATGGGCCAAAAAACGCTGATTCTCTTTGCCCAGGGTTTCATTCAGCAACGTCTTCATCGCCGGTGAGGGCGCCTCGTTCACCTTGAGTCGGCCTTTGTTATCCAGGCTCAGCGCCACCTCCTGATTCGGCAGTTGGCGTGACGAAATGTCTTCCGCGATAGTGGGCAGCGACAGTTGAAACCGTTTGTGCATCGGCCCGTCTTGCTTAAAACCTGACGATCTTCCCGTCGAGGTAACCTCATCATTTTGCTGCGCCATCTTGCCTGACTGTTGCGGCGCATCGTCGTCCGGCACTTCAGAGGAGGCCGAACCGCTCGTATTCGCCTGCGCGCCATAAAACTCAACCGGGTCAAACACCTTAGCTGGCTGTTTAGCCTGCCGTTGCTGCATTTCCCGATACAAATGATCAAAGTCTGCGTCTTCGTTGTCCGACTCCTGAACCAATGAATCAGTGGAAAAACGGCTGGGCGAAGAAAGAGGTGAAGCATAGCGGGATGAACCAGAGGACGTGCTGGACTCGATTTCTCCGGCCGGCGAATTTTGCGCGATTTTATTGAGAATAGTTTGCCGCACCTGGGCAAAGTTTTTCTGATAGCGCTGTACATCTTGCGGCGATGAGTGCTCGCCATTAGATGAGTGCTCGCCATTAGATGAGTGCTCGCGATTAACAGATGGGGTTGCGGCGAAGTCACGCAGAATCCCCTTCGGCCAGCCCTGCATCCTGTCAAGCACGGCACGGTTTGAATTCGACTGCCGCACGCCGCCCTGCGGGTCTGTCTGGGCTGGCGCGGGGGACGTTTTTTTCATAAACGGCAAGCGGTGAAATATGCCGCTGAGCTTTCCGCCACGGCCGCGCTGACGCGCCGGCGCGTCTCCCTGTTCGCTGCCTGTAGCCTGGTGGACAGGCGAACGTCTGGCGGTTTGTTCGCTCTTTTCTATCAGCGATCCGGCACCGGCTTTAGGCGTATGCCGAATCCCCTTTTGTTGCAGTTTTGGCGTTGCTGTGGTTTCCGATCCTATTACGACAGGCGTAATAGTGTGCGATGTAGACGTTATATGGCCCTTGCTCCCAAACATAAAATCCCCTATTTATAAATTTAAAATAACAGTTTATTTCTCAAAAAATAAATATTGTCGGGTATAAAACAAGGTCAGATTTATTCAGACTCTTTAGTAAAAACCTTTATTTTTATTATTTCGATATCCTTATCGATTAATTAATATACTTTTTTATTGTTTATTTAGTTAAAAAATAAAACTCAGTGCGTTTTATGCGGCGTTAAACCGAGCAAGCGCATCCCGCAAAAAATCGCCCGCTTCTTTAGCCTGCTGAATAAAGCCCTCGACCAGGGCAGTGAATGTTTGTTCATCCAGCGAATTCACGGTGTATTGGGTGCAGAGACGCAGCGTTTGATAGTCATCCAGCGCCAACCAACAGCCGCGCATAGCGTTCATTTCAAAATTCAGTTGCAAACAGAAACGCGCGTACACCTCGGAGATTTCTTCCGGCAACACCGGCATCTGGCAGTGCAATAACAGGCTATCGCTTTGCGCCGGCATCTCAATCACCGCCGCTTCGCCCCCTTCTTCGTCGCACAACGCGCATATGCCGTTCTTCAGAGAGAGTGAAGTACCATAGCGTTTGGCAAGATGCTGCAACCAGCGTTCAACCTGTCGTTGATAGTGTGTCATTATTGTTTTCTCCTTACCGTTGTTAAAACAGTGAATCAATCCTTCCCCCCAATTCTCTTTTTTTAATTGCTTAATTAAGACCGCGAGAAATAAATTCACCGGCCTGAGCAATTTCTCTGGCGGTCCCTTCTTTTCCCGCTCGCCATTAAAAGAAAATCAGCTTTATATTTTCATAAGGGCTGCCGTCCGCAATGCCATTTTCCTGACACCTGAACGATCTGAAAATATACTCTGTCTTTGGAAGCATTCGATAAAACCGATTACCGTTTAAATATAATTTATTGTTATTGCTGTTAGTCATTAACAATGCTCTGATGCTCAAACGTTTTTGTCGAATACTGCCCGATAAATGGCTTTTAAAAGATTCTTTGACACCCAGCGGGAAAAACGGATCGTTGCCGGTAGCCGCTTAATAATTGGTACTGCGTTTTTTCTGACGCCAGTCGAGTTTCGAACTGCGCGACGACTTCATTTGGCGCGGCGTGTTTTTTATGGTCGTTCTTTACACCTGCCGGCCTTATTGATTGCGGCACAAATACGCTATTTACACTTTCGATAGCCAGTGCCCTTCTAGTGTAAACTATGTCATCAGTTAGTTAAGTAGTGTTAAGAATCTTCTGGTTCCCGTTGTCGAAAAAAAACGACAGGGAAAATCGGTCACTTTGTTCAATGCAGTTCGCTTAAATTGTCCGGCATTGTTTTTTAACGGCTATCTGGCGCACCTTCCCTTAATTTCACCGGAAGATCCATAACGCACCCGATTTTCATGGACGAATTTGTGTACTGCTTCGGCGTGTTTAATGGGGGTTTTCAGCGGATTTCGCTGGAGGCTCAATAGAGAGATTACCCTGTTTAATCACAGCGCTACAGACGTGGGTGGATGTCTATGGAACAAGAGTTGCCGCGGGAAACGAGGCGCGAACCCGCGACCGCAACCCTGGCAAGGTGGCGCTCTGCCGACTGATCTATTCCCGCAGATAACCCGCTCAATTACCCTTCGCTTCCCATGAGAAGCGAGCTTAAGCATGATCAACCCTCAGACGCTCATCGCTCATGTTCAAACGCCCGCAGACGGTGAATGTGTTCAGGCAACGACACGCAGGCCGCCATACCCTGAATCTTCTCCAACAGGTATGCCCGCTTGTCCTGGATATCCGCCCAGGCTTCATCGCTGTGATCCGCCGCCCGGTCACCAGGCAGTTTACGCAGGGACTCATAATCTTTGTGCGACTTCAGTTTGGCTTTCAGGCTATCACGCGTATGGAACTGCACCTCAAAATACCGGTCGCCCGATGACGCCCCGGTGCTGCGCAATTTGACATTGACCCCGGCATAAGTGGTATCCGGCTCCACAAATCCGTTGCGTAACCGCATCGCTTCGAAGCGTTCTCTTTCCAGCAGATTCAGGATAGCCTGCGCCCTGTCTGCGAACTTTTCCGCAGGCAGGATAATTTCGTACCTCAGCGCATCACGGACGGACAAGGCCGTCGACGTTGCCCCCTGAGATCCGGACGCCTGAATCAGGGCGAGTTTGCGGGCGATAGAGGCGGGTTTCTTGAAAATAAACGCCCGCCAGTCTCCCTGTTCATCCCGGCGCAACTGGCCGCCGTGCGCCTGCAACGCCTGAACCAGCCGGGGGGTCACCTCGTGTTCAAGCTGACGCGCTTGTGTGAGGATCGCCTCCACCTGACCCGCCGTGGAAGACGCGCCCGCCGGTTCAGGCGCGGGACGCGGAACCCGCGCCGGCGCGGTAGTGGCCTGCCAGTCATCAATCTCCTCGCACCCCGCCGGAACCGGTACGCGCCGGAAAGCTTGCAGCGCCTCATTCATCCGGGCCTTGACCGTCTCCGATGTCTGGCCCTGACGGGACAGCCGCTGCTGATCCTTGTAAACGTCATGGTAACGCGCCTTGAGCGGGAAGGTTTCCCCGGTATGGAACTGGATCTCCCAGCGCTGCCCGCTCTCCGCCTCCCGCAGGCTGACGTTTATCGACCGGAACGGCATATTCCACCGGGCAAAATAGTTCTTGCGCTGGAGCAACTCATGCCCTTCGTCTTCCAGCGCCACCACGACCTGGCGGTACGCCTCAACAAAAGCGTGGTGCGGCAGCACCACGCTGTAGCGCAGTGCATCGTTGATATGCGCGACAGCCTGCTCCCAATCCTGCCGGTGTCGGGCAAACTGGTCTGTGAGCTTGTCTTCCAGCGAAGACACCGATTTAACGCTGTGTTCAAGCCCCGCCAGATACGCGCCGCCAGGCAGCAACCGTTGCAGTGTATGGGTGATACGCCGCTGCGCCTGCCGTGCCTGACCGTTCAACGCCAGCGCGGTGTTACGCAACGTCTTCGGCGACAGCGTTTGCGCCTGCTCCTGAGCGGTGGGCGGCGCGCTGAGCAGCCCGGCCTTCTGCAACGTCTCCACGGCATCCTCCATCACCGCCGCCGCCAGCGTGGGGATTGACGCCAGCGTGGTTTTCGCCTGTTCGGGGTTAAACCGCCCGTTTCGCACCTCGTACGCCGTCTGTTTGCCGTAGGGGACTTTGCGTATCCGCTCGGCATAATTGCGCTCGGTCATTTCGCACCGATCGATGATTTTACTGAACAGCCCGACACCGGTATCCGATTTCAGGGCATCGGTGCCCACCTTCACCGCCAGGGTAAACAGGTTGCGGATCGTCAGCTCCGGCTCGCCGGGCACCAGTCCCGGCTGACCATGGGGAAACTGTTCATGCGACAACCGGCAAACCGGATAATTGTCCAGCACGGCGTGAATGCGCGAAGGGGCATCCGTCGCCTGCGCGTAAGCCATCGCCAGCCCGGGCATCGCCTGGGCCAGCGCGTCGGACATCGCCGGCGGCCTCTCTTCATCGCCCTCCCCCAGTCGCAACGTCAGATGATGCAGCAGCGCCGCCGCTTCCCGCGCTTCCGGCAAATGCGCCCGGTCAATGGCCGCTCTCGCCTGCCCGCGCAGGTCATTCAGCGCGGGCGCGTCGCGCCCGTCGGCCAGCCACCGCCGCAGACCGTTGCGCAGACTGCGCTCCACGCCGTCATAGACGCCGAACATCATCCCGCGGGCCATCTTCTCACGCAGCGCATCCGGCTGGGCAAGAAACCGTCTGGCGGCGATGCTCGCTTTGCCAAGCAGTTTCCCGCCCAGTTGCTGGTTCATTATCTCCCGGGCCCGCCCGGTATGATAACGGCCCTGCTCGTCAAACGCCGCCGTCGCGGTCTTGGGCGGTTTGAAAGAGACCACCGCGCCGCGCCGCCGCCCGCGCGCCGCCATCACCTCACGGATATGCGCCGCCAGCGCGGGATAGCCCGCATAGACAAACGCCTCGTCGCCATCGGTGTCCATGCTGCGCTTGCGGAGCTCCGGGATGGGCACCGCACCCAACCGGCCCGGCGCCAGGATCTCTTTGACTCTCAGGCTGCCCGTGCAGAGCATCTGCGCCGGCAGTGTGTCCCGCTCACGCCGGGACTTCCAGCGCGACAATATCTTCAGATCTTCCCGCGAACACACCATATCCTGCCCGGCGTGAGCGGGTGACCAGTAGCCGGGCGGCGGAATAATCAGCATCCCTTTGCTGTGCAGCATATCGGCGTCCTCGCCGGAATCCTCGTCAAACCCGGTATAGCTGTACTGGATGGAAAAACACTGGTCAAGAAAACGGGCGGTGCTGTCCCCGTCGGCCGGCGTCACGACCCGGCTGACGGCAATCGGTTGCAGGTTTTCATTGTCATAGGGCGGTTTGCCCAGCAACACATCGCTTTCAGGCCGCTGGAATCCCGGCAGCGTGATGGTCGGCAGGTAGAGCCGCTCATCGGCAGACGGCACCGCGCGTACCCGCCTGCCCTGATAACCGCCGCTGACAATCATCTGATAAAGCGTTAATAAATCAAAATGTTCATTGTTAGCCTGCCATTCAGCCACTCTGTGCTGCATCGCGTCGTGGGCTTCTTCCTGAACGGCCTGACTGCGCGGATAGTGCATCAACGCCTGGGACGGTATGCTGTTCTGCCCCACGACCTGCGATTTCAGCAGCGTATGCTGGGAGGCCGTGGCCTGTCCCGCCCGTGACGCTTCCCAGGCCATCATCATTTCGCGCACCGCGGGGATCTGCCGCGCTACCGTCCATTTCAAAAAACCGCAGCCATCATTGGGGCACAACGCCACGCGCTCGCCGGACGGCCCCGTCAGCCTGAAGGGATGCTGCGGCCCCGGCACATCCGCGCACCACCCCAGACGCAATGTGCCCTCGACAACATGATCCGGCGGCACCATCTCCAACAGGGCGCGCTGGATACGCGACCAGTCCTCACGCTGAGGCGAGAGCTTTTCAACCAGACGCATAAAGTCGCTGCCTGGCACGGTATCCGCGTACCGGACCGCGGGCAACAGCGATTTTTGAGACGTGTTGCCGTCCAGAATATCCTTGACCTTATTTTGCGCCCCTTTATTCAGGCGACTGCCGCCAAACATATCGAAACGCCACGGCTCGCCCTGAAACTGAAAGGTGCGCGCCAGAACGAAAGCGCTGAACTCGCCGGGAAGCTCTACCTCCACCAGCGGCTGCCCCGTCAGCCGTGCATAAAAGGAATAGGGCCGCTGCGTTTCGTCATCATCCGTTTTCACTTGCCGGCCCAGGGTGTCCACGATGATATGACGCGTGGCGCCTGTACCGGGCGCAAGCGCGCCGGGGCGACCGGGGGGCGAGCGCAACTGATGCCTGAGCTGCGCCAGCTCGAAAGTGATGGGCGGATGGCGCGCCACAATAGCCGCCGTCTCCCTGTTAAGCCGCAGATCCAGCGCATCATACAACCCATCGCCCGCTTCGATTTGGGCGATAAGATTCCAGCTCATCTCCTGAAGATCGGCCTGGATCGTTCGCTGCGTACGCGCCGTCATCTCCTGCACCCAACGGGTAAGCGCTTCCTGCCGGGCTTTGGTGGCGTTTCGCTCGCCGTCGACATGCGGGATTTTCCATTGCCGGGCCACCAGACTGTAGGCTTTCAGCACCTGATAAAAGCTGAGCGCGGGACGACGCGTCCCGCAGGCTTCGCCGTCATCCCGCAGATGGAGCGCATTGCCTGACGGCAGCGTCCCTTCACGACGCAGATACCCCTCGATTTTACGCGCCACCACCGGCTGGAGCGCCTCAAGCGTTTTTAGCGCCTGGGGACGATAACGCAGCAGATCCGAACTGCGCGCCAGCGGCAACAGCCCCATACAGAGCGCCGCCACGGACTCCAGCGGCTCATCGCGCATCCTGTTTTCCTGAAGCAGCGTCTCAACTCTCGCCAGCGCCGGCCGGGCCAGCGGGCGGAGCGCGCGCGGCATATGCAGGCTTTCATAGGCTTTAAACAAGACGCCGATCGCACGGGCGCCGGCATCGCCGAAACGCTCCGGGTGCAGCTCCAGATAGACGGAAAGTCCCTCCAGCAGCGTCCGGCATTCGGCGGCCTCCTGCTCGTCATTCCGGCTTATCGTGTGCATGGCATTGGCAATCTGCGACATATCGGAAAGCGCGAATCTTCCCCAGGCGCGGGCGTGCGTGCCCAATGGCGCGGCCAGCAGCCAGGCGGTTTCCCTGGCCTGCGGCTCCAGCGGCCATTTGCTCAGCGCATTCAAGGCCAAGCTTAACTCCTGAGCGCTCAGTTGCCGGCACAGCGCGTCGTCGAGGCCAAGCCGCTCCGCCAGCCCCAGCGCCGCGTCTCTGGCTTGCCGCGACGCCGGCCATTTGCTTAGCGCGTTTAAACTGTTGCTCACATGCTGAGCGCTAAGTTGCTGCCGCAGCACCTCGTCACTGACCAGCCGCTCCGCCAATGCCGACACCGCGTCCAGCGCCTGCGCCGACGCCGGCCATTTGCTCAGCGCGTTTAAGGTCGCGCTCACCTCCTGAGCGTTCATCTGCCGCCGCAGCATGCCGTCTCTGGCGAGCATCTCCGCCAACACCCGCGCCGCGTCTTCGGCCTGCGGCACTTCCGACCATTTGCTCAGCGCGTTCAGGCTATTGCTCATGTTCAACGCATCCATTCGCTCGCGCAGCGCGCTATCCCCAACCAGCCGCTCCGCCAGCGCCAGCCCCGCGTTTCTGGCCTGTGGCGTCTTCGGCCATTTGCTCAGCGCGTTTAAGGTCGCGCTCACTTCCTGAACGTTCATTTGCCGCTGTAGCGCTTCATCGCTGTTCAGCCGCGCCGCCAGCGCCAGCGCCGCGTCTAAGGCTTGCTGCTTCTCCGGCCATTTGCTTAACGCGTTCAGGCTGTTGCTCACGCCCTGCGCATTCATTTGCCGCCGCAGCGCCTCGTCCCCAGCCAGCCGCGCCGCCAGCGCCAGCGCCGCGTCTAAGGCCTGAGGCGCCGCCGGCCATTTACTCAACGCGTTCAGGCTGTTGCTCACATCATGTGCATTCATTTGCCGCCGCAGCACCTCGTCCCCGGCCAGCCGCGCCGCCAATGCCAGCGCCGCCTCCAGCGCCTGCGCCGCTTCCGGCCATTTGCTCAACGCGTTTAAGCTGTTGCTCATATGCTGCGCATTCAGTTGCCGCTGTAGCGCCTCATCCCCGGCCAACTGCTCCGCCAGCCCCAGCGCCGCGTCTGCGGCCTGCGCCGCCGCCGGCCATTTGCTCAACGCGTTCAGGCTGTTGCTGACCTGCTGCGCGTTCAGTTGCCGCCGCAGCGTCCCGTCCCCGGCCAGCCGCGCCGCCAACACCAGCGCCGCGTCTTCGGCCTGCGGTACTTCCGGCCATTTACTCAGCGCGTTTAAGGTCGAACTCACCTCCTGCGCATTCAGTTGCCGCCGCAACGCCTCGTCTCTGACCAGCCGCTCCGCCAGCGCCAGCGCCGCGTCCAGCGCCTGCGCCGCTTCCGGCCATTTACTCAGCGCGGTCAGGCTGTTGCTGACCTGCTGCGCGCTCAGTTGCCGCCTCAACGTCCCGTCGCTGACCAGCCGCCCCGCCAATGCCAGCGCCGCGTCTGCGGCTTGGGGCGCCGCCGGCCATTTGCTCAATGCATTTAAGCTGTTGCTCACATGCTGAGCGCTCATTTGCCGCCGCAGCGCCTCGTCTCTGGCCAGCCGTCCCGCCAATGCCAGCGCCGCGTCTTCGGCTTGCGGCGCCGCCGGCCATTTACTCAGCGCGTTCAGGCTGTTGCTCACATGCTGCGCGGTCATTTGCCGCCGCAGCGCCCCGTCTCTGGCAAGCCGCCCCGCTGCTGCCAGCGCCGCGTCTTCGGCCTGCGGTACTTCCGGCCATTTACTCAGCGCGTTCAGACTGTTGCTCACATCCTGAGCGCTCATTTGCCGCCGCAGCGCCCCGTCTCTGACCAGCCGCGCCGCCAGTGCCTGCGCCGCGTCCAGCGCCTGCGCCGCTTCCGGCCATTTACTCAATGCGTTCAGGCTGTTGCTCACATGCTGAGCGCTCATTTGCCGCCGCAGCGCCTCGTCCCCGGCCAGCCGCCCCGCCAATGCCAGCGCCGCGTCCAGCGCCTGCGCCGCCGCCGGCCATTTGCTCAGCGCGTTCAGGCTGGCGCTCACATCATGCGCATTCATTTGCCGCTGCAACGCCTCGTCTCTGACCAGCCGCCCCGCCAACACCAGCGCCGCCTCGGTCACGGGTGCCGCCGTCGGCCATTTACTCAATGCGTTCAGGCTGGTGCTGACCTGCTGAGCGTTCATTTGCCGCCGCAACGTCTCGTCCCTGGCCAGCCGCGCCGCTACTGCCAGCGCCGCGTCTTCGGCCTGCGGTACTTCCGGCCATTTACTCAGCGCATTCAGGCTGTTGCTGACCTGCTGCGCGCTCAGTTGCCGCCGCAGCGCCCCGTCCCTGACCAGCCGCCCCGCCAATGCCAGCGCCGCCTCCAGCGCCTGCGCCGCTTCCGGCCATTTACTCAGCGCGTTCAGGCTGGTGCTGACATGCTGCGCATTCATTTTCCGCCGCAACATGCCGTCTCTGGCCAGCCGCCCCGCCAATGCCAGCGCCGCGTCTTCGGCTTGCGGCGCCGCCGGCCATTTACTCAGCGCGTTCAGGCTGTTGCTCACATGCTGATCATTCATTTGCCGCTGCATCATGTTGTCTCTGGCCAGCCGCCCCGCCAGCGCCAGCGCCGCGTCTGTGGCCTGCGGCGCCGTCGGCCACTTACTCAACGCATTTAAGGCTCCCCCCACCACCTGAGGCTTCATTTGCCGCCGCAAGCCCTCGTCCCCGGCCAACCTGCCCGCCAGCACCATCGCCGCCTCGCTGATCTGCCTCTGCTGTGGCCATTTGCTCAGCGCGCTTAGGGTACTCCCCAAATTCTGAGCGCTCATTTGCCGCCGCAGCGCCTCATCGCTGACCAGCCGCGCCGCCAGCGCCAGTACCGCCTCCGTCACGCGCGTCGCCGTCGGCCATTTGCTCAGCGCGTTCAGCGTAACGCTCATACTGTATGCATCCAGCTCCAATCGCAGGAACGCATCCCCGGCCAGTCTGTCCGCCAGCGCCAGCACCGACTCCCGCACCTTCGGCGCCGTCGGCCATTTACCAAACGCGTTCAGGGTAACGCTCACGCCCTGTGCATCCATTTCCCGGCGCAGTCCGCCGTCTTTGAAAACTTTCCCGGCCAGCAAGGAAACAAACTCCGACATCACTGGCTCAGCAGGCCACTTGCCAAGGGCATTCAGCCCATCACACAGACTTTCCGCACTCATTTCATCCAGCAGCGACCGGTTCAACCGCATCTCCGCCGCCAGCGCCAGCGTCGCTTGCCTGGCCCACCCCTCGCCCGCCCACTGGCTCAACGCGAGCAAAGCGCGACTGACCTCTTTGCATCCCAAATTTTGTCGCAGATCACGATCCTCGGTGATGGCGTTGCCCAGTACGATGGCCTGATGTTTTATTACCCCGCGCGTCGGCCATTGACTGAAAACATTCAGCATCCCGGTCACATCGGCGGCCTGCATTTTTTGTTTCAGCCGTAAATGCGGATCGGCGATCCGCTCGGCCAGCATGCAGGCCGCCGCCTCCGCCCGGGGGTGTTCAGGCCATTTGCCCAGCGCATTGATAAACATAAGCGTGTCACGCGAACCCAAGACACAGCGCCGATCCTGCAAAGAATCCGCGATAATTCTCAAGGCCGCATCACGGCAGCGCCCGCTGCCCGCATTCTTGGCAAACGAACCGACCAGTTGCGTGCGTGATCTGATGTCCAGCGAACCGATATCACGGACATGCAGCGCCTCGTCCGCAATGCACGCCAGCGCCCGCATAGCGATCTCACTGTCCGGGTATTTCCCCAGATGGCTGGCGATTGACGCGTACTGATGCAGCGGTTCGCCTTTAAACCAGTCGGGATGCAGCACGAAGTAACGCGCGGCCAGTTCCGCACATTCCATAACGCATTGGTGAAACTGATAGGGTTGATGAGGGGGGGCATGAGGCGCGGCCAGCTTCACCAGATACCGCGTGAGCCAATAACTATTCGTTGCGGCATCATTGGCCGACTGCAAAAAAATGAGCGCCCTGCCGGTGTGATTACGCCGGGCAAGTACATTATCTTCTGCCATGGCGAAACAGCGTTCCGGAAACCCGGAATCGCTGTGACGATGAAGTTCATGCCGTTGTTCCTCGCGCTGCGCTTTTAATGTTTGCGCCTCTTGATGTTCGAGATGATGTTCAGGGTAGTCGAGCGCCTCGACCCATCCCGCTTCCGGCATCGGGCGCGACGCGCCAGAAGCGTGCTCTGAATGTAGATGTTCCGACGAGGTTTCCGCCGGACGTTTTCGCGAGGAGCCCGCCTCGCCGCCGGATGATGAACCGGTTTTAGGGTGAGTATTTCCGATAATTTGCGCCCGCAGCCCCGGTTGAAGAAGACGCCCGGACCTGCCCCGGCTACCGGAGGGGTCTGATTGCGCCACGGATTCTCTTTTTACTCTCTTTGCTTCAGGGGGACGAGAGGTTGACTCAGATGCTGGGGAAGCCTTCGCGGTAAACGCGGTGTCGAAATTACGAATTTTCATTGTTCGGGTGAAATAGTGTTCTTATTGCGCCGCCGATTATTAACAGCATTGGGTGCAGCCATTTCAGAGATAGTTCCCTGTGTAACCTGACAAACACCCCAGCCATAAACCGCTCATCGAGACTTAGCAAACAAACCGCCCCCGACTTTGGTGGATGAATTTGTTTACGATTTCGGCGTGGTTGACGGTGGTTTTCAGCGGATTGCGCTGGAGGTGCAACCGCGCGATTACCCTGTTGGATCACCGCGCTACAGGCGTGGGTGGATGTCTATGGATGAGAAATTGGCGCGGGAAACGAGATAAGCGCTGCGTTGTTTTTTGTATTATTTTTTGCTTATATTCAATACGAAATTCATAAATGAGGAACACACCATGTCCCGAACCACGACAATGACCGTTCGCCTCAAAGGGCCGCTGAGTGACTTCGTGGCCGCCAATGTAGGCGAAAACGGCGCTTACGACAACGTCAGCGAGTACGTCCGGGACTTGATCCGCCGGGACAAAGAGCGGGTGGAGTCAGAAGCATTCGAACGACTCAAGGTGGAATTGACCAGTGCCTTTGCTGCACCAGAGTCTTCATACGTATCCTTGACTGCCGCAGATATCATTGCACGCAACAAGGGCTGACCGTATGGCTAATGTTCGCATACAGGACGCCGCCTCTTATCGTCTTGACGAGATCTACCGATACACGCGCGAGCGATGGGGTACAGAGCAAGCGGACCGCTACATTACCGGCATGTTTCAGGCATTTGCCAGGATAGAAAACCACGAGGTCGTTTCACAGCCCGTCCCCGCCGAATTTGGAGTAGAAGGTTTCTTCTTTCGCTACGAGCGGCATGTTGTCTACTGGCGCAGACTATCAAACGGCAACATCGGTATCGTGACGGTTCTGCACGAGCGGATGCATCAGATCGATCGGTTTCGAGAGGACTTTGGCATTTGATGGCGGCTTGGGCGTGGTTATTATTAAAATGCTGCCCACGCCTGCATCATGCCCCGCCGCTGTTCTACATACTGCGCTTGATTGTAGGCCGCGCTGACTTTGTTGGGGTCGACATGGGGAAGCTGCGCCTCAATCCAGATTTTGGGATAGCCGATTTCAGGATAACGCCCCAGAGAGAATCGCTTCTGTTTACCCAGCCAGTAATTGGAGTGGAGAACGAGGCGCGAACCCGCGACCGCAACCCTGGCAAGGTGGCGCTCTGCCGACTGATGTTCTATTCCCGCAGATAACCCGCTCAATTACCCTTCGCTTCCCATGAGAAGCGAGCTTAAGCATGATCAACCCTCAGACGCTTATCACTCATGTTCAAACGCCCGCAGACGGTGAATGTGTTCAGGCAACGACACGCAGGCCGCCATACCCTGAATCTTCTCCAACAGGTATGCCCGCTTGTCCTGGATATCCGCCCAGGCTTCATCGCTGTGATCCGCCGCCCGGTCACCAGGCAGTTTACGCAGGGACTCATAATCTTTGTGCGACTTCAGTTTGGCTTTCAGGCTGTCACGCGTATGGAACTGCACCTCAAAATACCGGTCGCCCGATGGCGCCCCGGTGCTGCGCAGTTTGACATTGACCCCGGCATAAGTGGTATCCGGCTCCACAAATCCGTTGCGTAACCGCATCGCTTCGAAGCGTTCTCTTTCCAGCAGATTCAGGATAGCCTGCGCCCTGTCTGCGAACTTTTCCGCAGGCAGGATAATTTCGTACCTCAGCGCATCACGGACGGACAAGGCCGTCGACGTTGCCCCCTGAGATCCGGACGCCTGAATCAGGGCGAGTTTGCGGGCGATAGAGGCGGGTTTCTTGAAAATAAACGCCCGCCAGTCTCCCTGTTCATCCCGGCGCAACTGGCCGCCGTGCGCCTGCAACGCCTGAACCAGCCGGGGGGTCACCTCGTGTTCAAGCTGACGCGCTTGTGTGAGGATCGCCTCCACCTGACCCGCCGTGGAAGACGCGCCCGCCGGTTCAGGCGCGGGACGCGGAACCCGCGCCGGCGCGGTAGTGGCCTGCCAGTCATCAATCTCCTCGCACCCCGCCGGAACCGGTACGCGCCGGAAAGCTTGCAGCGCCTCATTCATCCGGGCCTTGACCGTCTCCGATGTCTGGCCCTGACGGGACAGCCGCTGCTGATCCTTGTAAACGTCATGGTAACGCGCCTTGAGCGGGAAGGTTTCCCCGGTATGGAACTGGATCTCCCAGCGCTGCCCGCTCTCCGCCTCCCGCAGGCTGACGTTTATCGACCGGAACGGCATATTCCACCGGGCAAAATAGTTCTTGCGCTGGAGCAACTCATGCCCTTCGTCTTCCAGCGCCACCACGACCTGGCGGTACGCCTCAACAAAAGCGTGGTGCGGCAGCACCACGCTGTAGCGCAGTGCATCGTTGATATGCGCGACAGCCTGCTCCCAATCCTGCCGGTGTCGGGCAAACTGGTCTGTGAGCTTGTCTTCCAGCGAAGACACCGATTTAACGCTGTGTTCAAGCCCCGCCAGATACGCGCCGCCAGGCAGCAACCGTTGCAGTGTATGGGTGATACGCCGCTGCGCCTGCCGTGCCTGACCGTTCAACGCCAGCGCGGTGTTACGCAACGTCTTCGGCGACAGCGTTTGCGCCTGCTCCTGAGCGGTGGGCGGCGCGCTGAGCAGCCCGGCCTTCTGCAACGTCTCCACGGCATCCTCCATCACCGCCGCCGCCAGCGTGGGGATTGACGCCAGCGTGGTTTTCGCCTGTTCGGGGTTAAACCGCCCGTTTCGCACCTCGTACGCCGTCTGTTTGCCGTAGGGGACTTTGCGTATCCGCTCGGCATAATTGCGCTCGGTCATTTCGCACCGATCGATGATTTTACTGAACAGCCCGACACCGGTATCCGATTTCAGGGCATCGGTGCCCACCTTCACCGCCAGGGTAAACAGGTTGCGGATCGTCAGCTCCGGCTCGCCGGGCACCAGTCCCGGCTGACCATGGGGAAACTGTTCATGCGACAACCGGCAAACCGGATAATTGTCCAGCACGGCGTGAATGCGCGAAGGGGCATCCGTCGCCTGCGCGTAAGCCATCGCCAGCCCGGGCATCGCCTGGGCCAGCGCGTCGGACATCGCCGGCGGCCTCTCTTCATCGCCCTCCCCCAGTCGCAACGTCAGATGATGCAGCAGCGCCGCCGCTTCCCGCGCTTCCGGCAAATGCGCCCGGTCAATGGCCGCTCTCGCCTGCCCGCGCAGGTCATTCAGCGCGGGCGCGTCGCGCCCGTCGGCCAGCCACCGCCGCAGACCGTTGCGCAGACTGCGCTCCACGCCGTCATAGACGCCGAACATCATCCCGCGGGCCATCTTCTCACGCAGCGCATCCGGCTGGGCAAGAAACCGTCTGGCGGCGATGCTCGCTTTGCCAAGCAGTTTCCCGCCCAGTTGCTGGTTCATTATCTCCCGGGCCCGCCCGGTATGATAACGGCCCTGCTCGTCAAACGCCGCCGTCGCGGTCTTGGGCGGTTTGAAAGAGACCACCGCGCCGCGCCGCCGCCCGCGCGCCGCCATCACCTCACGGATATGCGCCGCCAGCGCGGGATAGCCCGCATAGACAAACGCCTCGTCGCCATCGGTGTCCATGCTGCGCTTGCGGAGCTCCGGGATGGGCACCGCACCCAACCGGCCCGGCGCCAGGATCTCTTTGACTCTCAGGCTGCCCGTGCAGAGCATCTGCGCCGGCAGTGTGTCCCGCTCACGCCGGGACTTCCAGCGCGACAATATCTTCAGATCTTCCCGCGAACACACCATATCCTGCCCGGCGTGAGCGGGTGACCAGTAGCCGGGCGGCGGAATAATCAGCATCCCTTTGCTGTGCAGCATATCGGCGTCCTCGCCGGAATCCTCGTCAAACCCGGTATAGCTGTACTGGATGGAAAAACACTGGTCAAGAAAACGGGCGGTGCTGTCCCCGTCGGCCGGCGTCACGACCCGGCTGACGGCAATCGGTTGCAGGTTTTCATTGTCATAGGGCGGTTTGCCCAGCAACACATCGCTTTCAGGCCGCTGGAATCCCGGCAGCGTGATGGTCGGCAGGTAGAGCCGCTCATCGGCAGACGGCACCGCGCGTACCCGCCTGCCCTGATAACCGCCGCTGACAATCATCTGGTAAAGCGTTAACGAGTCAATATTTTCATTGTGACCGGTTGATGAGGACGCCGCGCCGCCCGGCTGCCGGGCCGCATTTTTTGCCCGCCATTCAGCCACTCTTTGCTGCATCGCGTCGTGGGCTTCCTCCTGAACGGCCTGACTGCGCGGATAGTGCATCAACGCTTGGGGCGGTATCGTGTTCATTCCCACTACCTGCGTTTTCAGCAGCGGATGCTGGGAGGCCGTGGCCTGTCCCGCCCGTGACGCTTCCCAGGCCATCATCATTTCGCGCACCGCGGGGATCTGCCGCGCCACCGACCATTTCAAAAAACCGCAGCCATCATTGGGACACAACGCCACGCGCTCGCCGGACGGCCCCGTCAGCCTGAAGGGATGCTGCGGCCCCGGCACATCCGCGCACCACCCCAGACGCAATGTGCCCTCGACAACATGATCCGGCGGCACCATCTCCAACAGGGCGCGCTGGATACGCGACCAGTCCTCACGCTGAGGCGAGAGCTTTTCAACCAGACGCATAAAGTCGCTGCCTGGCACGGTATCCGCGTACCGGACCGCGGGCAACAGCGATTTGTGAGGCTTTTTGCCGCTCAGAATGTCCGTGACCTGGTTTTGCGCCCCTTTCTTCAGGTGGCTGCCGCCGAACATATCGAAACGCCACGGCTCGCCCTGAAACTGAAAGGTGCGCGCCAGAACGAAAGCGCTGAACTCGCCGGGAAGCTCTACCTCCACCAGCGGCTGCCCCGTCAGCCGTGCATAAAAGGAATAGGGCCGCTGCGTTTCGTCATCATCCGTTTTCACTTGCCGGCCCAGGGTGTCCACGATGATATGACGCGTGGCGCCTGTACCGGGCGCAAGCGCGCCGGGGCGACCGGGGGGCGAGCGCAACTGATGCCTGAGCTGCGCCAGCTCGAAAGTGATGGGCGGATGGCGCGCCACAATAGCCGCCGTCTCCCTGTTAAGCCGCAGATCCAGCGCATCATACAACCCATCGCCCGCTTCGATTTGGGCGATAAGATTCCAGCTCATCTCCTGAAGATCGGCCTGGATCGTTTGCTGCGTACGCGCCAGCGTCTCCTGCACCCAACGGGTGAGCGCTTCCTGCCGTGCTTTGGTGGCGTTTCGCTCGCCGTCGACATGCGGGATTTTCCATTGCCGGGCCACCAGACTGTAGGCTTTCAGCACCTGATAAAAGCTGAGCGCGGGACGACGCGTCCCGCAAGCTTCGCCGTCATCCCGCAGATGGAGCGCATTGCCTGACGGCAGCGTCCCTTCACGACGCAGATACCCCTCGATTTTACGCGCCACCACCGGCTGGAGCGCCTCAAGCGTTTTTAGCGCCTGGGGACGATAACGCAGCAGATCCGAACTGCGCGCCAGCGGCAACAGCCCCATACAGAGCGCCGCCACGGACTCCAGCGGCTCATCGCGCATCCTGTTTTCCTGAAGCAGCGCCTCAACTCTCGCCAGCGCCGGCCGGGCCAGCGGGCGGAGCGCGCGCGGCATATGCAGGCTTTCATAGGCTTTAAACAAGACGCCGATCGCACGGGCGCCGGCATCGCCGAAACGCTCCGGGTGCAGCTCCAGATAGACGGAAAGTCCCTCCAGCAGCGTCCGGCATTCGGCGGCCTCCTGCTCGTCATTCCGGCTTATCGTGTGCATGGCATTGGCAATCTGCGATATGTGGGAAAGCTCGAATCTTCCCCAGGCGCGGGCGCGCGTGCCCAATGGCGCGGCCAGCAGCCAGGCGGTTTCCCTGGCCTGCGGCTCCAGCGGCCATTTGCTCAGCGCATTCAAGGCCGAGCTTAACTCCTGAGCGCTCAGTTGCCGGCACAGCGCGTCGTCGAGGCCAAGCCGCTCCGCCAGCCCCAGCGCCGCGTCTCTGGCTTGCCGCGACGCCGGCCATTTGCTTAGCGCGTTTAAACTGTTGCTCACATGCTGCGCATTCATTTGCTGCCGCAGAATATCCTCACTGGAAAGCCTGCCCGCCAACGCCAGCGCCGCGTCTTTAGCCTGCGCTTGCCCCAGCCATTTGCTCAGCGCATTTAGACTATTACTTATATTCTGAACACTCATTTTCCGCAGCAGAGCATCATCGCAGGCCAGCCGCTTCGCCAGTTCCCGTGCGGCTTCCCTGGCCTGCGGCGCTTCCGGCCATTTGCTCAGCGCATTTAAGGCCGAGCTGAACTCCTGAGCGTTCATCTGCCGCCGCAGCGTCTCGTCGAGGCCGAGTTTCTCCGCCAGCGCCAGCCCCGCTGCCCTGGCCTGTGGCACCGCCGGCCATTTGCTCAGCGCGCTTAAGCTGTTGCTCACATCCTGCGCGTTCATTTTGCGTCGCAACGCCTCGTCGTTGACAACCCGGTCTGCCAGCGCCAGCGCCACGTCTGCGGCCTGCGGCGCCGCCGGCCATTTACTCAGCGCGCTTAAACAGTTGCTCACGCTCTGCGCATTCATTTGCCTCTGCAGCGCTTCATCGCTGTTCAGCCGCGCCGCCAGCGCCAGCGCCGCGTCTAAGGCCTGAGGCGCCTCAGGCCATTTGCTTAAAGCGTTCAGGCTGTTGCTCACATGCTGCGCATTCATTTGCCGCCGCAGCATACCGTCTCCGACCAGCCTCTTTGCCAGCCCCATCACCGCATCTGCGGCCTGCGCCGCCGCCGGCCATTTGCTCAACGCGCTTAAGCTGTTGCTCACATTCTGCGCATTCATTTGCCGCCGCAGCGCCTCGTCCCCGGCCAGCCGCCCCGCCAGCCCCAGCGCCGCGTCTGCGGCCTGCGCCGCCTCTGGCCATTTGCTCAACGCGTTCAGGCTGTTGCTCACATGCTGCGCGTTCAGTTGCCGCCGCAGCGTCCCGTCTCTGGCGAGCATCCCCGCCAGCACCAGCGCCGCGTCTTCGGCCTGCGGTACTTCCGGCCATTTACTCAGCGCGTTTAAGGTCGAACTCACCTCCTGCGCATTCATTTGCCGCCGCAACGCCTCGTCTCTGACCAGCCGCCCCGCTACTGCCAGCGCCGCGTCTTCGGCCTGCGGTACTTCCGGCCATTTACTCAGCGCATTCAGGCTGTTGCTGACCTGCTGCGCGCTCAGTTGCCGCCGCAGCGCCCCGTCCCTGACCAGCCGCCCCGCCAATGCCAGCGCCGCGTCTGCGGCTTGGGGCGCCGCCGGCCATTTGCTCAATGCATTTAAGCTGTTGCTGACATGCTGCGCATTCATTTTCCGCCGCAACATGCCGTCTCTGGCCAGCCGTCCCGCCAATGCCAGCGCCGCGTCTTCGGCTTGCGGCGCCGCCGGCCATTTACTCAGCGCGTTCAGGCTGTTGCTCACATGCTGATCATTCATTTGCCGCTGCATCATGTTGTCTCTGGCAAGCCGCCCCGCCAGCGCCAGCGCCGCGTCTGTGGCCTGCGGCGCCGTCGGCCACTTACTCAACGCATTTAAGGCTCCCCCCACCCCCTGGGGTTTCATTTGCCGCCGCAAGCCCTCGTCCCCGGCCAACCTGCCCGCCAGCACCATCGCCGCCTCGCTGATCTGCCTCTGCTGTGGCCATTTGCCCAGCGCGCTTAGGGTACTCCCCAAATTCTGAGCGCTCATTTGCCGCCGCAGCGCCTCATCGCTGACCAGCCGCGCCGCCAGCGCCAGTACCGCCTCCGTCACGCGCGTCGCCGTCGGCCATTTGCTCAGCGCGTTCAGGGTAACGCTCACGCCCTGTGCATCCAATTGCCATCTCAGGCGCGCATCCCCGGCCAGTCTGTCCGCCAGCGCCAGCACCGACTCCCGCACCTTCACCGCCGTCGGCCATTTGCTCAACGCGTTCAGGGTAACGCTCACGCCCTGTGCATCCATTTCCCGGCGCAGTCCGCCGTCTTTGAAAACTTTCCCGGCCAGTAGCGGGATGAACTCCGCTATCCTCGGTTCAGCAGACCACTTGCCAAGGGCATTCAGCCCATCACACAGACTTTCCGCACTCATTTCATCCAGCAGCGACCGGTTCAACCGCATCTCCGCCGCCAGCGCCAGCGTCGCTTGCCTGGCCCACCCCTCGCCCGCCCACTGGCTCAACGCGAGCAAAGCGCGACTGACCTCTTTGCATCCCAAATTTTGTCGCAGATCACGATCCTCGGTGATGGCGTTGCCCAGTACGATGGCCTGATGTTTTATTACCCCGCGCGTCGGCCATTGACTGAAAACATTCAGCATCCCGGTCACATCGGCGGCCTGCATTTTTTGTTTCAGCCGTAAATGCGGATCGGCGATCCGCTCGGCCAGCATGCAGGCCGCCGCCTCCGCCCGGGGGTGTTCAGGCCATTTGCCCAGCGCATTGATAAACATAAGCGTGTCACGCGAACCCAAGACACAGCGCCGATCCTGCAAAGAATCCGCGATAATTCTCAAGGCCGCATCACGGCAGCGCCCGCTGCCCGCATTCTTGGCAAACGAACCGACCAGTTGCGTGCGTGATCTGATGTCCAGCGAACCGATATCACGGACATGCAGCGCCTCGTCCGCAATGCACGCCAGCGCCCGCATAGCGATCTCACTGTCCGGGTATTTCCCCAGATGGCTGGCGATTGACGCGTACTGATGCAGCGGTTCGCCTTTAAACCAGTCGGGATGCAGCACGAAGTAACGCGCGGCCAGCTCCGCACATTCCATAACGCATTGGTGAAACTGATAGGGTTGATGAGGGGGGGCATGAGGCGCGGCCAGCTTCACCAGATACCGCGCGAGCCAATAACTATTCGTTCCGGCATCATTGGCCGACTGCAAAAAAATGAGCGCCCTGCCGGTATGATTACGCCGGGCAAGTACATTATCTTCTGCCATGGCGAAACAGCGTTCCGGAAACCCGGAATCGCTGTGACGATGAAGTTCATGCCGTTGTTCCTCGCGCTGCGCTTTTAATGTTTGCGCCTCTTGATGTTCAAGATGATGTTCAGGGTAGTCGAGCGCCTCGACCCATCCCGCTTCCGGCATCGGGCGCGACGCGCCAGAAGCGTGCTCTGAATGTAGATGTTCCGACGAGGTTTCCGCCGGACGTTTTCGCGAGGAGCCCGCCTCGCCGCCGGATGATGAACCGGTTTTAGGGTGAGTATTTCCGATAATTTGCGCCCGCAGCCCCGGTTGAAGAAGACGCCCGGACCTGCCCCGGCTGCCGGAGGGGTCTGATTGCGCCACGGATTCTCTTTTTACTCTCTTTGCTTCAGGGGGACGAGAGGTTGACTCAGATGCTGGGGAAGCCTTCGCGGTAAACGCAGTATCGAAATTACGAATTTTCATTGTTCGGGTGAAATAGTGTTCTTATTGCGCCGCCGATTATTAACAGCATTGGGTGCAGCCATTTCAGAGATAGTTCCCTGTGTAACCTGACAAACACCCCAGCCATAAACCGCTCATCGAGACTTAGCGAACAAGCCGCACCCGATTTTCGGGTATCCGTTCACCCCAAACGCGTGTAGTCGATCGACTGACGCAGCAACACCTTCGCCATAATGTGAAACTGCGCCTCATCATGCTTGTCGACAGACCAGGGACGGTATTTCTGATTATCCGAAAGCACCATCAAACAATCTTTCAGCATCTGTAAACGTTTTACATGCAGCGTAGCGCCATACGTGAAAACGTAAATGCCATCCCCCTCAAAAGTATTGACTGAAATATCCACAAAGATTTGATCGCCGGGTTCAATGGTGCCCGACATACTGTCCCCATTCACCGTAATCACTTTGATCACGCCGTCAGGCTTGCCGCCGAACAAAGCCCTTCCCTGTCCCTGGCTGTACTCGATCGCTCTGACCGTTTCGACGAAGTCCGATGAGACGATCTGCCCGCTGCCTGCGCTGGCGCTGATATCCAGAATGTCCACACGATAGCTGGCGTCAGCGCTTTCAGCCTCAATCGGCATAAAAAACCAGTATTCAGGATAACCGCTCAGCGCCGACAACGCCTGTAATCGCTTGCCGGCGGGCGCATTTTTCCCGCTTACCCAGTACTGGACGGACTGTGGCGTGACCCCCAGTCGGCGGGCAAGCTCGGATTGGCTCCAGCCGTTTTCAGCCAGAACCTGCGCAATGCGTGCGGCGGAGAGCGAATGCGTTTTTTTTTCCATGGCATCAAGTTCGATTTGCATTATTTAGCATCTTCAATTTAAATCATTATAGCTTCAAGTTTTAATTGAAGCTCACAATTTAAGCCATCTACATTGGCTTATCACAGTTAAAAATATTAGCAAATATACAGGAATCGCACCGATGAACATGACTCTTGAGCAATACGCGTACAACGCAAGTTTCCATCTGACCAGCCCGGAGCCGGGCTTCATGAATGATATTCAAACACTCTTTTATGATGAAAACCAACGCTCGTGGAACGGATACTATCTGTGGAACGGGGACTTTTCCTGGGGAGGCAATGGTTCTTCCTGGCGTCATTACATCACATCGAACTGGGAGAACTTTACCGATCATGGCATCGCTATCCACAAATACCAAACCAAGGAAGGGGATATTTCCGGCGGTTCGATCGTGATTGATAACGACAATCTGTGCGGGTACGGCGCGGGTGCCTGGCTAGCGTATGTCACCAGCTACGGCGCCGGGATTCAGACCACGAATCTCTGGTATTCCACCGATAACGGATACACCTTTTCTCCCTCCGAATCCAATCCGGTGCAGCCGAATTCGCTTAAGAAAACGGATTACCGCGATCCTTTCGCCTTTATCCATAACAACCACGTTTATCTCTATCTGGCTGAAGAGAACGAATTCGGGGTTTATCGATCCGCGAACGGCAAAGCGCCGTTCGATTACCTCGGCAGCGTTCCGATAGAATATATGGGCATGGTTGAATGCCCGGCAATAACGACGCTGCATTGCACCGATCTCAAGATGGACAAAGCGGTGCTGGTGTTCGGCGGCAACGGCGGCGGACTCGAAACCAGCGGAACGTTCCTGCATGTCGGCACACTCGATGACAACATGCTTTTTCATGCGATCGAAACACCGACGCCGCTTGCACTTGACCTCGGCGCCGATTTTTACGGTGCCCATATCGGCTACCAGACGGAAGGCGCTTACGACAATCTGCACTGTCTGGCATGGGTATCCAACTGGGGCTATTGGCAATATACGGCGGCACCGCCCGCCGTCGACAGAAACGGCATCATCGGTTGCGCCAGCATGCCGCGCAAGGTGACATTGCGGTATCTCGACAACCGTTATCGTCTTGAAACCGAACCAGCCTGCGATATGCCGCTCGGAACATTGATGACCACGAAAACGGCGACGAGCGCCGGCAGCTACGCACTTGATTCATTCAGCAACGGCTGCGGCCGTTTGCGCATCACGCTGGAGGATAATAACGCCGAAAATCTGACGCTCACCCTCGGCAACGATAAGTGGCGGATTTCACTGGCGATGGTTTGCGCCACGGGTGTCTGCACCGTCACCCGATGGTCGGTCTTATTGGAAAATAACCCCCCCTTCCTCAAACCTCACCGGATGACGTTGCCTACCACGCCAACCAGGTGGGATGTGTTGATTGATCGACAGGTGGTGGAGATTTTTTTCGACACCGGCACATCAGCCACTTTCGCCACCTTCAGCGACGGCGGCGCGATAAACGTCGTTTTCGATGTCGCGTGATCTATCGCTGAGTGCGCGAATTCCTCACTCAGCGCCACTCAACGTTAATCCCGGTAGGCGATTGGCGCAGCCTATCGGGACATGGCCCGTACTCGGCGGCTGCGGCATACATGCAATCCGTCAGCGTGGCATGTGGAAAACCTAGCCCAAATCGCAAACGAAACAGCCCTGGTGAGATGGCCTTTTAAGGGAAACGGGCCTTGCCGGACGTTAACACCATCGGGCTTTTTCGACATCAATCACAAACCGGAGTGACAATGAAATACAGAAATCGACGGTCGCTATTATGTAAGACGATGATAGCAATGACCATCCTGTTCGGCGGCGTGCAGCACGGGTGGGCGAAACCTTTGCCTGCTGACACCTTTATTCCCAGCATCAGAAAAGACAGAGTCGACCCGCCGGCGCAGGGGCTATGGCTTTCGCCGGGCTATGGCAGATTGTTCGACTTCAGAAATAATGCGGTTACTGTCTACAATTACGCCAAAGGCGCGTGCTGGCGCGACTCCGGCTATGTGAACGCGCCATCGCTGAACAGTCTGATTCCTTTTTACTCTACGGCAGAGTCATCGCGGTCGAGGGTATTCGCCTCGGCGCCCGAGGGTACGCAATACCACGTCAGATCGGTCACCGCCATCCCGTCCGTTTGCGCCCAAACGATAAACCGCACCGCGCCGGGCTATATTTTCAACGCCATCACTGCATCGTTGATCGATTTCTATCCCTTTGAGAAAGAACACAATGTCGATTGGGCGTCGCGCAAAAAAGAATGGCAGGCGCGCGCGATGGCCGCACGTTCAGACCGCGAGTTACAGGCGATTTTGACGGAACTTTTTCGCGGCGTGGAGGACTTGCATACCAGCATCTCCGGCACGTTGAATGCCCGTCCGTTCAGTATCAGGGGATTTCGCGGCGACGATTTCCGATGGTTGCAGACGGTGTTCGCGCGGCAGAATCAGGAAACACTTTTCCTGAGTTGGTTTATGCGCTCGTGGATGCCAAAAGAGCTTGAGCAGGCATCGGCGGCGCTGTTGCCGGGCACAAGGCGGCAGGCGCTCAACAACGGATTAGTCTGGGGGAGACTGCAAGGCAATATCGGCTATCTCGCCATCAACAGAATGGGCGGATTCTCAGACGACGGCGATCTTGCCGCCGACCGAGCCCTGCTCGGCCCCGCGTTGGATCGGGCGCTCACCGATCTCAAGAACTCGCCCGCGCTGGTAGTGGATATTTCGCACAATTTAGGCGGTTACGATGAAATCTCAGCCGATATCGCCTCACGTTTTGCCGACAAACATCGGCCAGCGTATTACAAACGGGCTTTCCGCAATGGCGAAGAACAGCCGTTCGCGACAACCCCTCATCGCGGCGTTCGTTACCTCAAACCCATCTCTCTGCTCACCAGCGAACTCACCGCCAGCGCAGCGGAAGTCTTCACTATGCGAATGCGTGAATTTCCGCATGTCACTCAGGTGGGTGAAACTACGCAAGGCGTTTTTTCAGACTCAACGGAAAAAAGCCTGCCCAACGGGTGGACGCTGTCCATGTCTACAGAAATTTATCGCGACTCCCGCGGGAAGAACCATGAAGGCGTGGGTATGGTGCCGGATATCCGCTATCCGGTCGTTTGGGCCGATCATGCCGCCGACGGATATCGCAAAGCCATCCTGAATGCGGCTGAGCTCGCGGCGAAGTAATCCCGCAGCCAGTTCCTCTCGTACTCAGCGACCGTGTCGACATCAGCGCTAATTAACCCTCGGTTAGCGCTGACTTAACCCTCGGTTTAAGATCGCTGAACTCACGGCTCCCGACAGTAGTTTACCGAACAGGCAGGCCAACCCCCTCAGATTTTCAATCCCGCTTCCCTGCCCTGACCACGGCTGATGCCCTGATCGCGGGAAGGCCAGATCGCTTCGGCCGTTTGTTCAACGCTTCAGCAATCAAGCGCTCGCCCTTCGGCCAGTGTCGCGTCAGCGCATTTGCTAATGTAGCTGAAGCTAACCTACGGTGTGAATCATGCTTCCCGGACGTCTTGAATCCGCGCGGTTAAACGCGCATCTTACTCAGCAAAAACGGGGGACGCCGGCGGGTTTTGAAGAGGAAACCGCGCAGTACGAAAACGGGATACATCGCCCGGCATTTGAATGATGTGCGCCTTTGCCCGCGTTCTTAACGTCCCCGAAAGCCATTTTTATCCCCTTGATGACGACTTTGCGGAAATCATCCTGAAATTGTACGACGGTGACGTCGTTCAGTGGAAAAAGGGATAACCCGCTCATTGCAAACTAAATTCACGTAAAAACGGTATGCCCACGCCGGGCGGTATCCGACCGTCAGCCATCGCTTTCAGCGCGTTTTCAAGTAGGCTGATTTTGCAATACCCTAATCGACCTCACCGGCACCGTTCGCCTCTCAGCGTTCCAGCATATCCGCCCACGGCCGCATCCTGCGCCGCCGCTGTTCCACATACCGCGCATAATTGTAGGCCGTGCTGTGAACGGCTTTTAATATTCGCGGGAGAAGTCCACTTCGCCCCGTAATGCGCCGCCTTCATGAAAACGCGCCAGATTATGCAGGAATAAACGCCCCATCAGGGTTGGCACCATCGGGCCGGCAATATGGCCGGTAAGCGTCAGCTTTGGCTCATCCCAGAACGGATGCGCCGCGGGTAATGGCTCCTGGCGAAACACATCCAGGACCGCCCCCGCGATCTGTTTTGCCCGCAACGCAGCCAGCAGATCCCCATCCACCACCGCGGTTCCCCGTCCCACATTGATAAACAAGGCCGACGACTTCATGGCGGCAAACACGTCGGCGTGAAAGATGTCGGTCGTTGCGGTGGTATCGGGCAGAATATTGATTACGGAGTCCGCATCCCGCACCGCCGTTTCCAGCTCGCCCATTCCCATGACCCGCCGAAAATGCGGCAGGGCTCTGGGCGTATTCACAATCCCGTCAAGTGCAACCCCGAAAGGTTTCAGAAAATCGGCAACCTCACACCCAATCTCACCCGCACCGACAATCAGTACATTTTTGCCTGCCAGCGATCCGGGCAAACGGTGATTCCACTCATGCTGCCGTTGACTGACCTGACGCTCGCCCAGCCGTAGCTCATGCCTGAGCATATGGGCCATCACATATTCGGCAATCGGTTGACCAAAAACGCCTACCGCACGGCTCAGGCGATAATCCCGCGGTAACTTGTCGGCCAACAATGGCTTGAATCCGGCCCAGGTAGATTGCAGCCATTTCGGTTTGACCCCCTGAGCCAGCAGGCCAGCCGCCGCATCGGGTTCACCAAGCCAGATCGAACAGTCGCCAGCTTGGGTCGCGGTTCCATCCGACAACACCAGATCCAGTTCCGGCGCTTCATCATGCAGCACAGCGCGGATTTCATCAGCGCGAAGATCCAGCAGAAGGATCGCGGTCATAAACAAGCTCCTTACGCAAAATACACACAGGACGTCAATACAGAGAAGCATAACACCGCTTCCGGCTCAGGCATTTCATCCTCGCTCCGCGGCCCAGGGTGCTAAACGCGCTCCCCCGGCACATCGACGGCAGTAGAAATTTGTAAAACGAAAATGCGGAAATGAATATCAAACTGGAGAACATATTTTTATTTCGCCAGAAATGTTGTCCACAACAAATATAACGCCCGAAATAATAAATGTTGAAACAATTTCAATGATCTGATTAAATTTAATTACAAAACAACATAGATTAATAAAAAAACGACTCACTTGACATTTTTATGACGGGGATGGGTTTAGGTTTAAATAATGAGCCATCTAATAAATAGCCGAGCTGCTCGGGCTGTAATGATAAAGGTTCGCGTTAGGTAAATAGGACATAGCCGTATTCCAAGGATAATTAATTTTTTAATATCATAGGGATATATTGCCATGTTAACTAAAGCAGAACGACCCCGTGAGCCCAGGATAGTCTTTTATTCCCATGACACGATGGGATTAGGTCACGTAAGAAGAAATATGCTACTTGCTCAGGCGGTGGCAAATATATGGTCTGACGCGGCGATCCTGTTAACGACTGGCGTACGTGAAGCCGGGCAATTCCCTCTGCCCAAAGGCGCGGATGTCGTGACGCTGCCAACTTACCTGAAAACGGCTGACGGGCGCTATCTGCCCAGGACATTGGGTAAGGATATCAACCATTTGGTCACCCTTCGCTCGAACATCCTTCATGCTGCCATTAACGCGTTCGAACCGGATATCGTCGTGGTGGATAACGTTCCGCGCGGCGCTATGTCGGAACTCGACTCCATTTTGCCGGTGCTGGCGGCAAAAGGCACAGACGTGGTGCTTGGCCTGCGGGATATTATTGATCATCCCGAGGTCGTTCAGCGCCAATGGGCAAAGCTGGGAAACGCCGCGGCCATTCGGAACTATTTTACTCAGGTGTGGATTTACGGAGATGCCAACTTTTACGATCTCCCGCGGCAATACGGGTTTGATGCCGAACTGACAAAGAAAATCACCTTTGTCGGTTATCTGGATGCCGCAAAGCGGCGTCGGAAAACGGTATCCGCTGAACGCCCCTGCCAACTCGACGCTCCCTATGTCTTGTGCATGGTGGGAGGAGGACAAGACGGCTTTGCGCTGGCGAAAGCCTTTGTCCATGCGCAGTTACCCGCAGGCCGCCACGGGGTACTGATTACCGGCTCCATGATGCCCGACGAGGAGCGCGGTCAACTGCACCATTGGGTCAGGCAGCGCGATGATATGACGATGGCGGAATTTGTGGCGGAACCTCTGGAACTGATACGCCAGGCGGAGCGCATCGTATCAATGGGAGGATACAACACTGTTACCGAGATACTGGCCCTTCAGAAAACGGCGTTGATCATACCCCGCGTCTCACCGCGTCAGGAACAGTGGATACGGGCGACAAAGCTGGCTGAACACAATCTGGTGACCTGTCTGGCCCCTGAACAATTAAGTCCTGCGTTTATTCAGCACTGGCTGGCTCAGCCTCAGACCTTCGCCAACCCGCGGGAGGTCCTGGATTTTCAGGGGTTAGAGCATGTTGCTACGCAGGTTGACGGCGTTTTACGCAACAAAATACGCAACGGAGTCTTAATCTGATGGACAATGGCGCGCCGTCACCCCGTCAAACGGTCTATGTCGGCTATGTATTGAAACGTTATCCGCGATTTTCAGAAACATTTGTCGTTAATGAGATCCTGGCTCACGAACGCGCGGGCATGAAAGTTGATATTTTTGCTTTAGGCCCGGTGAGCGAAACGCATTTTCAGGACGGTATCGCCCGCGTGAAAGCGCCCGTCACACGTTATAAGGACAGACAATACGATCCGGAAATCTTTTGGCAATTGCTGCAAACCGCACGTGAGCGACTGCCCGATTTCGACAAGAGGATGACCCAGGTGCAGTGGGGATCGCCTCATTCGTTTGCACAAGCGATTAAGCTCGCGTTGGATGTGCAAGCCCGCGGCATTCAACATCTTCATGCGCATTTCGGCACGCTCGCCACCACCGTGGCGCGTCTGGCGGCGATTTTCAGCGGCGTGACGTATTCGTTTACTGCGCATGCCAAAGATATCTACTACTGCTACGGCGAGCCAACCGAACTGGATATCAAACTGCGTGATGCCGCTTGCGTCGTCACCGTATCGGATTATAACCTCGCCTATTTGCGCAAAAAATACGGCGCCTGCGCCGAGCGGCTGGTGCGTTTGTACAATGGGGTGGATCTGCAACAATTTCCGTATTCACCGCCCGCACAGCACTCAAAGGAAATTCTGGCGGTAGGGCGATTAGTCAGGAAAAAGGGATTTGATGTACTGATTGAAGCCGTCTCGCTGCTGAAACAGCGGGGTCTGGATTTTCACTGTACCCTGATAGGCAACGGCGACTTATTTGCCCCCCTGCAACGTCAGATCGACACCTTAAAGCTGCATGACCGTATGACGCTGGCGGGCTCAAAACCACAGCAGGAAGTCATTGCCGAGATGCGGCAAGCCGCGATGTTGGTCGCCCCGTGCGTAATCAGCGATGATGGCGACCGGGATGGCCTGCCCACTGTTTTACTGGAAGCGATGGCGTTGGGAACGCCCGTGGTTTCAACCACCGTCGCCGGTATTCCCGAAGTGGTGATAAACCAGAAAACGGGATTGTGCATTCCCCCTCAGAACCCCCATGCGTTAGCGGACGCGATCGCCTGTCTGCTCAACGATGCGGATCAGCGGTTCAGTTTGTCTCACCACGCGCGCGCACTGATAAGCGCGGAGTACGATATCAATCGGAATGCCAGCCGGTTACGCGACATGTTCTCTGCCAGCGTAAGGCCATGATCGTTAACAGGTACTCAAAAGGAATCATCATATGCGTATTGCGTATATCTGTACTGATCCGGGTATCCCTGTTTTTGGCTGTAAAGGCGCTTCAATCCATATTCAGGAAGTGCTGCGCAGCCTGCTGAAAACAGGCGCGGATATCACCCTGTTCGCACAGCGGACCGGCGGAGAACCGCCGGCGGAACTGGCTGGCGTTCATCTGCACCGGTTACCCGCATTGCCTGACGACACCCCTGAGGTACGCGCTCAGGCGGCGTTAGCCGCAAACCACCATCTGCAACAGGCTTTAATGCGTTATCCCCGTTTTGATGTGGTTTATGAACGTTACGCCCTGTGGAGCGCCGCGGGAATGGCCTATGCCAGACAGACCGGCTGCAAGGGGATACTGGAAGTCAACGCCCCGTTGATTGAAGAACAAAAACGGTATCGGGTATTACCGCTGGAGGCAGAAGCCCTGCGCATCCTGCGTTCAGTGTTAACTCATGCCGCCACGATTGTGGCGGTTTCTCCGGGCGTGAAAGCCTATTTAACGCAGTTTCCCCAGGCAAGGCAGCGAGTTTATGTGGTGCCCAATGGGGTTGATCCCCTGCGCTTTAGTCAGGCGATTAGCATCAGACAGGCACGCCTGACGCACGGCCCGCCACGCGACAGTACGATCGGTTTTTTAGGCAGCTTAAAACCGTGGCATGGCGTAGAGACACTGATTGATGCGTTTGCGTTATTACATCTACGGGGCAACCCGGTACGTCTGTTGATCGTGGGCGACGGCCCGCAACACGCGTCACTCTCTGACAGGGTCGCGCGGCTGGGTCTATCCGACAGGGTTCACTTCACCGGCGCGTTGCCCCATACGGAGATTCCAGCCCGGCTAGCAGAAATGGATATCGCCGTCGCCCCCTACCCCGCCCTGCCAGATTTTTATTTTTCGCCGCTCAAGATTTATGAATATATGGCCGCGGGATTACCCGTTATCGCCACCCGGGTCGGGCATCTGGCCAGTGTCGTCGAAGAGGGAAAAACCGGTTTGCTGGCCGCGCCGGATAACCCGCTTGCGCTGTGCCATACCCTGGAAAAGCTGGTCGTCAACCGCACGCTGTGTTGTCAACTGGGCGAAAACGGGCACCGGGCCATCATCGCTAATCAGAGCTGGGATGCGGTCGTACAACGGATTTTCCGCCTTGCCAATAGCATTTTACCGGAGGGACAAGCATGAAACTGCGCCCCTGGCGCGCGGTCACGCGTCAATTCTGGCCCTATATCCGGGTTCATTATCCGCTCATCAGCGGGGCATTGGCCGCCCTGCTGCTTTCAACCGGCATGCGCCTGCTTGAACCCTGGCCATTGGCGTTTGTCATCGACCATATTTTATCCCCCAATAAAAACCGTGCGCACTGGCTTAACGCCTGGGATGTATCAACGCTTTTAATGGTAAGCGTTGTCAGCGTGATCCTGATTGCCGCGCTGCAAGCGGCCATGAGTTATCTCAGTACTATCGGGCTGGCGCTGGCGGGAAGCCGCGTACTCAGTGCGGTGCGCAGTGACCTGTTTGCGCATTTACAGCGCCTGTCGTTGAACTTTCACTATAGGGTGAAAACGGGCGATCTCGCCATGCGCTTAACCAGCGATATCGGTATGCTGCGTGAAACCACGATTACCGCGCTGATGCCCATGCTGGTGAATATCCTGATCCTGGGCGGAATGCTGAGCATTATGCTGTACCTCAATTGGCAACTGACGCTGTGCGCGCTGCTGCCGATACCGTGGTTAATCTGGCACACCCGCCGAACCAGCCGGAAGATCCACGATACCAGCCGCAGACAGCGTAAATGCGAAGGCATCCTGGCGGCGAATGTCACCGAGTTTATGGGGGCGATCAGCACCGTACAGGCGCTCTCTTTGGAAACCGAAACCATCAAGCGTTTTCAGGGCGATGACGCCAACAGCCTGCAACAAAACGTACGCTCGAAACGGTTAACCGCCGGTCTGGAGCGCAGCGTTGACCTGATTATCGCCTTTGCCACCGCGCTGGTGTTATGGCAAGGGGCGCTGGCGGTATTAAATGACCGAATGTCAGTGGGTGAATTGGTGATCTTCTTCTCTTATTTAAAGAATTCATTCCGGCCGATACGTGAATACGCAAAATATACCGGCCGCCTCTCCAAAGCGCTGGCCGCCGGGGAGCGCATCGTCGACCTGTTTCAACGGCAGCCCGATATCACCAATCGTCCCAATGCTATCGCGTTGAACAAGGTGATCGATGAAATTTGCTTTGACCAGGTCGGCTTTCACTATGGGCGCGATGATCGCCAGCACCGGATATTGGATCACACCACGTTCTCGCTACAGACGGGAGAATCCGTCGCCATTACCGGCGTGTCCGGCGTGGGAAAATCAACAATCGCACGTCTGTTATTACGGTTGTATGACCCTCATGACGGACGCATCATGGTCAACGGGCGGGATATTCGTGATTACACCCTGGAGAGCCTGCGTCAACAAATTGGTTTTGTGCCGCAGGAGAGCCTGCTGTTCGGGCTCTCTATTCGTGAAAATATTGCGCTGGCCGTTCCGGGAGAAGTGACCGATACGCAAATTACCGATGCGGCGAAACTGGCCAATGCCCATGAGTTTATTACCGCGCAACCCCAGGGGTACGACACCATTTTGAGCGAACGCGGGCAATCCTTATCGGGCGGGCAGCAAAAGCGTCTTTCCATCGCCCGCGCGGCGATCCGCAATAGCCCGATTCTGATTCTGGACGAACCCAGCACCGGGCTGGACAGTGAGAATGAGCAGGCCGTTATCGAGGCGCTGGTGCGGCTGATGCAGCATCGTACCAGCTTGTTGATCACCCATAATCTTGCGTTCGCGGCACTGACGGACAAAATCCTCTTCATTGAGAACGGTTGCGTTATGGAGCAAGGCAGCCACGACGCATTACTCGCCCGTCAGGGACGCTATGCGGAGTTATGGCATCTGCAAGGCCTGGGCCGGGCATAAGGATTGCGTGATGTTACAGGATGCGGATATCGCTATGATTCAGACCGATACGGCGCTTCCCGGCCTGAGATTACTGCTGGACACGCAAGCGTTGCTGGAGACGCTGCGCCGCCTGCCGCGCTTCGCCGACACGCGATCCCTGACCGTGACCTATTTGCGCTATAAACCACGAACCAGTTGCGTGGCGGGGCTGACGCTGGTTTCCGCGTCGGGAGAACAGGGTCATTACTATGCTAAGGCGCTGACAACCGAACGTTTTATGCAAACCTGGCATCGCCGCCGCTATCAGACACTGGTGTCGACGGAAGATCCCTATGCGCCCGCCGCGCTCGCCGCCTTTTCCCTGATACTGTTTCACCCGCTGAACGATCCTGTTTTCAGCCATCTCCGGCCACTTTATCTACAATCAGCAGCCAATGCGCTGTGCGGTCTTTGGCCGTTCGCGCAAAGCGCTATCCTAACCTGGCAGCTATTGCGCTATAAGCCTGAGCGACGTTTCGTCGCGGCGCTGAACACCCCTGAAGGCCGCCATGCGGTATTGCGCTGCTGTCACAGCGAAACATTTGGCGCCATGCTAGCCGGCGCATCGCTGGGCGAAGCGTTGGGACATACCCGCATGCTGGGTCACGATGTCGGGCATCGCCTTCTGCTTACCCAGTGGCAGGCAGGCGACATTCTCTGTCCCGAACAGCATGCGCAATGGCGTCCGGGCGATCTCGGCCCGGTTGGGGAAACGCTGGCCACAACACATCAAACCGCATTAACCCTGTCCACGCGGCGCACGCTACAGGATGAAATACAGGCGTTGTGGAATGTCCTCAATACCTTGTCATTTATTTACCCGGCGGGAGAAGCGAGGTTTCGTCAGTTGACGCAACGGATCGCACAGGCGCTGCTGCCGGGGAAATCAGCGCCGGCGCTAATTCATGGCGATTTTTCGCTGGATCAGGTTGTCCATGTGGCCGATCGGACCCTGTGTTTTTTAGACTGGGATCACGCGGCTTACGGCGATCCGCTGACCGATCTCGCCAGCTTGCAGGCGCGTCTTGAGTTACAGGCGATCGAACAGGTGGTGACGCACGCTCAGGCAGATCTTGCCGTCTCCTGTTTTTTATCGGGTTACACGGCGCGGGCCGCGCCTGACGTCCGGCAATCCTTGTCGCAATTAACCTGGCATGTCGCGGCCAAACTGCTCTGTTTAGCCACCGAACCGTTCCGCAAACGCGCCCCTCATTGGCCTGAACAGATTGAAGCCCTGCTAACCCGTGCGGCGCACTATGTGGCGCAGGCGCAAACATCCACTCTCCATATCCCCACCGATCGGCTGCTGACATTAACGGACCCGTCCGCCATCGAAAAACCCATGCGACAGGCGCTGTCGCTGCCTGAAAGCGCGCAATGGGTGAAAGCGGAGGTGATCCGCCATAAGCTCGGACGCCGAGCGTTAATCGCCTATCAGTGGTCGTTGCCGGGACAAACGGCGCCGATGACCGTATTGGGTAAATATCGGGCAAAAGGCGTGGATCACGCGGCTTTTAACAAACAGCGCGCTTTATGGCAGAACGGGTTTAACGCATCGTCATGGGTATCCGTACCGGAACCGTTAGCGCTGATGGAAGCGGAACAATTGTGGCTACAGCGTAAAATCAGCGCACGTTTATTGACCGAGTTGTTGCACCCGGCCAGCCATGATTTATCGATATTAGGAAACCGCGTCGCGATGGCGCTGGCGGCCTTGCATCAGAGCCAGGCGCTACGCGCGTTATCGGCGGCTAAACAGTGGCGCTTATCAGATGAAGTAGCGGTACTGCGACAACGGCTGAATCAGGCGGCGGCGTTGCGCCCCCGGTGGTCGGCGCGTATTAAGCAGGTGCTGGCCGGCTGCGAACAACTGGCGGCCTCCCTGATCCCCTCGGAATCAACGGTGATCCACCGTGATTTTTATCCTGATCAAGTCATGATCTATGCAGAGCCGCCATTTAAAGTAGCATTGCTCGATTTTGACTTGTGCTGCATCGGCTGCCCCGCTATCGATGCAGGGAATTACATCGCACATGTTCAGGAACTCGCGTTGCGTCAATTCGGCGATATTCAGGCGCTGGCCGCCCATGAGTCAGCCTTTCTTCAGGCTTTTCTGGCCCGCTCGCCGACCGTCGCCGCAGAAGAGATTCAGGCGCTGACAACGCTATCACTGGCACGCCACATTTTTTTAAGCACTCAATTCCCCGCCCGCGCACAGACAACGGCAGCGCTGCTGTATCGCTGTGAAGCGCGTCTTGGCGTCAGGTCTGGTTAGTCAACGGATTATTTATGATACGTCATTACCTTATTTTCCCTTTTTTATCTCTGATGCCATTGGCCGTGGAAGCGGTCGGTAATGTCTCATCATCCGGTACCGCCAAAGAGAAGCGTGAAGAGGAGATACCGTGGATAACGGCAAAACCCCGACTGATCCTGGAGGGACAACACCAACGCAACACAGATCTAAGGCAAGGCGAGAAAAAAGATAACGCCACAGAACTTGAACCCGCCCTGCGGCTACAGTTACAGCTAAAGAAAGATGCGCCGGTGTCCGGGGTCGCTGAACTGGAATGGATAAAAAAAATTGAGCGCGAATCCCGCGAGGAAAAAGTGGAAACCGACAAACTGGAGCTGAATCAGGCTTACATTAAGATCAGCGACACCATCATACCGCATACCGAATTACGCCTGGGACGATGGTTAATACGTGACGAGCGCGAGTGGCTGTTTGATGAAAACCTGGATGGCGTACACGCTCGTATCAATCAAGGAGATATTGAAGTGGATGCCATCGCCGGACGAGTCAATCATTGGCAAAAAGATCTTTTTGACAGCGACACAAAGCAGGACCCGGTAAACACCGGCGGTATTCTGGCTCGTTACTCTCTGGATAAAACGTGGCGTCTGGGCATTTATGGCCTACTGCAACGCGATATCACCACGGATAACGATCGTCAGATCAATACCGGTATCCGCTCACATGCTTTTCCCAAAAAAGGATTGCAGCACTGGTTTGAGTTTGGCGTAATGCATGGCCGCGAAGCGGGGCACCGTCTGCGCGGCTATGCCGTTGATGCGGGCGGCACCTATATCTTTGATCGCGCGGCGCTGCGTCCCAGAATAACGCTTGGCTATGCCTGGGGCAGCGGCGACGACAAACAGAGCGACCAGATTGATAAAAGCTATCGCCAAACCGGATTGCATTCCAATGAAGCCCGTTTCGGCGGGATAGGTAAATATAAAGTCTACGGCAACACCTTTGATCCCGAACTGAGCAATATCCATATCCTGACCGGTGGTATCGGTATCAATATCGCGCCAGAGGCAACACTGGATTTGCTCTATCATGATTACAGGCAAGACCGGCTCGCCGCATTGCGAGATGACACCACCGAGATCAGCCCCAGAAACGATCGCCTCTCGACCAAACATCTTGGTTCAGCCGTGGAATTGATGGTTGGCTGGCGTCCTCGTGACAATATTGAAGTGGAATCAGTTCTTGGCTGGTTCATGCCCTCATCACGTTTTCGTCAGGATGATAGCCAGAGCAGCGACGCAAGTAAGCCCGCCGGTTACCTCTCGCTGAAGGTTGAAGTCGGGTTCTGACGACGGTTCTCCACTTAACTGATACAAAGGCTCCGTAACGCGTGCGGATATTCGGCGGCTCGCCTTTAGGTCAGACGGTCTCCAACACCTCGCCCGCCAGCCCTTAAGCAATCGTGACTCACCGAATATGTTAGCGTTAATACTGCTGCTTTTTATTTTCCGATCGAAAACACACTTTACTTATTCACTAAATCGCATGCTCAAACAATGGATATTATTTAAGTTAATAAATCGCTCAAAAATATTTTAGATAGTAAAAACACCTCATCCGCTTTATTGCAAGATACGAAAAGTCGACAAACGGGAGAAGCCAACGCATCTGTGACTTGAAATATAACGGACATATTTTGATAATTTGGCAAAAAATGATGTATTAACAATAATATTGGTAGTGATTATTTAATTTACATCGTAACTATTTTTCCCCATCTATTCCACAAAATAGCGATATCATATATAACCAATTGAAATAAAACAATAAATATAAATTTAACAAAATAATTTCAATTTGTATCAAAGTATTTATTTCAATGTGCCAATCATTCGACTATATTGCTTGCTATTGATAACGTCAGGCAAATAGATATTGACCTTCATCGAAATAATAAAAACCGAGCGGCTAAATCTATTTAAAATAAAACTTATTCCTTATTACCGCTGAAGATACCCAAGCGTACAGCGCTGTTTTTTAATCGACAAAAGCACATTAAAAATTTTTTTCTGCTGATGAGAAAAAGCGCATTCACTCATTGAATACTTAACCGGAACTTCCCCGATAAATACACTGAATAATTCAAATTAGGGAAGAAGGCGTTGCTGGCGCCTAAGGTCCATACGGCAGTTGCAGAAGGAGTTGCCGCACTCAGGGCTGTTGCCTGCCTGAGCCAAATTGACGTCATTAGCAACAATCAAAGGGAGAGGTAATACGTATGCGACCAGAAGCTCGAACCATCAACGTTTGCTTGATCAGCCAGGATAACGGGTTGATACAGGATTTAAACGTAGTCCTTAGTCACATCAATACATTGCTGGGCAATCATGCAAGGACTCAATCATGTACGCCACCTGACAGCGATTGCATGCCATATAACCGGATTCTTGAACAGGCAAGCCATTACCTATCGCAACATCAACACACGGACCTCGTCCTGTCATTGCAGCGTTTCGACTCGCTTTCAGCGGCCCTTCAGCCGTTCTCGGCTGGTCATCAACCGTCATTCCGGATCGAGTGCGTTTTGCTTGACGCCAGACACGAGAAACCGTCCGACGAAGAAGATCCCTTTCTGCCGTTTGTCCACAACCAGCCAAATGCCCGGTTTTCTCCTTATTCGGCGATGCTGTTATGCCAAGAGGAATGTCTGGGAGAATGGATTGGGCGGTTGGGAAACAACAGGCTGGT
This sequence comes from Brenneria rubrifaciens, assembly GCF_005484945.1. Lineage (NCBI taxonomy): Bacteria > Pseudomonadati > Pseudomonadota > Gammaproteobacteria > Enterobacterales > Pectobacteriaceae > Brenneria > Brenneria rubrifaciens. Next base: position 3,346,414 of record NZ_CP034035.1, read on the forward strand.
GCGGGTACTTCATCCCAATTCGTGGCAACGTCGTGCCGACATGCTGCGATTGATTCTGGACCACCTGGAGCACGCCTATTTCAACCGTATGCTGGTGCGCATCTATCAGAATTCGACAGATCCGGTGACAGTGGCAAAGACAATTCACCGCCATATGACCGCTCGCTGGGGCGACCAGTGGGACTTTCACTATTTTACGGGATCGATGGTGGCTCGCTTCATCAATTCCATGAAGGAATTACTACAGGATTCAGACCACCGTTGTCTGACCGGCAACAACGAGCATGCTCTCGCCGTCAGCGCATTGGCAGGCTGGCAATTATATGGCCGGGCCTATGTGATAGCCCTGACCTCCGGCATGATCGACGAGATGCGCGGCACCCTGGCAAACCTCAAACACGCTGCCGCGCCAGGCATTATTGTCTGCGCCGACTCCCCGTCAACCATCTGGTATCCGTTTCAGGGAACGCTTGACGCGGATAACAACGGTCATGCGGTGATCGCCGCTCGCGGCCTGTGGCATTGTTTCATCGTCTCGCCCGATGATATGTCAGTCTGCATGGAGGGCGCTTTCCAGGCGCTTGATAATCATCCGGCGCCAACCTTTATCATGGCGACGCAAGCCATCCTCGAATCGCAACTGGATGAACCCGCGATCGCCACGCCGCTGCCCGCGATCAAAACGACGGCGCTTTCCGCGGCTCAGCGTGAACGGCTCGATCAGGCGGTCGCAACCATCAACCATGATAATACACGGATGCTATGGCACTGTGACCGGCTCACCCCAGACGAACGGGATCGCGTTCTGCAACTGTCGGAGAAAGCGGGCATTGGCCTGGTCGACAGTATCATTCATCCCGGCAGCGTACCGGCTTACCGGGAAGGCGTCGCCGTGGAGAACTATCTTGGCACGCTTTCTCTGTACGGTTTTAACCGCGCGATCTACGAGTTTCTGGAAACCCCGCCTCAGCAAGGGGAAAGCAAGCCCTGGCTGTTCTTCCTCAAAAGCAGGATTGAGCAGTCAGCCACGCCTTATTCGGCGATTAAGCTCAAGCGCAACTTCAACGTTGCCCAGGTCAACTGTAATGCCGCGCATCTGTCTCCCTTTACGCATCTGGCGCTGGATATGCGGCTGACAGATTTTCTTGACTATGTCGAGCCGCGTCTGGCGGTCGACGACGCGGTACTGTCTCAACGCCGGACATTCATTGAACGATTGCGGAATATACCGACGGCATTGCCAAGCGATCTCATCGAAACGATGCCGATGACGCCCAATTACTTCTTCCACCAGTTAAATCTGCTGCTAACCGACCTGATTCAACGGCAGGGTTATCGCTATACCGGGGTCTACGATGTGGGCCGTTGCAGCCTATCGGCCATCCGTAATGTCGCGCGCACCGATCCCGGCTTCTCCGGTTGGTATGGCCGCGCCTTGATGGGGGATGGCCTGATGTCGCTGCCTTACATTGCGCTTAACAATGAACGCAACGTGCTGGCTTTCATTGGCGATGGCGCTCGTGCGCTCGTGCCGGACATAGAACAGCGTTTGATCTTGTCGTCGGCCAAAGGGGTAGTGGACCGCGGCGGCAACATCACGGTCTTGTACCTGACCAATGGCGGGCTCTCCATGATCCAGAGCTATCTGGACAAGCGTTGTACGCCGAACGGCTATAAGCAAGTCGATGTGCCGATGGCCGGGTGGGAAACCAAGCCTAGCGACAGCGTTATTAATGGCGTCAGCGTCCATCGCCGCCTACTCCGGCAATTTTGCCCTGCACAGTGGCGCGAAGCGTTAATCGCGCCTGACCGCATCAACTTCTTTGATGTCTGGCTTGGACACAATTCTGAAGGTGACGGCTTGGGCCTAATCTCAGAGGACTTTTGGAGCCGTCTGCCTATTTCTAACGAGGGAACACTATGAAATTCGGTTTTATCGCCCATCCCACTTCCAGGGAACTGCTGCATCAGGTCAAACTGATTGATATGACTGGCCGTATGCTTGAGGAACAGGCCAACGGCTACGACCCTGCGCTTTGGCGTCAGCGCAATCTGGTTCCCTTCGTTGAATTCGGCCGCATAGTCAGCGCCTGCGGCGCGCAATGCGATGGCATTTTACAATACATGCCATTAACGGCAGAACAGATGTTGAGCCAGCCAAAGCGTATCGCCGAGCGCGTGGTCGAAGGCGTCAATGCGCTCAAAAACGAGGGCGCAGAACTGGTCGGGCTGGGCGGCTTTACGTCCATCGTTGGCAACCGCGGCCTACAGACACTCGAACGTACGCAGGTTCCGGTAACCACCGGCAACTCGCTGACAGCGTATGCCGCCTATATGAACCTGCTGGATGTTCTGTCCGCCCTTAATATCCCGCCAGCGCAGTCAGACGTCGCCATACTGGGATATCCCGGTTCGATCGCCCTTGCTGTCGCCCGGTTACTGATCCCATTAGGATGCAGGTTGCGCCTGGTGCATCGGGATAAAAAACAGCAATCGGCCCTTCTGCTGGATTACCTGCCGGCGCAGTTGCACGGACAAGTCACGCTCTACGACAACGTGGACGATTGCTATGACGAAACCAAACTGTTCGTGGCCGCAACGTCCAGCGGCGGCGTGATTGATCCACTGCGGCTGGCGCCGGGCAGCGTGATCGTCGACGCGGCGCTGCCGAAAGACATGCAGCCAGGCTGGGAAAAGCGTGACGACATTTTGGTGATCGACGGCGGACTGGTATCCGCCTCCGACGCCGTAAGTTTCGGCGCTTTGGCGCTAGGGCTTGACCCAAAGCGCAACCTCAACGGTTGCCTCGCCGAAACCATCATCCTCGCGTTGGAGGGCCGGGCGGAGCCTTTTTCGATCGGCCGTGAATTGCCCGTTGAACGGGTGCTGGAAATTGGCCGTATCGCCGGGCGTCACGGCTTTACCCCCCGCCCCCTGACAAGTCATGGCGAAACGGTAAGCGAAGCGAAATTCCATAAATTACGGCGATTCCACGGCGGCAAACAGCCAGCGGCCGTCTTCGATATAGGAGACGACGCTCAACACCTCCGCGCGGAAGTGCTGCGCTGTTTTGGCGAACACATCAACCCCGTCTTGCAGGAATTCTATGCGTTCAATCATATCGAACGGGTGTTCAACCACGGGCAGGGATGCTGGCTCACCGATCTGGATGGCCGCCGCTATCTGGATTTTTTAGCGGGATACGGTTGCCTCAATACCGGCCATAATCATTTGGGCGTGACCGCCAAACTACAACACTACCTCGCGCAGCAGCATCCCACCTTTGTGCAATATCTGTCCGCACCGCTGCATGCCAGTCTTCTGGCCAGGCGTCTGTCCACACTGACGCCGGACGGATTGGAACGCGTGTTTCTGAGTAACTCGGGAACCGAAGCCGTGGAAGCGGCATTGAAACTGGCGATGGCCGCCAGCGATAAACCCACGCTGCTGTATTGCGCTAACGGTTATCACGGCAAAACGCTGGGGGCGTTGTCGGTAACAGGCCGCGAGAAGCACCGCCAGATATTTGAACCGCTGCTGCCCCACTGCGAGGAAATTCCGTTCGGCGACATCGCCGCCTTGCAAGCCCGGTTGCAAAAAGGAGATGTTATGGCTTTCATTATGGAACCCATTCAGGGAGAAGGCGGCGTCACCCTGCCGCCGGAGGGTTACCTCTCCGCAGTAAGGGCGTTGTGCTCCGAACATCAATGCCTGTGGATCCTTGACGAAATCCAGACAGGACTTGGCCGTACCGGAAAGATGTTCGCCTGCCAGTGGGAAGGCGTTTCTCCCGACATCATGGTGCTGTCCAAATCCCTTTCCGGCGGACTGGTGCCCATTGGCGCCACCCTTTCTTCGAAAGAAGTCTGGCAACGCGCCTACGGTAATATCGATCGTTTTGCCTTGCACACCTCAACGTTTGGCGGAGGAAATTTTGCGGCGGCAGCGGCGCTGGCCTCACTGGATGTGATTGAACAGGAAGATCTGGCCGGCAATGCTCTTCTGGTCGGGGCGCATTTGCGGCAGGGGTTGGAAGATTTAGCCCGCAAGCACTACTTCATCAAAGAAGTCCGCGGGCGAGGATTAATGCTTGCCATTGAATTCCAGAACGATGTATCGGGCGGTATGGACGCCTTCTTACGGGAAATGACCAGCAGACTGCCTGCCAAAGCCGCCGCAACCTATCGAATGATGCCCATGAAAGCGCGAGTACATCTGGAAGCCGCCATGAAAGAGCTGGAATCCACGATGTCGGACATGTTTGTGCTGCGCATCATGACCAAGCTCTCTCAGGAACACAACATTCTGACCTTTGTGACGGCGAACAATAACCGAGTGATGCGAATCCAGCCGCCGCTGGTTCTATCGCTGGACGAAGCCGAGTACTTCATCAAAGCGCTGAGTACGGTCTGCGAAGAACTCTCCACCTTTGAAGCATAAGGTAATCTATTCGATATGACCTGTCGCAGACAGGGAATCAATAAACCGCACTGGCGCAAACCGCGCCAGTGCGGGCATGCGTCACCGACCATACCTCGGCTAGCGTAAACTCTCGTTACACCTTTCCCGATGCGCCGCCGCATAGAAGATTCTGTCATAAATAATACTTATTCGTAATGGAACTCACTTTTCTTCCATAGCAACTCAGAATTGAACGAAAGATAAACGTTCCCCCTTTCGGGTTTCGCCTATGAGCCTGAACTGAGGTTTCAATAAACCTTGCCCTAACTTACTTCGCGCCGCCAACTTCCTACCCTGAAGCTGACGGCTTTTTTACCACCATGACAGGAAAATACAAGATGAGTCTGGAAACCTATCGGGCCCTGATAGATGGTATCTGCGACCTGGCCGAGATTCCCCGCAGCGGCGTGTTGTACGAACGCCCCCATTTCGAAATCGATGGTGTCGATTTTTCCTTACCTTATGTCACACAGCCAGAGCCGGGTCACATGGCGATCCACACCGATCTGGGGGCGCTGCATAGCGAGTATTCGACACAACAATCCATCGCTCTGCTGAATATGAATTTTCACCTTTTCGACGCACCCTATGGCGCGGTGTTGGCACGCAATCCCAAAACCGGGAACATTCTGCTCATGGCCGCGGTCAGCCTTGAGCACCCCTCTGCGGCTACACTGTTGTCTGCGCTTTCTGCCTGCGCCGCCTTCGTTCACGAGTGGCGCGAGTCAACCGTCACAGGTTTTTCCCGTATGCCAGCCGCCGTTTCGCACGGTCAATCCTATTAAGAGGAACACAGACATGCGTATTAATAACACACAGCCACATCCACTCACACTGGGCGACCATCCCACTCAGACAAAGGCGTCCGACGTCGCGTCGACATCAACGGCCAATGTCCGCCCATCCAATAATCCTCCTCTGGTAAGCGGGCAGCGTGAACGCCCCGCATCCTTCAATGCCCCTCAACATCAGGCTTTAAAATTGCCGGAGCGTCATCAGGAACTCTTTGATAGTTACCGGTTGGATCTGATGGAACGAGGCAGCCCGGACACGTCCCAGCTCAATAGCGCGCTTCCCCGCCTGTTAGGGGGTTTGCTGGAAGCCAACCCCGGTTCGCGTTTCGACGATGTGGCGGCTTTTCTGCCAGGAATGTCGCCGCCGCCGCGCCTGACCGATCCCAGTATTGCCGACCGGCTTAATGAGATTGCGGCACGCAGTGAACCGCATTTGCCCCCGGACGTGAAGGAAACCGCCAAGGTTTTCGTTGAATATGCAGGAAAGTTGGGCGACTACCTGGAACATGCTCATCTATTGCACGATACCGCGTTGCGCGAGCCGGACCTTAACCAGACGGATCGCGCGGACATCCGTCGCAGCCAGACATCGCTGGCGTCAACGGCGCGAGAGGCAATCAAGCGCGTCCCCGACGCGTTTGAAACGAGCCAGAACAAGGTTAAAGCCAATATGACGCTGCTGGAACATGAGCTTACCGAGACCTCGCCTTCGGATGATCGTGTTAAGACGATCCAGACAGAACTTAAAACTCATGAGCAGACGCTGTCGTTCCTGCAAGGCGTACAGGCCGACTATCAGGAGCATTCTAAGGTGAAGCATCTCGCTACCGTGCAGGCTCACCTCAATCTGGAGGATGTTCAGGAGCGCCTGTCCAAGCCGCTGCAAGCAACCGACAAAGGCAAAGTCATTATGGGGTCGGCTATCGTTCAGGGCGTTCAGACCTTCCTGCACCTGGGGGAAGTGCGCTCCTGGATGAACGTCGCCGCCAGCAACAAGATTACCCGAAACGACGCGCTGGGTTATCTGGGGCGGGCAGTGATGGCCGGCAGCGTCACCGGGTTCGCACACGAAGCTGTCGGCGGACTGACGAAACCCATTCTGGAAAACGGTTTGCAGGCATTGGGGGTCCCAGGGCTTAAACCCATCAAGGCTGATACTATCGTACCCAAACCCCTGCGTTCGGCAGTAGGCGAGTACGGCGAGGTGGTGAAAAAATCTTCTCACACCCTGGCTGAGGAAACGAGCAAAGCGGATCAAGAACGTCAGCAGGTAAGCAACAAACAATTACGCAGCGATACCGTCCTGGCACTGGGGGATTCGATGGCCTTTATCCCGCGCAGCGCCCTTCAGGCAATGCGTCAGGGCATTGATGATGTCAGCGCCACGAATCTGTCAACGCCGCATTTTCTCTCGTTATTCGGCGCTCTCGGTTCCGCTGCGGCAGGCGCGATTAAGGCGATGGTGCAACTTCATACCACCTATACCGATCCTCAGGGACGTAAATTCTCAATCTTCGAGCCGCAGAAGACCTCCCAGACGAGCATCGGCGACAAACTCAAGCAGAGCCTGGACCTCACGCAAGAAAGGGTGCGCAGCAATTTCTATAGCAAAATGGCATCGGCGGTACAGGGTTCGCTCTTGACCGATCTGACGCCGGAAGCCAGCAGCTCGGCATCGCTCAGCGCCGGACAGCGTTCCACAAATGCTTTACTTGGGATGACAGCGCCGATCACCTATCTATCCTCTATCTACAGCAATCAGGCCGTTCCTGCGGAGATAAAAGCGCGCAAAAAGCAAATCGAACCAGGCGATCGCCTTGCCAACGCCGCGTTCAACATCGCAGCCCAACACCGGACCCAGCTCCCGCGTGCGACCAGCGAGAACAGCCGTCTTCGCCCGCTGGAGAACACTTACCACGCATTGCGTGGGGTGTTACAGGTCGCGCCCCAGGCCACCACCGAGGCGATGAGTCTGCTGGATCGCGGTGTAAGCCAAGGCATGCGTCGGATTGCCGCCGCTGTAACGGCCGACAAACCGGCATCGAACGGGACCGTAGATAACCAACCGGCACCGTCAGCCGGTGGCGGGGAAACGGCCACGCGCTCATAGCCGGGCAATTTGAAGTCGCTTTTGGTGTATCAGGGATTTATTGTTCCATTGCGGAGCACCGTTACGTGAACGGATAAAGCACTATCCTGATGATTTGGGCGATTAACGTTGATACGGAAGGCGCCTTTATTGCTTTGCCCCCGCCTGCACTTTCGGTTCGTAAAACAGGCGGGTGGCCTTCTGGCGGTCGAGCCATGCGGCGATGTCGGGGTCCTCGACCCGCTCGGTCACGAGTATCAACGCGGGACATTTTAGCGCAGCGCGCAGCGTGCTCAGCGCGAAGCGGCCCGTCGGCGCCACATCCTGAGCGTCCTCGGCGATCTGACGGTCAAGCCCGCCGAAACTCGCTAGAACCCCGTCGAGTCCCTTGATTTTCAATTGCCTCAAGATCGCCTCATCTTGGGGCCGAATGCTTAGCCCGAGCGTCAGCACCCGGCGCAGACTGCCGCGCAGTACCACCGGCGAGGCAGTCAGTACCGACACTCCCCGGCGCAGCGTGCCCGGAGAAACCCCGGTAATATCGACCCCCTGAAGCAGAACCCGGCCCTTCTCCACCGGCTCGGCGCCGGAAAGCACCCGCGCCAATGTTTCCGTATCCGTTCCCGGCGGCAAGATCGCCCACCCCCTCGAATTGGTCAGGCGCATAACGCGCCCCGCAAGGCAGCACCACCAGATCGCCAGGATAAAGCGTCGCGTGCCGCCCGACGACAAGCTGGATACGCTGGTGCTGGCCGATGGAGACCACACGACCGAGGATAAGTTGCCCCGCCGTCGCAGCGGTGACGTCGGCATTGATCCCGGCGACGAGCGCGGGGTCGATACGCCGGGTGGAAAAAGCCCATTTAGCCTGGGCGATAGTCGAAATGGAAAAGGTCATATTGGTTTTCTTGTAACGGGGGTCAGGCAAGCACCCGGGCGGCAAGACCTCCCCTGCGTGCGCAGAGGGCAAAGTTGTGGCCGCTGTCCGGCAGGACCGAGAATGTGACGTCGGGAATGATCCCATGCGCCCGCGCAGCGGAGGCAAAGGCCGCGGCATAGGTTCGAGCTCGGGCCACCCGGTCACAACCTTGTATTGCATCGAGCAACGGATCGGCACGCAGTGCCGGATCACGCTCGGTGTCCTCAGCGCCGACGTAGAGCCGCAACGGTAAGCGAAGGTATTCGGGAAGCTGCACCCGGCAGATCGCGGCTATATCGGTCCGGTCCGGCCCCGGCTTGCCGCCCCCATCCCCCAGGCCAGCGGGGAAGGCAATGCTGGTATCGGGCAGGCAATACCAACCTGCGGCGGCGACATGCAGTCGAGCGATGCGTTGCGGGTAGAGCATGGCGAAGCGGTGCGGGAGTTGCGCGCCCCCCGAGAAACCGAACAGCTCTACCCGCGTAGTATTGATGCCGATGCTTTGAAGTTCCATAAACAGCGCCAACAACGCGTGATCGGGACGGCGCGCGCCGATGCGTTGAAAGCCCGGCCAGTCGGTTTGCGAAAAACGCGGCGCGACCAGCACTCGCCCCGACGTCAGGGCATGGACGGCGAACGCCTCACGGATCGCCCGGGCATCGCGAGATATCCCATGCAACGCCACCAACGGCGGCAGGTCGGATCGCATCTGTTCCGGGATCAGGACCCAGGCACTTAACCGACCCTTGGGGAGATACAAGCGCAAAACCTCCTGACGGAAAGATCTGCACACCGGCGGAGCATCCTGCCATGCGGCCATGCGGCCATGCGGCCATGAACATAGACACCTTCCTTATCGTTTAGTGATAGGAAAATTGTTACATTTTATTATTAATTGAAAATCTTTATTAGCATCAGTTATTGCATGAATTTTTTTTGATCGTTCGATGAAACATTCAGAGAGGCATCGCTATTGATACGCGCCCGGCAAAATCGTAATGATGCGCTGAAACCTTCGAACGACCCGCCAGCGTCCCCAGCCATAACTCGCTGACACCAATGCAATGAAACCCCGATCGTCAGGCACGCAGACCACCAGTTGGGATCTGGGGTATGAAAGGTTACAGTTATGCTGCTCACGGTTGGACGCTAGCAAGGTTTTTTCTGACGCTAAAGTAGCAATACAAAAAGGCAGGAAATGGCCGAAGAGAATAGCCGGCTTTGAAGCGGAGTCCGGCGGCAGACGCTCCGCCTGCCGCTTCTGTTTGCGAACGGTGCAGGGGTGATGGCTTTAGCCTGCCGGATAATCAGATCGGAAAGTGCCATGACAAGCGCGCCCAGGTTGAGACTCAGGCTCTATGCTTGTCATTGCCTTTATTTGATCCCAGCAACAATCCGCAACGTGTTGCCGCCCTGTTTGTTTGGCCTCAATTCTGGTCTTAAAAAGGCTGGCTTTGGGTGGTTTTCAGTGGATTTCGCTTGATGCTCAACAGAGCGATTACCCTGTTGAATCAGAGAGCTACAGACATCAGTGAATATCTATAGAAAAGAAACTGGAGCGGGAAACGAGGCTCGAACTCGCGACCTCAACCTTGGCAAGGTTGCGCTCTACCAACTGAGCTATTCCCGCGTCACAGGGTTACTGCTTTTATTTGCCACACCGCACAGGGCCGCATGACTGAATTGGAGCGGGAAACGAGACTCGAACTCGCGACCCCGACCTTGGCAAGGTCGTGCTCTACCAACTGAGCTATTCCCGCTCGGGATACCGCCGCACCGGAAACAAAATTCTGTATCGGTACGGGGTGCGAATTATACGAGAAATCCTTTCAACCGCAAGCCCTGAAAAATGAAAAAATGTTTGTTTGCCGATAAAAAGAGCAAAGCGGTGTGAAAACACGCATTACCCGCACTGAAGACCGTCAGGTCGACATCTCTGACGGTCAAGCTGTCCATGAACGCCTGAATCAGCTTAAAGCTGAATAAAATGCTCGCGGTAATAAGCCAGTTCCGCCAGCGATTCGCGAATATCATCCATCGCCTGATGCGTGCCCTGCTTTTTAAACCCGGCCAGAATCTCCGGTTTCCAGCGGCGTGCCAGCTCCTTAAGCGTACTGACATCCAGATAACGATAGTGGAAATAGGCTTCCAGCTCCGGCATATAGCGGAACAGAAAACGGCGATCCTGACCAATACTGTTACCGCAAATCGGTGATTTACCCGCGGGCACCCACTGTTGTAAAAAAGCCAACGTGACCCGTTCAGCCTCACGCTCGTCAACCGGGCTGGCTTTCACTCGGTCGATCAGACCGCTAGCCCCGTGCGTGCGCACATTCCAGTCATCCATCAGCGCGAGCTGGCTATCCGACTGATGAACGGCTAGAACCGGCCCTTCCGCCAACACATTCAGATTGGCGTCTGTCACCAATGTCGCAATCTCAATGATACGATCCTGTTCAGGGTTCAATCCCGTCATCTCAAGATCGATCCAGATCAGGTTATTTTCATCTACCATCGTTGGTATTCCCATTTTTGCCGTGTATTGTCAACCGCCATCGTCGATTGTAACGCCAGTACCGGACGCTATCTGGCGGCATCAGTTAATTAAAATCAAATAGGGTGTATTATAATCGCTTCAATCATTATGGGCGATAACCCTGTCTTATGGCATTCATCGCACCATGACGATCAATAGCGTATTAAGTGAGGCTCAGTGAGCAAAAAGAAACTGTCGAAAGGTCAGGAACGACGGGTAAGTGCGAATCATCAGCGCCGCCTTAAACATTCTGAAAGTAAAATCGAATGGGAAGATAGTCAACTGGGCGACACCCAGGAAGGCGTTATCATCAGCCGATTCGGTATGCATGCCGATGTGGAAGCCGCAAACGGCGTCGTACATCGCTGTAATATCCGCCGCACCCTTAAATCACTGGTCACGGGCGATCGCGTCGTGTGGCGGGCCGGTAATGAAGCGCTTGCCGGGATCAGCGGGATTGTTGAAGCCGTTCATCCGCGTCACTCCGTCCTGACGCGTCCTGACTACTACGATGGCGTCAAGCCGATCGCGGCCAACATCGATCAGATCGTGATCGTTTCCGCCATTTTACCTGAGCTCTCGCTCAATATTATCGATCGGTATCTGGTGGCCTGCGAAACACTGGACGTCGAACCGCTGATCGTTCTGAACAAAGTCGATTTACTGGATGAAGATGCCTGCCGGTTCGTCAATGAACTGATGGATATCTACCGGGCGCTTAACTATCGCGTACTGATGGCATCAAGCCACACTCAGGAAGGGATGGCGGAACTGGAGCAGGCGTTAACCGGCCGTATCAGTATCTTCGCCGGACAATCCGGGGTAGGCAAATCCAGCTTGCTCAACGCCCTGCTCGCCCTCGGTGAAGAACGCATTCTGGTTAACAAGGTTTCCAATAACTCAGGACTGGGGCAACATACCACGACCGCTGCCCGTCTTTATCACTTCCCCCACGGCGGAGATGTGATTGACTCGCCGGGCGTACGCGAGTTTGGTCTGTGGCACCTGGCCCCCGATCAGATCACCCGTGGTTTTATCGAATTCCGGCAATACATCGGTTCGTGTAAATTCCGTGACTGCAAGCATGACAACGATCCGGGCTGCGCCATTCGCGCCGCTCTCGACCGTGGCGACATCGCCGCCGAGCGTTTCGATAACTATCACCGTATCTTGGAAAGCATGGCGCAGGTAAAAACGCGTAAAACCTTTTCCGATACGGATAACTGACATTTATTGTATCCACCGCTACAATGCGCCCCTTTTACATCATGGCGCACCATTAACCCAAGAGGCTCACTGTGCTGGATAATATCAAAATCAAACTACAGTATTGGCTTCCCAAAATCTGGCTGACGCGTTTGGCTGGCTGGGGAGCGAATAAACCGGCGGGTAAACTCACCAAGCTGGTTATCGATCTGTTCGTCCGTCAGTACAAGGTCAATATGCAGGAGGCGCGGCAGCCGGATACCGCCGCCTATCGTACGTTCAACGAGTTTTTTGTTCGTCCGCTGAAACCTGAAGTACGTCCTGTCGATCCGCATGCCCACCGGCTGGTTCAACCTGCGGATGGCGTTTTATCTCAGTTGGGCTCCATCACGGATGGCCAACTGATTCAGGCCAAAAACCATCTTTATTCACTGGAAGCGCTGCTTGCCGGTAACTATGTCATGGCGGAACTGTTCCGTGACGGCCTGTTCGCCACGACCTATTTATCGCCGCGCGACTATCACCGCGTCCATATGCCGTGCGACGGCGTTCTGCGGGAAATGATTTACGTGCCGGGCGATCTGTTCTCCGTCAATCCGCTGACCGCGGACAACGTGCCGAATCTGTTTGCCCGCAACGAGCGCGTGATCTGTCTGTTTGATACCGAGTTTGGCCCACTGGCACAGATTCTGGTCGGCGCCACCATCGTCGGCAGCATCGAAACCGTTTGGGCGGGCACCGTTACGCCACCACGGGAAGGCATTATTCAACGCTGGACATATCCGCAGGCAGGCGAAGGCGCGGTTGTTCTGGAAAAAGGTCAGGAGATGGGCCGCTTTAAACTGGGCTCGACCGTGATTAACCTGTTTTCCCCTAATCAGATACAGTTCGCGGCTCATCTCAATAGTCTCAGCGTTACCCGCATGGGCGAACTCTTTGCCGAGAGGGTGTCTGAATCGCAGGACGAAATCGTCGATCCGGTGCAGTCTGACGATGTGCATGTTGAGACTGACGCATCAGATAATCCGGGCTGAACGCCGTCAATTCCCCCCCTAGTTGTGAGCGAAAGGTAAACTAAACGTGCGTCTGATTCTGGCTTTTCTGTTGAGTTGTTTATTATCAACCATCGCGTCGGCAGCCTCCGCCCCTAGCGAGACGCAGTTACGTCAGCAACTGCAACAGGCAGAGTCCAATAAAGGCGCAGCCGATCAGACGCAGATTGTTGAAGAGCTGCAATCTGCGCTGAATACGACACAGGAAGCCAAAGAGTCGCGCGAACGCGCGACGCAGTATCAACGTATTATTGATGATTTCCCCAAGCTGGTTCAGGAACTACGCCGCCAGTTGGCTGCGGAAGAAGAGAAACTGTCATCCACCGCAACCGCGGATAGCGTTTCAACTAACGATCTTGAACAGCAGATCCTGCAAATCAGCAGCCAGCTACTGGAACAAGGCCGCCAGTTGCAGCAGGAACAGGATCGGTTACGCGAAATCAGTGATTCACTCGGACAGCTTCCCCAGCAGCAAACCGAGGCCAGTCGTTCACTGAACGACATGGAACGCCGTATCCAGTCTCTCGGTTCGCCAACTACCCCGCTGGCACAGGCGCAGTTGGCGGCGTTACAAGCCGAAGCCGGCATGTGGAAAAGCCGTGTGGACGAATTGGAACTGGCGCAGCTATCAGCCAGCAATCGCCAGGAACTCTCCCGACTACGCGCCGAACTGTATAAAAAACGGCATGACCGACTGGATATTCAGCTACAGGCGTTACGCAGCAGCATCAATAGCCAGCGTCAAAAAGAAGCCGAACAAGTGCTGGAGCGAACCGAACTGCTGGCGGAACAGGGCGGCGATTTGCCCGGCGTGATCAGCGCCCAGTTAAAGATTAACCGTGAACTTTCGGTTGCGCTGAATCAACAAGCGCAACGCATGGATCTGATCGCCTCTCAACAGCGTCAGGCCACCACGCACACGCTTCAGGTCCGCCAGGCGCTAAGCACTATCCGCGAACAGGCGCAATGGCTTGGCGTCTCGCCCGTCTTGGGCGAAACCTTACGTGCGCAGCTCTCACGGCTACCGGAAATGCCTAAGCCGCAGCTACTGGACAGCGATATGGCGCAGCTACGGGTGCAGCGTCTGCATTTTGAAGATTTGATCAATAAGCCGCATGATGTTGAGAAGGCCAAACAGGATGACGGCACGCCACTAAGCACGGCGCAGCAACGCATTCTGGCCGATCAGTTGCGGACCCAGCGCGATTTGCTGACCTCGCTGATTTCCGGCTGCGACACCCAGATTTTGGAATTAACCAAACTCAAAGTGGCCAATAACCAGTTGGAAGACGCGTTAAAAGAGACGCAGGAAGCCGCCCACCGCTACCTTTTCTGGGTGGCCGACGTTGACCCGATCACCTTCTCATATCCGCTGGCTCTGGCACGTGATCTGACGCGCCTGCTGTCTTTGGATACCTTTACCCAACTCAGCAACGCCATGATCATGATGGTGACCAGCCGTGAAACCGTCATCCCGCTGCTGGGTGCCCTGTTACTGGTGGGATTCAGTATCAGTTCCCGTCGCCACTACCTGGCATTTCTGGAACGCGCCAGCAGTCGGGTGGGTAAAGTCACGCTCGACCACTTCATGTTGACGCTGCGTACCGTTTTCTGGTCAATCCTGACGGCGCTGCCCCTGCCGGTGCTCTGGGCCGCGCTGGGCTATGGTTTGCAAAATGCCTGGCCTTACCCGGTCGCGGTGGCGATTGGCGACAGCGTTACCGCCACCGTTCCTTTAATGTGGCTGGTGATGATCAGCGCGTCATTCGCACATCCTCAGGGGCTGTTTATTGTTCACTTTCGCTGGTCGCCTGATCGAGTGGCCAGGGCAATGCGCTATTACCGCCTTTCCATCGCGTTTATTGTGCCGTTAATTATGGCGCTGATTACTTTCGATAAGCTGAACGATCGCGAGTTTTCCAGTACGCTGGGACGTTTATGTTTTATCCTGCTCTGTATGGCGCTGAGTCTGGTGACCAACAGTCTTAAACGTGCCGGTATCCCACTTTATCTGGA
Source organism: Brenneria rubrifaciens (assembly GCF_005484945.1). NCBI lineage: Bacteria > Pseudomonadati > Pseudomonadota > Gammaproteobacteria > Enterobacterales > Pectobacteriaceae > Brenneria > Brenneria rubrifaciens. Next base: position 3,361,487 of record NZ_CP034035.1, read on the forward strand.
CAAAGAGGGGTCAGGAGAAAATTCGCTCAATCGCGCCATGTGGAACCTGCTGATATGCGTTCCTCTGGCTGCCGCATTAGCATCCTGCATCGGCTATCTGGCAACGGCGCAGGCGCTGTTGGTACGTCTGGAAAAGTCAGTGTCGATCTGGTTTTTCCTGTTGGTTATTTACCACATCATCCGCCGGTGGATGCTCATTCAACGGCGGCGCATCGCCTTTGACCGTGCCAAGCAGCGTCGTTCGGAAATTTTGGCGCAGCGGGCCCGTGGCGAAGAGGAAACGCTGCCGGGTTCAACGCACGAAGGCAATTCAGAAGCGATCGAAGAACCCGTGGTGGATCTGGATACGATCAGCGCCAAATCCCTGCAACTGGTTCGCTCCATTCTGACCCTTATCGCACTGGTTTCCGTTATCGTGTTGTGGTCTGAAATTCATTCCGCGTTTGCGTTCCTGGAAAATATCAGTCTGTGGGATGTCAGCAGCACGGTAAAAGGCGTGGAAAGCGTTCAGCCGATTACGCTGGGCTCCGTCTTAATTGCCGTGCTGATTTTTGTGATTACCGCCCAGTTGGTGCGTAACCTGCCGGCGTTACTGGAACTGGCGCTGTTGCAGCATTTGAATTTATCGCCGGGCAGCGGTTACGCCATCACCACCATCAGCAAATATGTTCTGATGTTGATTGGTTGCCTGATGGGTTTCTCACTTATCGGGATTGAGTGGTCCAAACTGCAATGGCTGGTTGCGGCGCTGGGTGTGGGATTAGGGTTTGGTTTGCAGGAAATCTTCGCCAACTTCATTTCCGGCCTGATTATCCTGTTTGAAAAACCGATACGTATCGGCGATACCGTCACGATCCGCGACCTCACCGGAAGCGTCATGCGCATCAATACGCGCGCGACCACTATTTCCGATTGGGACCGCAAAGAGATTATCGTGCCGAACAAAGCCTTTATTACCGAGCAATTTATCAACTGGTCACTGTCGGATTCCGTAACGCGCGTGGTGTTGACGGTTCCGGCCCCTGCCGAAGCGAACAGCAAAGAGGTCACCGATTTACTGATGGATGCAGTCAGGCGCTGCTCGCTGATATTGGAAAATCCACCGCCGGAAGTCTTTCTGGTCGATTTGCAGCAAGGTATTCAAATTTTTGAGCTGCGTATTTTTGCCGCGGAAATGATTCACCGCATGCCATTACGCCATGAACTGCACCAGTTGATTCTGGAAAATTACCGTAAACACAACATGGCGTTGCCCTTCCCGCCATTCCAGGTACGCATGGATAACCTATCGCGTAAAGGGAACACCCTGACATCCAGTAACCGAACGACAGGCAGTTTATAATATGAAGGAAGGATTAAGGCGGGAACAGCAAGACCACTCCCGCTTTTCCGCGCAGAAAGTTCAGGCGCGCTCGACCGAAAACGCCATCACGTCACTCAGTTTTTCCGCGTTTAACGCCAGCATAATCAGGCGATCGACGCCCAACGCCACGCCTGCGCATTCGGGAATGCCATGCTCCAACGCGGCCAGCAGGTTTTCATCAATCGGTAGTTGAGGCAAACCGCGCGCTGCGCGCTTGCGGTTATCCTGCTCGAAGCGCTGACGCTGTTCATCGCTGTCGGTCAGTTCGCGGAAACCGTTCGCCAGTTCAATGCCTTTGAAATAGACTTCAAAACGTTCGGCAACCCGATTATCCTCGCTACTGATTTCAGCCAGCGAAGCTTGGGTTGTCGGGAAATGGTAAACAAACGCCGGTTTGTCGCGGCCGATATTCGGCTCTACACCAAAGGTAAACAGCATTTGTACCAGCGCATCACGATCGTCTTCACGGCTGGCGATATCGCCCAGCCCCAGCTTTTCCGCCGCTTCACGCAGTTGAGCTTTGTCCACAGTCAGCGGATCAATTTCCAGATGGCGCAAGAAAGCCTGTTGATACGAAAGCATTTCCGCGCTTTCGCAATCCAGCACCTGCTGTAGTAAATCGTCGACTTCATTCATCAGCCGGTACATATCGTAATGCGGTCGATACCATTCCAGCATGGTGAATTCTGGATTGTGGTGTCTACCTGACTCTTCGTTACGAAAGCTGCGGCATAACTGGAATATCGGACCGCTGCCCGCGGCCAGCAGGCGTTTCATGTGATATTCAGGGCTGGTCATCAAATACAATGTCATCCCGTTAGCAGCACCTGGCCCTATGAAGCGGGTTTGAAACGGGCATAAATAAGCATCCGTTATCGTCGCCTGGCTCATCGCCGGCGTTTCAACCTCCAGTACCCCACGATCGGTGAAGAAACGCCGGATAACTGCGACTATCGACGCTCGCTTCAACAAATTAGCGACAGAAGCACTAGGTTGCCAACTTGCCGTCTCGCTCATGGTTGTTACTCCAAAGTCAAACAAGTGGAGCAGTCTACTCGTCCCTGCACAGACAAACAAAAATTTTTTAAGGGAAATTTTAAAATAAATCGGCGCGGCGGCGAGCAGAGGTAGCCCTCACACCTGCAACGCGAAAAAAGAGGAGACGGGTATATCCAGTGAAACATTTTCCTATAAAGCCTGCAAAGGCGTTATTAAAGAAATAAAAGCACACTTTTAATAAAAATGAGCCTTTCGATCACGTTTTTATCTCTTATTACAATACTCTCTGAAAAAACTGCAAAATGCGGGATCACATCAAATTTCACCCACCTCTAATTCGTTATACTCAATCCCATACAAAAAATAGCGTTATGTCTATTCCCATATACCTGCGAATCAATTTTTTATTCAGTGACAAGCACAAAACGTTCGCAGATATATGCGGATATAAAAAGATAGAAATGAATAGATATTATTTTTTATTTTAACTTAATTAACTTAAGTAACTGGAGGAATGCAGTGCAAACCTTTAATGCCGACTTGGCCATTATCGGGGCCGGGGGTGCAGGCTTACGCGCGGCGATTGCCGCCGCCGAAGCGAATCCCCAACTGAAAATTGCGCTGATCTCGAAAGTCTACCCTATGCGTAGCCACACCGTGGCGGCAGAAGGCGGATCAGCAGCAGTCACTCAGGATCACGATAGCTTTGATTATCATTTCAACGACACCGTTTCTGGTGGCGACTGGCTGTGTGAACAAGACGTTGTCGAACACTTCGTCAAGCACTGCCCCGAAGAAATGATCCAACTGGAACAATGGGGCTGCCCGTGGAGCCGTAAACCAGATGGTTCTGTCAACGTTCGTCGATTTGGCGGAATGAAAATAGAACGAACCTGGTTTGCCGCCGATAAAACCGGCTTCCATATGCTGCATACGCTGTTCCAAACCTCCCTCAAATACCCACAAATTCAGCGTTTCGATGAGCATTTTGTTCTGGACGTGCTGGTTGATGACGGCCATGCACGCGGTGTCGTCGCCATCAATATGATGGAAGGCGCGTTAATCCAGATCCGCGCAAACGCCGTGGTTCTCGCCACTGGCGGCGCAGGACGGGTGTATCGCTACAATACCAATGGCGGTATCGTCACCGGTGACGGTATGGGCATGGCATTCCGCCACGGCGTACCCTTGCGCGACATGGAATTCGTGCAGTATCACCCGACCGGCCTGCCGGGTTCCGGTATTCTGATGACGGAAGGCTGTCGTGGTGAAGGCGGCATTATGGTCAACAAAGACGGCTACCGTTATCTGCAAGACTACGGTATGGGCCCTGAAACACCGCTGGGCGAGCCGAAAAACAAATACATGGAACTGGGTCCGCGTGACAAGGTTTCTCAGGCTTTCTGGCATGAGTGGCGGGCAGGACGCACCATTTCCACTCCGCTAGGCGACGTGGTCTACCTTGACTTGCGTCACCTCGGCGAGAAGAAACTCAAAGAGCGCCTGCCGTTCATCTGCGAACTGGCGAAAGCCTATGTTGGCGTTGACCCGGTTAAAGAACCGATTCCGATTCGACCTACCGCACACTACACCATGGGAGGGATCGAAACCGATCAAAACTGCGAAACCCGCATCAAAGGTCTGTTTGCCGTCGGCGAATGTTCTTCTGTCGGTTTGCACGGCGCCAACCGCCTCGGTTCCAACTCGCTGGCGGAACTGGTGGTATTTGGGCGCGTGGCGGGCGAACACGCGGTACAACGCTCGCAGTCCGCCGCGCCAGCCAACGCTCGCGCACTCGATGCCCAAACTCGCGATGTGGAACAACGCCTGAACGATCTGATGAAACAGGAAGGCACCGAAAGCTGGGCGAAAATCCGTGATGAGATGGGCTTATCCATGGAAGAAGGCTGCGGTATTTATCGTACAACGGATCTAATGCAAAAAACCGTCGACAAGCTGACCGAACTCAAAGAACGCTTCAAGCGGGTGAAAATTACCGACCATTCCAGCGTATTCAATACTGACCTGCTTTATACCATCGAGTTGGGACACAGTCTGGATGTCGCGGAATGTATGGCGCACTCCGCCATTAACCGTAAAGAATCCCGAGGCGCCCACCAACGTCTGGATGAAGGCTGCACTGAGCGTGATGATGTTAATTTCCTGAAGCACACGCTGGCTTTTTATAACCCCGAAGGGGCGCCCCGGCTGGATTACTCCGATGTGAAAATCACCAAATTGCCGCCGGCCAAACGCGTTTACGGTGCCGAAGGCGATGCTCAGGATAAAAGCAAGAAGGAGCAGGCGAATGGCTGAGATGCAAACCCTGAAAATGGAGGTCATGCGCTACAACCCGGAACAGGACAGCGAGCCGCATTTCGAGACGTTTGACGTCCCGTTCAACAAGCAGACCTCCTTGCTGGACGCGCTGGGTTATATCAAAGATAACCTGGCGGCGGATCTCTCCTACCGCTGGTCCTGCCGTATGGCAATCTGCGGTTCATGCGGCATGATGGTGAACAACGTGCCCAAACTGGCCTGCAAGACCTTCCTGCGTGATTATCAGGACGGGCTAAAGGTTGAAGCGTTGGGTAACTTTCCCATTGAGCGCGATCTTGTGGTCGACATGACCCACTTTATTGAAAGTCTCGAAGCGATTAAGCCCTATATCATCGGTAACGATCGTAAACCGGCTGATGGCGCGAACAAACAAACCCCGGCACAGATGGCCAAATACCACCAGTTCTCTGGCTGTATCAACTGTGGTCTTTGCTATGCCGCGTGTCCGCAGTTTGGCCTGAATCCTGAATTCATTGGCCCGGCGGCGATCACACTGGCTCACCGATACAATCTGGACAACCGCGATAACGGTAAAAAAGAGCGTATGGCGCAGTTGAACGGTAATAACGGGGTATGGAGTTGTACCTTTGTGGGTTACTGCTCGGAGGTTTGTCCTAAGCATGTCGATCCGGCCGCTGCAATCCAACAAGGCAAGGTTGAAAGTGCTAAAGACTTTATGATTGCCATGCTGAAACCACAATAAGGGAGGGGCAATAATGACATCCAAACGTAAAGCGTATGTCCGTGACATGTCGCCAACCTGGTGGAAGAAACTGGGATTCTATCGCTTTTATATGTTGCGCGAAGGGACGGCCTTACCTGCCGTCTGGTTCAGCATCATATTATTGTATGGCGTATTCTCACTCAAAAATGGCCCGGAAAGCTGGGCGCGCTTTGTTGAATTCCTGCAAAACCCATTGGTGTTGCTTGTCAACATCATTGCGTTGCTGGCTGCCGTGCTGCATACCAAAACCTGGTTTGAGCTGGCGCCGAAAGCATCCATCATCGTGATAAATGACGAGAAAATGGGGCCGGAGCCAATCATTAAGGGGCTCTGGGCTGTCACCATTGTAGTAACGCTAGCGGTACTGGCTATCGCCTTACTATTCTGATCAGGAGGAATAACATGATTAATCAAACGCCAAAACGTTCCGACGAACCCCCTTTCTGGGGTTTGTTCGGCGCCGGTGGTATGTGGAGCGCATTTTTCGCTCCCGTCATTATCCTGCTGGTTGGTGTACTGTTGCCGCTAGGCCTGTTCCCGAACGCGCTGACTTATGAGCGCATCGCCACATTCAGCCAAAGCTTTATCGGCCGTGTTTTCCTGTTGCTGATGATTACCTTGCCAATCTGGTGTGGCTTGCACCGTCTTCACCATGCCATGCACGATTTGAAAATTCATATCCCTGCCGGGAAATGGGTATTCTACGGTCTGGCGGCAATTTTGAGCATCGTGACGATCATTGGCGTTGTCACGCTGTAATGACGTTACCCGTCGTTAACGGCCTGCCTCTACGCAGGCCGTTTTTTATCCAAACAAGCAAAGGCCGCTGAACGCTTGATAGTTTCCCGGTTAATTGATTAATTTATATGACTGCTAAGTCGGCTAGACTGGAAAACATAATTAAGTGAAGGGTTAAAAAGCTCAGAAATTAATAATCAGACCGGGATGAGAAAAACGGAATATCAATCAAAGAAGAATTATAAATAACCTGTTTATAATACAGTCCATTCAGAATATGCCTTTTAAAATCGCCAACCAGAGGAAAGCCATTACGGCGCTTCCCTCATGGGAAAACCTTTTCCTGCTTACTGCGTACTACGCTGTATTGCTTCCCCACCGGCCTCAACATCCTGCCCGACACCGCGAGTCGTGTTACACCCAGCTACGGCAGATAGAATCAGCACAGAAAGAATAACGGCAAGACTTTTCTTCAACATAGGTAATTCCTTCTTAGTGATAAGAAAAAACGTCTCTTTAAGCGTAGTCAATATTGGCCATATCTGTGGCATTTTTTATGCTTAATGCAAACCGGTCTGTCCAAATAAGAAAAAACCGCCTGCGTTAAACGGTCCGACTTTCGTGGGCAGAATAATTGCGGCGGTTTTAAAAAGAATTAAATTATTTAACGCGAGATACATACTCGCCAGAACGGGTATCCACTTTAATCACTTCGCCAATTTGCACAAACAACGGCACTTTTACTACCGCGCCAGTGTTCAGCGTCGCAGGTTTACCGCCAGTACCGGCAGTATCACCTTTCAGACCGGGATCGGTATCAGTAATTTCCAGTTCAACAAAATTCGGCGGCGTCACGGAAATCGGCTGACCGTTCCACAGCGTCACGATGCATTCGGCCTGATCAAGCAGCCATTTGGCGTTATCGCCAACTGCTTTTTCATCCGCAGCCAATTGTTCGAACGTTTCGTTATTCATGAAATGCCAGAACTCACCGTCGTTGTACAGGTAAGTCAGGTTCATATCGACAACATCCGCACCTTCGGCAGAATCAGTGGATTTGAATGTTTTTTCGATCAGCTTGCCCGTCAGCAGACGACGCATTTTCACGCGTGCGAAAGCCTGACCTTTACCCGGTTTGACGAACTCACTTGATTCGACGGCATAAGGCTCGCCCTCGAACATGATTTTAAGACCGGAACGGAAATCGTTGCTAAAATAAGTCGCCATAAAGGCCCTCTACATTTGATACTGGTACTAAGCCAAAAAATGGCAAACATTGTAACCCTAAATATACCCTCCAGAGAAGATTGGTTGCAGCAACTTGCGGACGTAATTACCGATCCGGAAGAATTACTGCAACTTTTGGCGCTGAGTGACAACGCCAAACTCCGGCAAGGCGATGATGCCCGTCGACTTTTCCCGTTGCGTGTTCCCCGCGCATTCGCGGCACGCATGCAAAAAGGCAACGCGAACGACCCGCTTTTACTCCAAGTGCTTACCTCACGCGAAGAATTCATCGCCACGCCGGGTTTCAGCCGCGATCCGCTGGATGAACAGCATAGCGTCGTTCCGGGATTACTGCACAAATACCACACCCGTGCGCTGCTGCTGGTAAAAGGCGGCTGTGCGGTCAACTGCCGCTACTGTTTTCGCCGGCATTTCCCCTATCAGGACAATCAGGGAAACAAGACAAACTGGCGCCAGGCGTTGGACTATATCCAGGCACATACCGAACTGGATGAAATCATTTTCTCCGGCGGCGATCCACTGATGGCGAAAGACCATGAGCTTGACTGGCTGATCGCCAAACTGGAAAACATACCGCATCTGAAGCGGCTGCGTATCCATACACGCTTGCCCGTGGTGATCCCGGCGCGGATTACCGATACGTTGTGCCAGCGGTTATCACAAACATCACTTCAGATTCTGCTGGTCACGCATATTAATCATCCGCAGGAGATTGATGCTGATGTAATACAAAGTATGGCCCGTTTGCGTCGCGCAGGCGTCACCCTGCTGAATCAGAGTGTTTTGCTGCGTGGGGTGAACGATAATTCGGACACGCTGGCAGACCTGAGCAATAGGCTGTTTGATGCAGGTATACTGCCCTACTATCTCCATGTGCTGGATAAAGTGCAGGGTGCGGCACATTTTCTGGTCAGTGACGATGAAGCCCGCTCGCTGGTCAAATCACTGATGAAAAAAGTGTCTGGCTATCTGGTTCCCCGTCTGGCGCGAGAAATCGGCGGCGAAGACAGCAAAACGCCGCTGGATCTGAGACTCAGGCAAACTCAGGACGACAGCCCCTTTGCGTAAAAAGAACCGGCGAATTCACAGAGTGCATTCGCCAGGTTATGTATTTTGAGTACACGCTCCCGTCAGGGAAAATAGCGCTCGCTTAGGGGCACTTATACACGGTGCCAACCATCTCGCTGTCCAGCGGTGCGAAGCTTGACCAGAAGGTTTCACTTGGGCTGGTCACGCCATAAAGGGTATTTCCTCCCATCGCCGCGGCTTTATTACGCAAATCGTTCGCCGCACCGCGCATTGAGCTGCCATCGCTTTCATTGCCGGATAACCAGTTAGACTGGCTACCGCTGGCCTGCCCCAGTAACTGACACTCATCCCCCGGTTTGGTATCCGTAAACGAGACAGCCTGTCCCGCGGCACTGAGCTGATTGGTTGTATTACAGCCGGCAAGCAAGACGACCGCAGAGATAGCCAGTAACTTGCGAATCTGCATTTTCCCCTCCATGTAATTGAAAAATAAACGATTAGATAAATCAGGCACGCCATTTTTTGAAGCGGTTAATCAGGCCATTGGTTGAACTGTCATGGCTGGTCACCTCTGCTGCGTCTTCCAGCTCCGGTAAAATACGGTTAGCCAGTTGTTTACCCAATTCCACTCCCCACTGATCGAACGTGAAGATGTTCAGAATCGCGCCCTGAGTAAAGATTTTGTGTTCATAAAGCGCGATTAGTGCGCCCAGGCTAAAAGGCGTCATCTCACGCAGCAGAATCGAGTTGGTTGGACGGTTACCTTCAAAGACTTTAAAAGGCGCCACATGCTGAATGTCTTCCGCTGTTTTACCCGCTGCGGCAAATTCCGCGTCGACCACGTCACGGCGCTTACCGAATGCCAGCGCTTCAGTTTGCGCGAAGAAGTTGGACAACAGTTTGCTGTGGTGATCGCCCAGCGGATTATGACTCAATGCCGGTGCGATGAAGTCGCAGGGAACCAGTTTTGTTCCCTGATGAATTAGCTGGTAAAACGCATGCTGACCATTGGTGCCCGGCTCCCCCCAGATAATTGGGCCGGTCTGATAATCCACCGGATTACCGTTGCGATCGACATATTTCCCGTTGGATTCCATATTCCCCTGTTGGAAATAAGCGGCAAAACGGTGCATATATTGGTCGTAAGGCAAAATCGCTTCCGTTTCCGCACCGAAGAAATTGTTGTACCAAATCCCGATCAGCGCCAGTAATACCGGCAGGTTTTGTTCCGCCGGCGTTGAAGCGAAATGTTTATCCATGGCGTGAGCACCACTCAGCAGTTGCTCGAAGTGATCAAATCCCAGTGAAAGAGCGATCGACAAGCCAATGGCCGACCACAGTGAATAACGTCCGCCGACCCAGTCCCAGAACTCGAACATATTGTCGGTATCGATGCCGAATTCGCTGACGGCTTTCGCATTGGTCGACAAGGCTGCAAAGTGTTTTGCGACATGCTTGTCGTCCTGCGCCGTTTTCAGAAACCACTCACGGGCGCTATGTGCGTTGGTCATGGTTTCCTGCGTGGTGAAGGTCTTGGACGCCACCAGAAACAACGTGGTTTCAGGATTCAGCGGCTTGAGCGTCTCTGCGATATGCGTGCCATCCACATTGGAGACAAAATGCATATTCAAATGATTTTTATAGGGCTTCATCGCTTCGGTCACCATGTACGGCCCCAGATCGGAGCCACCGATACCAATATTCACAACATCGGTTATCGTTTTACCGGTAAATCCTTTCCAGTCTCCGCCAATAACGCGCTCGCTGAACTGTTTCATCTTTTCCAGCACCGCGTTCACTTCCGGCATTACATCCTGGCCATCGACCAGAATCGGGGTATTACTGCGGTTACGTAGCGCAACATGCAGCACGGCCCGCCCTTCCGTCCGGTTGATTTTTTCACCGGAAAACATAGCATTGATCGATCCGGCCAAATCCGTTTCCCGCGCCAGCGCCTGGAGTTTTTCCAGCGTTTCACCGGTAATGCGGTTTTTGGAGTAATCCACCAGAATCTGATCGTCAAATGTTGCGGAAAAACGGGTGAAACGCTCGTCGTCCTGTGCAAATAATTCACTGATTTTCAGGTCTTTAATCACTTTAAAATGCTGTTGCAGCGCCCGCCACGCGGCAGTCTGACTTGGATTGATATTTTGCATAACGACTCGTTCTCTCTCAGTTTGAATTCAAAAGTTACTAAACCGATTGTATCCCGTAAAACGCCGATTGAGATCCCTTTTCTTGCTAAATGCCCCTCACCCACTTTTGCTTATTGACAGCAGCAAAATTACCCGTTATTTCTAATGCCGTACTTGCACATTCAGTGTGCAAGCCAGAAGAGGAGCGTTGCCCAGGTAGGGTATCGGAGGAGCCGTAATCCGATAATGATACCCCAGGGGGAGCGACGCCGAGATGACGTGCGATACGGTATGCACATCATCGACCGCAGGGGCTGAATCCCCTGGGTTGTCACCCGGTTCGTCCTGATTAGGACGTTCAGCAAGGTGGAGCGCTTCTGGGTGTATCGTAGTTTTCGCTTTCTACGCCTGCTCCCTGCTTACCGCTCTTCCCTTGTGCCAAGGCTGATTAATGGACTGCCGTTGTTCACTCGGAAACAACCGCGCCCCTGACACGAGGTTCTTTAAATGTCTGCTACTGAAGTCGTTGCACCAGCGCATCCTATTGTTATTGCCAAATTCGGCGGGACCAGCGTCGCCGATTTTGACGCCATGAATCGTAGCGCCGATGTCGTTCTTTCCAACCCCGCGGTACGGGTTGTTGTTCTGTCAGCGTCAGCAGGTGTGACAAACTTGCTGGTCGCGCTGGCTGAAGGCCAGCGTCAGGAAGAACGTACTGGGCATCTGGCCAGGATTCGTCAAATCCAATATGCCATTATCGATCGTCTGGAAAAACCTGACGTCATCCGGGATGAAATTGATCGGATGCTGGAAAACATCTCCACGTTGTCGGAAGCGGCTGCGCTGGCGACGTCCAACGCCCTGACGGATGAGCTGGTCAGTCACGGCGAAGTGATGTCCACTCTGCTGTTCGTTGAGGTTCTGCGACAGCGTGATGTGGCGGCGGAGTGGTTCGATGTCCGTAAGATCATGCGTACAGACGATCATTTCGGCCGGGCGCAACCCGACTGTCAGGCGTTGGGCGAACTGACGCGCAGCCAGTTGCAACCACGTCTTGCACAAGGGTTAATCATCACCCAGGGCTTTATCGGCAGCGAAGCCAAAGGCAGAACCACCACTTTAGGGCGCGGCGGCAGCGATTACACCGCCGCGCTGCTGGGAGAAGCCTTGAACGCCAGCCGCATCGATATCTGGACGGATGTTCCCGGCATCTACACCACCGATCCGCGCGTGGTGCCGGCGGCAAAACGTATTGACGAAATTATGTTTGAAGAGGCCGCGGAAATGGCAACGTTCGGTGCGAAAGTCCTGCATCCGGCGACACTCTTGCCTGCCGTCCGCAGTGATATTCCGGTGTTTGTCGGCTCCAGTAAAGATCCGGCCGCAGGCGGCACGCTCGTGTGCAATAAAACCGAAAACCTCCCGTTATTCCGTGCGTTGGCGCTGCGTCGCAAACAAACCCTGCTCACCCTGCATAGCCTGAATATGCTGCATGCACGCGGTTTTCTGGCCGAAGTATTCAGCATCCTCGCCCGTCATAATATTTCCGTGGACTTGATTACCACATCAGAAGTCAATGTGGCCCTGACCCTGGATACCACCGGCTCTACGTCAACGGGGGATAGCCTGCTGTCCAGCGCCTTGCTGACCGAACTGTCTTCACTGTGCCGGGTGGAAGTGGAAGAAAACCTGTCGCTGGTCGCGCTTATCGGCAACAAACTGTCGCAGGCTTGTGGCGTGGGTAAAGAAGTTTTTGGCGTACTGGAGCCGTTCAATATCCGTTTGATTTGCTACGGCGCCAGCAGCAATAACCTGTGTTTTCTCGTTCCCGGCAATGATGCCGAGCGCGTCGTGCAAACCTTGCATCACAGCCTGTTCGAGTAACAAGCCTCGCGCTCACTGTGCGTCTTAAACAAATGGGGAAACATTTTCCCATTTGTTTAACCCTCAACAATCATTACAACGTCAGCGGCATCTCCTCACGCTCGTCATCTCCATCATGCGACAAGAGCAGCCCGTTATAAGCCACCGCGCAAAAGAGCGAATTCAACCGGTTCATATCGCCCAGCAAGCCCAAATGCAGTGAGCTGGTTTCCAGGCTTTGCACATTCTGCTGATGCAATCGATCAACGTGAGCATGGGCATAACGTCGCTTCAGAATGCGGAAACGGTGTTTGGCGCGGCGCAGACGTTTGGCGCTGGCGATATCTTCAGAAAGAAACACCGCCAATCCAAGCCGTAGGTTTGCCAGCAATTGTTCGTGCAAATGATTTAACTCCTCCAACCCCTGAGAAGAAAAAGCACGACGCACTCTGGACGCGTTATCGGCGACTTCATCCGCCATACGCTCGATGATATCGCCCGCCTGCTCAAGATTCAGCGCCATTTCGATCATTTCGGCCCAGCGTCGGGAATCCCGTTCATCCAGATCATCTTTTCGGATCTGCGCCAGATAGAGCTTGGTTGCGGTATAGAGCACATCGACATCGTCGTTCAGCCGCCGAATCTCCCGCCGCTGCATAGGGTCGCCCTGCAAAACTTTCCGGTAAAGCCGCAGCATCTGCTCAAGCACATCACCGATACGCAGGGTTTCCCGCGCGGCATTCGTCAGCGCCAGTGCTGGCGTATCCAACGCACTGGTATCCAGATGCCGGGGTTTCATCTGGATATCCACCTCTGGCGAATCGGCGATCATCATGCAGGACAAACGGGCCACCATCTCGGTAAACGGAATGAGTATCAAGCAGCGAATAAGGTTGTAGAAAAGATGGAAGTAAATTACCACCTCTTCCGGGGCGAGCGGTAACCGCTTAAGACAGTGAGACAAGGGCGAGACAAAGGGCAGCACAACCAGACAGCCAATCAGCTTGAACAGCACACTGCCCAACGCTACCCGCCGGCCCGCCGCATTCTGCGACGTGGAGCCGATCATGATCAGCACCCCGCTGCCCAGATTGGCGCCGATGACCAAACACATCGCCACCTCCAGGGAAATCACACCGCTGGCCGTCAAGGTTGCGGTCAATAACACCGCCGCCAGACTGGAATAGCTCACTACCGCGAACAGGGCGCCGATCAGCGCATCCAGCAACGTGTCGCCGGTTAGCGACGAGAAAAGCACTTTAACCCCTGCGGTCTGGGTAATAGGCGTGGCCGCCGCCACAATCATTTCCAACGCCAGCAGAATCAGTCCGAGTCCGATAGCCACCCGGCCAATCTGACCAATACGCGTCTGCTTGCGGCCGAGGAAAAGAACCACCCCCAGAAAAATCAGCAACGGAGAAAGCCAGGAGAAATCGAACGTCAGTACCCTCACCATCAGCGCAGTACCGACATCCGCGCCGAGGATAATGACCAGCGCCGGCGGCAACGCCACCAATCCCTGCGAGACAAAGGAGGTTGTCAGCAACGCAGTGGCGTTACTGCTCTGCACTAACGCCGTGACACCAATTCCCGCCATAAATGCCAGAGGCTTCTTCTCGATACTTTCGCTCAGTACCCGCCGTAAGTTGGCGCCATAGATCCTCATGATGCCGGTACGAACAATGTGAGTCCCCCAAACCAGCAACGCAATTGCAGAAAGTAAATGCAGCAGTGTTAACACAAAGTTAATACCTCTAAGCAAATATAAATTAAACATTCGGTAATCAACATATTACCAAATGTTTCCCGCCTGAAATGTCCGGCCAGCTTTGAGTGGAACAAATCTGCTGACATGATTCAGTACAAATAATTAATAAAATGACAATATTTACAAAATAGAACCTAAATCAATAAGAGGTCTGTTTCTTTTTTCTGGTCAGATGACAAACGCTATGCTTTCTCACCTCCTGTAACCATAATTGGTTATGGAAATAACCGAGCTCCAGACACCTCTTAAGCTGTAAGGAAAATGGATGAAGACCCAAACATCATATGGCCTCAATTGGCTTCCGCTTGTCATCATTTTGGCTATCGCCAGCGTTCTTTGGCAATTTACTCCCCCCACAGGACTGAGCCAGGCCGCCTGGCATTCGACCCTCATTTTTGTTGCTACCATTGTTTGTATTGTTGCCAATGTTCTTCCCATTGGCGCCATCGGTATTATCAGCATAACGCTGTTTGCCCTGACATATGCGGCAGGTGATACCACCGCGACGGGCGCGATACAAACCGCACTCAGCGATCTGAACAGTTCACTGATCTGGCTGATCGTCGTGGCGTTTATGATCGCTCGCGGCTTTATCAAAACCGGCCTTGGTCGCCGTATCGCGTTACAAATGATCCGTCTGCTAGGTAAGCGTACGCTTGGCCTGGCGTACGGCCTGGCCTTTGCCGATTTGGTGCTGTCGCCGGCCATGCCAAGCAATACCGCACGCTGCGGCGGTATTATCTATCCTATCGCGGATTCGTTATCGCGCAGCTTTGATTCAAAACCAGATGACGCCTCACGCAGTAAAATCGGAACATTCCTGATCACCTGTATCGGTAACGTCAATGACGTTACCGCATCCATGTTCATGACCGCCTATACCGGTAACCTGCTGGCGGTAAAGCTGGCCGCGAACGCCGGAGTCACCATCACCTGGGGCAGTTGGTTCCTTGCCGCGCTGGTTCCTTGCCTGATCTCGTTAAGCGTTGTTCCCTTGTTTGTTTACTGGCTGACCAAACCGGAAATTCGACATACGCCCGACGCGCCCAAACTGGCGGTCAGCGAGCTGGAAAAAATGGGGCGCATGACCCGCGGTGAGTGGCTAATGGCTTTCACGGTTATCCTGTTGCTGGTTCTGTGGATTTTCGGCGAACATTTAGGGGTTGATGCGACCACCGCTTCTTTCGTGGGCCTGTCCTTCCTGCTGTTGACCGGTGTCCTCAGTTGGGAAGATGTGAAGAGTGAAAAAGGGGCATGGGATACGCTGATCTGGTTCGCCGCGTTGCTGATGATGGCGAATCAGTTGAAAAAACTGGGTTTTACCAGTTGGTTTGGCGACTTAATCGGTAACAGTATCGGCCACATGATGCAAGGCACAAGCTGGGTGCTGGTGCTGTTGCTGCTCAATGCCGCCTACTTTTATACCCACTATTTCTTTGCCAGCGGCAACGCGCAAATTGCCGCGCTGTTTGCCGTGTTCCTCGGCGTGGGGATTAACCTGAACATCCCAGCCGTCCCTATGGCATTCATGCTGGCTTTCACCAGTAGCCTGTACTGCTCGTTGACGCAGTATACGCATGCTCGCGGCCCGATCCTGTTTGGTGCCGGCTATGTCCCCACAGCCGTCTGGTGGCGGACGGGCTTCGTGATTAGCCTCGTCAATCAGGCGATTTTTATGGGCGCCGGTTTGCTGTGGTGGAAAGCGATTGGCTTGTATTAAAAAACCGGAGGCGCAATACGTGTAAAAAAAAATCAGGCCGGGATAACCTCTGGCCTGATGAGTTTTATCGATTTAAAAAAATGGCGTCAGAATGAATAAGACACGCTGCCTACAATGCTGCGCTCGGCGCCAAAGTAGCAGAACTCCAGTGAGTTACAGGCCGCAACGTAACGTTTATCCGTCAGGTTATTTACGTTAAGTTGCGCGCTCAATCCGTTCAAACCGACTTTCGACAGGTCATAACCTACCGCCATATCCACCAGCGTGTAAGAAGGCAGCCTGTAAGTATTGGCGCGATCGGTGGTTATCCCATTGACATAACGTACGCCCGTCCCGATAGTCAAACCGTCCAGCGGGCCGCTTTTCACGTCATAACTGGCCCAGGCGCTGGCCTGATTGCGGGGGGCGTAAACCGCGCGATTTCCCTGTTCGCTCGCATCATCGCTTTTCTTATAACGAATATCCGTATAGGTATACGCGGCTTGCAGTCGCAGATTGTCGGTAAGATAGCTAACGGCTTCCAGTTCCACTCCTTCGGATTCGATTTCACCCACGGAACGATACGGATCGGTCGGCTGATTCTTGGTTGCCACATTCCTCTGGTTGATGCGGAATACCGACATACTGTACTGGTTTTGCGAACCTTCCGGCTGATATTTCACCCCGGCTTCCCACTGTTTGCCTTCCATCGGTTCAAGCACCTTGCCATCCTCTCCAACAAAACTGGTCGGCGTGAAGGCGGTGGAATAGCTGACGTAAGGAGCAAAGCCAGAATCAAATAAATAGAGTAAGGCGGCACGTGAACTAAAATTATCCTTATCCAGTTCGCTGCGTGAACCCCCATTCTTACTGATATTGGTCACTTTCACCCGATCCTCGCGGCCGCCCAGCGTGAAACGCCAGCGATCCCAGCTCATCTGATCCTGTAGGTAGATGCCCGTTTGTTGCAGCTTATGTTTCTCAAGCGTTGAGGCATACATGGCCGTCGGCAAGGCGCCGTAAACGGGGTTGAATGCATCAATTCCAGGGAATTCGCCTGAAGGCCAGTCCACATCATTATGGCGTTGCTGATAGTCTATCCCCACCAGCAGACGGTGGTTCACCGCGCCCGTATCAAAGCTGCCATCAAGCTGGTTATCCAGCGTTAGCGCAGAAAGCGTCTCACGCGCACCGGAAAAATAGCGATTCAACGTGTTGCCCGTACTCCAGCCGTAGGCGTAAACCTGATCCAAATGAACTTTAGTTCGCAGGTAACGCAATTTCTGACGCACCGACCAGCCGTTATCAAAACCGTGCTCGAAGTTGTATCCCACCATATTTTGCTTACGGTCATATTTCTCGTTATCCTCTTCGCCTTCGAAGAAGTTGTTAGAGATTTTCAGACCGTTATGGGCAACCACCGTTCCTTCATACGGTAGACCTGAATGACTGCCGCCTTCCGGATCGCGATGTAGATAAGCCATCAGATCCAACCGGGTCTTATCGGAAATACGCCATGTCAGACTGGGGGCGATGGCATAACGCGCCTCTTTCAGCGGTCCGAACTGGGTATCTGCGTATCGCGTCATACCACTGAGGCGAAACGCCAGACGGTCGTCGTCATCCAATGGCCCGGTGACATCAAACGCCGCGCCGCGCTGTGCGTTATTTCCGGCGAACAGTTTGATCTGTCCGCTACGCTCAAACGAGGGTTGACGGGAATTCAACGCGACAATCCCGCCCGGGGAAGCACGCCCATACAGCACGGACGCCGGGCCTCTTACCACTTCAATGCTGTCCAGAAACCAGGGATCGACAACCAGAGAACTGTGGGAATTGGTATCCCCCATCATTTTCAGACCGTCGAGATAGACATTATCCAGACTGCCGTCAGAAAAACCGCGCAGCACCATATAGTCAAAGCGGTTGGACGCCCCGATCTGGTTGCTGAACACGCCGGGCGTATAGCTCACGGCTTGTCGTACGCTGATCGCGCCTTGCTCCTGAATCTGATCGCGCGTTACGATAGAAACCGCCTGCGGTGTTTCAATATCCGGCGTAGCCAGCTTGGTCGCACCGCTTTGTGTTTGCGAGGCAACCACGATCGTATCGTTTTTGGCAGAGGACGGCGAGGCCGTCTCCTCCTCCGCCATCGTCGATCCGCTAAAGCCGCCCGCTATAAACCCAACCACCAGCGCCAGCCGCGTTTTTCTGAACATGACAATCTCCGCAAGACATTTTGTTGTAAATAAGAATTATTACCGTTTTTGCGGACATCATGGCTATGCGCAATGACAGCTTACGTATGAGCAATGACAAAAGTGCTCAGCGCCGGGAACTTTTGAGAGAAAAGCCATCCAGAGAGAAGAACGAATCGTCCTCAGATAGGGAGTCGTACCACGCTCGGTGCGAAACCGTAGCGCCGCCGAAACGCGGTGGCGAAATTGGTGGCGTGCTGATAGCCGGACATCCAGGCTGCCTGCTGAACGCTGTAGCCCTGCTCCAGATAGCGGCGGGCCAGCTCCAGCCGGCAATCCCGCAGATAATCGAACACGGCGTGGCCATAAGTCTGGCGGAACTTGGTTCTCAGGCTACTGGGGCTCATGGCGGCGGTTTGCGCTAATTCCTGCAATGTGTAGGCTTTTTCCGGCTGTTGCTGTAATAACTGACGAACATGCTCCAGCCGGTTTTGTTCACCGGGAGACAGCAGGCAGCCGCGCTCCAGCGCCAGCGGCTCCGCTGACAGCCCATACCCCAGAAGCTGTAACATGACGCCTTCCAGCATAAACTGGCGCGATATACCGGACGCCTTACTTTCTAGCGCGTATTGCAGACCGGACAGGAGATGGCCCGGCACCTGCCACACAAATGCCGGGCTTTCTCCGCATTCCCATTCATGCAGCAAAGCGGAAATCAGCGGCTGGGGCCGGAAACTGGCAGGATTGATGCCGAGCGTTAACGTCTTGAGGTGTTCATCCGCCAGATGACTGGCATTCATCACCAGTTGCTCGCCGAGCCGGGTACTAAACGCCATCCCTGATTGTACGATAACCTCACGGTTATTCAGCCGAATCACCACTCGGCCTTCAAGAACAATCAACGTGTAAAGCGGAGAGCAGTGCAACGAGGTGGATTCATAGGGTTGCAAAACCTGCACGTTGGAATTCGTCAGACAAATGCCGGATGACAGCACCATCTCTTCAATGTTTCCCTGAACGACAGGACGTTTTTCTTTATAACGATCACAGCTCCCTGCCAGCGCGGGAAAATGGTAGCGAATCCCATAGCGTTCACCAAAATCAAAAAAATCCTCTATCGAAAATTGGCGTTTCAACATCGCGGGAGAGTGTGCGTTCATCATGTTTCGTATCAAACGTCAGGCCTGATCAATCTGGAGAAACCGTTACCAGAGAAATGAATAACAGGATCACCATATCATCAGCGCCTCCGAGCATCAATAAGAGTGATAACCATTCTCAAGCGAGACGCCGCCTCTGACGCCGGGCGCTCAAACGCAGCTGCCCTCTGTACCCGGACATCATCTGTCAGGCGCAGATTCAATCTGCGTCATACCCCAGATTTGGCGCCAACCAGCGCTCTATATCACTGATATTCATACCTTTACGTTTGGCGTAGTCCTCGATTTGATCGCGCTGTAGCTGAGCCACGGCAAAATACTTGCTGTCAGGATGGCTGAAGTACCAGCCGGATACCGATGCCCCCGGCCACATGGCATACGATTCCGTGAGTTTCATACCAGTATGTTTCTCAACATCTAACAACCGCCAGATCTGCGCTTTTTCGGTATGATCGGGGCAGGCCGGATAGCCGGGTGCCGGGCGGATGCCCTGATAGCTTTCGCGGATAAGCTCGTCGTTACCGAGGTTTTCATACGCCGCATAACCCCAATAGACTTTGCGCACCCATTCGTGCAGATACTCGGCAAACGCCTCCGCCAGTCGGTCTGACAGCGCTTTCACCATAATCTTATTATAATCATCATGCCGGGCCTCCCATTGGTCGGCCAGCACCCCCTCTTCCAGACCGCCCGTCACCGCGAATGCCCCAAGATAATCTGGCTTGCCGCTGGACTTTGGCGCGACAAAATCGGCCAGACAATAATTTGGGAAATCCGTTTTTTGCGTTTGCTGACGCAAGTGGTGGCTGACTAACCGGACCTCATTACGCCGCTCATCCGTATAGATCTCCACATCATCCCCCACCCGGTTGGCTGGGAACAGCCCGACCACACCACGAGGATTCAGCAAACCACCGGCGCAGAGATCGTCCAGCATGGTGTTAGCATCGGCAAACAAACGTTTCGCCTCTTCTCCCACCACCTCATCTTCCAGAATGCGCGGGTATTTCCCCGCCAGCGACCACGTCATGAAGAAGGGCGTCCAGTCAATATAATGACGCAGCGTTTCGATGCTGGCGGTGACCGCTTGTACCCCTAAACGATGAGCAACCGGCGGCGTATAGCTTTCCCAATGCAGTGCGGCAGCGTTGTCACGGGCGGCCTCTAGCGTAATCGGCGGCGTTCTGGGTTTCTTACGGGCGTGCTGAATACGCACCGTTTCGTATTCCTTGCGAGTCCGGGCCACGAAATTATCATACTGGGCAGCGGACAGCAGCGCGGAAACCACCCCCACCGTGCGGGAAGCATTCTGCACATAGACTGTCGGCCCGCTGTAGTTCTGCTCAATCTTCACCGCGGTGTGCGCTTTGGATGTCGTCGCGCCGCCAATCATCAGCGGCAGGGTAAAGCCCTGTCGTTCCATTTCTTTCGCCACGTTAACCATTTCATCCAGCGAAGGCGTGATCAGACCGGATAGACCAATGATATCCACCTTCTCTTCGCGCGCGGTCTTCAGGATCTTATCCGTCGGCACCATCACGCCAAGATCGATAATCTCGTAGTTATTACACTGCAATACCACGCCGACAATGTTCTTGCCGATATCGTGCACATCCCCTTTCACTGTCGCCAGCAGTACCTTGCCAGCGGTGCTGCCTTTGGCTTTACTGGCTTCAATGTAAGGTTCAAGATAAGCCACCGCCTGCTTCATGACGCGCGCAGATTTCACCACCTGCGGCAAAAACATTTTCCCGGCGCCAAACAAATCACCGACCACATTCATACCGTCCATCAAAGGGCCTTCGATCACTTCGATGGGGCGTGCCGCCTGCCGGCGGGCCTCTTCGGTATCCAGTTCGATAAACTCGGTAATACCTTTGACCAGGGAGTATTCCAGGCGTTTATTAACCTCCCAGCCCCGCCATTCAGCCTGCGGTTTATTGCTTTCGTCTCCTGCCTTGCTGCCACGATATTTCTCGGCCAGATCGAGCATACGTTCAGTGGCGTCATCGCGGCGGTTAAGGACCACATCCTCAACGGCGTCACGCAGTTCAGTCGGAAGATCGTCATAGATCGCCAACTGTCCCGCGTTCACGATCCCCATATCCATACCGTTGCGGATCGCATGGTAAAGGAAGACGGCGTGGATCGCCTCACGCACCAGATCGTTGCCGCGAAAGGAGAACGAGACGTTGGAAACCCCGCCGGAGATCATCGCATGGGGCAACTGGGCCTTGATATCCGCGCAGGCCTCGATGAAATCCACCGCATAGTTGTTGTGCTCTTCAATCCCGGTAGCGACGGCAAAAATATTCGGGTCGAAAATAATGTCTTCCGGCGGGAAACCCACCTCTTCGGTCAGAATCTGGTAGGCTCGACGGCAAATTTCAATTTTCCGGGCGCGGGTATCCGCCTGCCCGACCTCATCAAACGCCATCACCACCACGGCCGCGCCATAACGCCGGACCAGTTTGGCGTGGTGCATAAAAGCCTCAACCCCTTCCTTCATGGAAATCGAGTTGACGATACCTTTACCCTGAATACATTTCAGCCCCTGCTCGATGACGGCCCATTTCGAGGAGTCAATCATGATCGGCACGCGGGCGATATCGGGTTCACCGGCAATCAGGTTCAGAAAACGGATCATCGCGGCTTCGGCATCCAGCATGCCTTCATCCATGTTGATGTCGATGATTTGAGCGCCGCTTTCCACCTGCTGACGGGCGACATCCAGCGCTTCATTATATTTTTCTTCTTTAATCAGCCGTTTGAAGCGAGCAGAGCCCGTCACGTTGGTGCGTTCGCCCACATTGACAAACAACGTACCGGCGTCAATATTCAGCGGTTCAAGACCCGCAAGCCGGCAGGCAACCGGTATTTCCGGTAGTTTTCTTGGCGCGACGCCCTCGACAACCCTGGCGATGGCCGCAATGTGTTCCGGCGTTGAGCCACAGCAGCCGCCAACGATATTCAGGAAACCGGCGCGCGCCCATTCGCTGATATGCTTCGCCATATCAGCCGCATCCAGATCATACTCGCCAAACGCATTAGGCAATCCTGCGTTCGGATGCGCCGTCACATAGCATTCAGCGATGCGTGACAGTTCAGCAACATACTGCCGCAACTCATCCGGCCCCAACGCACAGTTCAGACCAAAAGAGAGCGGGCGGCAATGACGCAGTGAGTTGTAGAACGCCTCTGTGGTCTGACCGGACAAGGTTCGCCCGGACGCATCGGTGATGGTGCCGGAAATCATCACAGGTAGTTCGACCCCCAATGCGTCGAATTCGCTTTCAACCGCAAATATTGCGGCTTTGGCATTCAGGGTATCGAAGATGGTTTCGATCATGATCAAATCCACCCCGCCTTCGATCAGCGCGCGGGTTGATTCGCGGTAGGCATCCACCAGTTGATCAAAGCTGACATTACGAAAGGCGGGATCGTTCACATCCGGGGAGATCGACGCGGTTCGATTGGTCGGACCCAGCACGCCTGCGACATAACGCGGTTTATCCGGCGTCAGCGCGCTCCATTTGTCGGCACAGGCTCGGGCCAGTTTCGCCGCCGTCGTGTTAATCTCCGCCGACAACGACTGCATCGAATAATCCGCCATCGCGATCATCGTGGCATTGAAGGTATTGGTTTCGAGAATATCAGCGCCAGCTTTCAGGTAAGCATCATGGATTTCCGTAATCACCTGCGGTTTAGTTAATACCAGAAGATCGTTATTGCCTTTTAAGTCGCTCGGCCAGTCGGCAAAGCGCTCACCACGATAGTCTTCCTCTTGCAAGCGGTAGCTCTGGATCATGGTTCCCATACCGCCATCCAGCACCATAATGCGTTGCGCTAAGTGACGGCGCAATTCGTCCACCCGATTAATCACTTGAACCTCATACCCAGCCGATACACAGCTCGCCAATGCGAGCGCTTATTTATCCTAACATACGTTGCGAATCTGCTGACATGGTGTCACATGGTAATGTCCCCATTTTTAACGAAAGACATAAGTAGAATTTACGTATCACATGCTGCCTTGACGTATAGCCAAAAAGCATTCCCATAGTTCGAAGAAGCAGGCAAAAAACGCCCTAAAGAGCATGAGGAAGGAGTTATTCCAATGTTGGATTCATACGACGTAAATCATACGGAGTGATCTGGTAAACGTAATAGTTCAACCAATTCACAAATAACAGATGACCGTGGCTGCGCCAGGTCGCTTTTGGCGCAATATCAGGGTTGTTATCGGGAAAATAGTTCGCTGGCACATTTGGTTTCAAACCTGCCTCGCAATCACGGAAATATTCACCTGCCAGGGTATGCGCCTCATATTCAGGATGGCCGGTAACAAAAGCCAGACGTTTATCTTTGCTGGCGAACAGGTAGGCTCCTGTCTGCTCAGAATCCACCAGAATATCCAAATCGGTATGCTGACGAATGACCTCAGTTGGGAAGTCCGCATAACGGGAATGTGGTGCTAAAAAGGTTTCATCAAAGCCACGAGTCAGCAACGCGTGTGGCTGTAAGGTCTGATGCGAATATACACCTGACAGTTTTTCCTGACGGGTCATCTTGGGAATGCCATACAGAATATTCAATGCTGCCTGCACAGCCCAACACACAAACAATGTTGAAGTGACATGCTCTTTTGCCCACTTAATCACTCTCTCGATTTGTGGCCAATATACAACGTCACAAAAATCTATCAGCCCTAACGGCGCACCGGTAACAATCAAGCCGTCAAAATTTTCATCCTGAATATCATCAAAATTACAGTAGAAATTATCCAAATGCTCAGTTGGCGTATTCTTCGACTCACGACTATCTATGCGTAACAGTTGAATATCGATCTGTAATGGTGAATTCGATAGCAGCCGCAGAAATTGGTTTTCCGTTTCGATTTTCTTCGGCATCAGGTTCAGTACCAACACTTTCAAAGGACGAATTTCCTGCGTTTTGGCGCGCGATGAAGTCATCACAAAGACATTTTCATTGCGCAGAAAATTAACGGCTGGTAACTCGTCAGGAACCCGGATTGGCATAACCTTACATCCTCACTACATACGTTTATACGTTTAGACTTCTAGATGCCCGAAGATAGCGAGTTTTTATGCGAATGTCGAGTAGTCACTGACTAAGGTGAAAATGTTTCATCACTATTCAAATAAGTTTATGCACTTTTGATATATGTAGAAGATGAGTTATTGCAAAAAGGAAACAACAAGATGGAAATAATGATATTAATGAATAGGTTATATAAAGCTCGGGATTAAACTAACCGCATACCCTACAGAAAACTTTCAATGCAAAATGATGTACCAACTAGTGCTTTGGAGGCAGCTCATAACCGGCCCCAACGCAAAAAGCCCCATGCTTTCGCATGAGGCCTTCTGTTTTATTTGATGCCTGGCAGTTCCCTACTCTCACATGGGGAGACCCCACACTACCATCGGCGCTACGGCGTTTCACTGCTGAGTTCGGCATGGGGTCAGGTGGGACCACCGCGCTATCGCCGCCAGGCAAATTCTTTTCCGTCCCGACCGTCATGCGCCTTTCCTCTCGCACAACCACCAGAACCTATCACGGAACAAGCTGACTATCTCTTCTCTCTCAAAACACCTTCGGCGTTGTAAGGTTAAGCCTCTCGGGTCATTAGTACTGGTCAGCTCAACGTATCGCTACGCTTACACATCCAGCCTATCCACGTCGTCGTCTTCAACGGCCCTTATGGGGACCTAAAGTCCCAGGGAAGACTCATCTCGAGGCAAGTTTCCCGCTTAGATGCTTTCAGCGGTTATCTCTTCCGCACTTAGCTACCGGGCAATGCAATTGGCATCACAACCCGTACACCAGCGGTGCGTTCACTCCGGTCCTCTCGTACTAGGAGCAACCCCTCTCAGTCTTCCAACGCCCACGGCAGATAGGGACCGAACTGTCTCACGACGTTCTAAACCCAGCTCGCGTACCACTTTAAATGGCGAACAGCCATACCCTTGGGACCTACTTCAGCCCCAGGATGTGATGAGCCGACATCGAGGTGCCAAACACCGCCGTCGATATGAACTCTTGGGCGGTATCAGCCTGTTATCCCCGGAGTACCTTTTATCCGTTGAGCGATGGCCCTTCCATTCAGAACCACCGGATCACTAAGACCTGCTTTCGCACCTGCTCGAGCCGTCACTCTCGCAGTCAAGCCAGCTTATGCCTTTGCACTAACCTCCTGATGTCCGACCAGGATTAGCTGACCTTCGTGCTCCTCCGTTACGCTTTGGGAGGAGACCGCCCCAGTCAAACTACCCACCAGACACTGTCCGCGACCCCGCTCAGGGGCCCACGTTAGAACATCAAACATTAAAGGGTGGTATTTCAAGGTCGGCTCCACGCAGACTGGCGTCCGCATTTCGCAGCCTCCCACCTATCCTACACATCAAGGCTCAAGGTTCAGTGTCAAGCTATAGTAAAGGTTCACGGGGTCTTTCCGTCTTGCCGCGGGTACACTGCATCTTCACAGCGAGTTCAATTTCACTGAGTCTCGGGTGGAGACAGCCTGGCCATCATTACGCCATTCGTGCAGGTCGGAACTTACCCGACAAGGAATTTCGCTACCTTAGGACCGTTATAGTTACGGCCGCCGTTTACCGGGGCTTCGATCAAGAGCTTCGCCTTGCGGCTGACCCCATCAATTAACCTTCCGGCACCGGGCAGGCGTCACACCGTATACGTCCACTTTCGTGTTTGCACAGTGCTGTGTTTTTATTAAACAGTTGCAGCCAGCTGGTATCTGCGACTGGTCTCAGCTCCGTCCGCGAGGGACTTCACCAAATCCAGCGTGCCTTCTCCCGAAGTTACGGCACCATTTTGCCTAGTTCCTTCACCCGAGTTCTCTCAAGCGCCTGAGTATTCTCTACCTGACCACCTGTGTCGGTTTGGGGTACGATTGCGTGTTACCTGGTGCTTAGAGGCTTTTCCTGGAAGCGTAGCATCGGTTACTTCGCCACCTTGGTGGCTCGTCGTCACGCCTCAGTGTTAATGACGACCCGGATTTTCCAGGGTCATCCACCTTCACGCTTAAACCGGGACTACCGTCGCCCGGCCAACCTAGCTTTCTCCGTCCCCCCTTCGCAGTAACACCCAGTACAGGAATATTAACCTGTTTCCCATCGACTACGCTTTTCAGCCTCGCCTTAGGGGTCGACTCACCCTGCCCCGATTAACGTTGGACAGGAACCCTTGGTCTTCCGGCGAGCGGGTTTTTCACCCGCTTTATCGTTACTTATGTCAGCATTCGCACTTCTGATACCTCCAGCAGCCCTCGCAGGCCACCTTCGCAGGCTTACAGAACGCTCCCCTACCCAACAATATCGCTATTGCTGCCGCAGCTTCGGTGCATGGTTTAGCCCCGTTACATCTTCCGCGCAGGCCGACTCGACCAGTGAGCTATTACGCTTTCTTTAAATGATGGCTGCTTCTAAGCCAACATCCTGGCTGTCTGGGCCTTCCCACATCGTTTCCCACTTAACCATGACTTTGGGACCTTAGCTGGCGGTCTGGGTTGTTTCCCTCTTCACGACGGACGTTAGCACCCGCCGTGTGTCTCCCGTGATAACATTCTTCGGTATTCGCAGTTTGCATCGGGTTGGTAAGTCGGGATGACCCCCTAGCCGAAACAGTGCTCTACCCCCGAAGATGAATTCACGAGGCGCTACCTAAATAGCTTTCGGGGAGAACCAGCTATCTCCCGGTTTGATTGGCCTTTCACCCCCAGCCACAAGTCATCCGCTAATTTTTCAACATTAGTCGGTTCGGTCCTCCAGTTAGTGTTACCCAACCTTCAACCTGCCCATGGCTAGATCACCGGGTTTCGGGTCTATACCCTGCAACTTAACGCCCAGTTAAGACTCGGTTTCCCTGCGGCTCCCCTATTCGGTTAACCTTGCTACAGAATATAAGTCGCTGACCCATTATACAAAAGGTACGCAGTCACCCCCCATTAAGAGAGGCTCCCACTGCTTGTACGTACACGGTTTCAGGTTCTGTTTCACTCCCCTCGCCGGGGTTCTTTTCGCCTTTCCCTCACGGTACTGGTTCACTATCGGTCAGTCAGGAGTATTTAGCCTTGGAGGATGGTCCCCCCATCTTCAGACAGGATGTCTCGTGTCCCGCCCTACTCATCGAACTCACCGTCTGTGCCTTTTCGTGTACGGGGCTGTCACCCTTTGTTGCGCGACTTTCCAGACGCTTCCACTAAGGCACAAACTGATTCAGGTTCTGGGCTTCTCCCCGTTCGCTCGCCGCTACTGGGGGAATCTCGGTTGATTTCTTTTCCTCGGGGTACTGAGATGTTTCAGTTCCCCCGGTTCGCCTCGTTTGACTATGGATTCATCAAACGATGATGCACTAGTGCACCGGGTTTCCCCATTCGGGTATCGTCGGGTATTACGGCTCATATCGCCTTGCCGACGCTTATCGCAGATTAGCACGCCCTTCATCGCCTCTGACTGCCTAGGCATCCACCGTGTACGCTTAGTCGCTTAACCTCACAACCCGAAGGTGTCTTTGATTCTTCAAAGCCTCTTCGCGCCGTGATTATTGAGAGACTCTGATGCGACCGCCTTTTTATCGCTAAAGACTCATGCCGCCGCATCGTTTCAATTTTCAGCTTGTTCCAGATTGTTAAAGAGCAATATCGCAAACCCTGACTATCGCTAGTCAGTTTTAAGATAAAAGATAAGCATGAACACTTACTGAAGACCCCCGCTTTCACCGGAATGGTCGGATGCGCTGGCGTCCCCTAGGGGATTCGAACCCCTGTTACCGCCGTGAAAGGGCGGTGTCCTGGGCCTCTAGACGAAGGGGACACGACACCGTACTTTGTTGACGCTTTTGCTCGTTATTTTCATCAGACAATCTGTGTGAGCACTTCACTCAATCCGCTCTGCTGGTAAGGAGGTGATCCAACCGCAGGTTCCCCTACGGTTACCTTGTTACGACTTCACCCCAGTCATGAATCACAAAGTGGTAAGCGCCCCCCCGAAGGTTAAGCTACCTACTTCTTTTGCAACCCACTCCCATGGTGTGACGGGCGGTGTGTACAAGGCCCGGGAACGTATTCACCGTAGCATTCTGATCTACGATTACTAGCGATTCCGACTTCATGGAGTCGAGTTGCAGACTCCAATCCGGACTACGACGCACTTTATGAGGTCCGCTCACCCTCGCAGGCTCGCTTCTCTTTGTATGCGCCATTGTAGCACGTGTGTAGCCCTACTCGTAAGGGCCATGATGACTTGACGTCATCCCCACCTTCCTCCGGTTTATCACCGGCAGTCTCCTTTGAGTTCCCGACCGAATCGCTGGCAACAAAGGATAAGGGTTGCGCTCGTTGCGGGACTTAACCCAACATTTCACAACACGAGCTGACGACAGCCATGCAGCACCTGTCTCAGAGCTCCCTAAGGCACAACCTCATCTCTGAAGTCTTCTCTGGATGTCAAGAGTAGGTAAGGTTCTTCGCGTTGCATCGAATTAAACCACATGCTCCACCGCTTGTGCGGGCCCCCGTCAATTCATTTGAGTTTTAACCTTGCGGCCGTACTCCCCAGGCGGTCGACTTAACGCGTTAGCTCCGGAAGCCACGGTTCTGGACCACAGCCTCCAAGTCGACATCGTTTACGGCGTGGACTACCAGGGTATCTAATCCTGTTTGCTCCCCACGCTTTCGCACCTGAGCGTCAGTCTTCGTCCAGGGGGCCGCCTTCGCCACCGGTATTCCTCCAGATCTCTACGCATTTCACCGCTACACCTGGAATTCTACCCCCCTCTACGAGACTCCAGCCTGTCAGTTTTGAATGCAGTTCCCGGGTTAAGCCCGGGGATTTCACATCCAACTTAACAGACCGCCTGCGTGCGCTTTACGCCCAGTCATTCCGATTAACGCTTGCACCCTCCGTATTACCGCGGCTGCTGGCACGGAGTTAGCCGGTGCTTCTTCTGCGGGTAACGTCAATGAAAAAGTCTCTTAAACCTTTCCCCTTCCTCCCCGCTGAAAGTGCTTTACAACCCGAAGGCCTTCTTCACACACGCGGCATGGCTGCATCAGGGTTTCCCCCATTGTGCAATATTCCCCACTGCTGCCTCCCGTAGGAGTCTGGACCGTGTCTCAGTTCCAGTGTGGCTGGTCATCCTCTCAGACCAGCTAGGGATCGTCGCCTAGGTGGGCCATTACCCCGCCTACTAGCTAATCCCATCTGGGTTCATCCGATGGCGTGAGGCCCGAAGGTCCCCCACTTTGGTCTTGCGACGTCATGCGGTATTAGCCACCGTTTCCAGTGGTTATCCCCCTCCATCAGGCAGATCCCCAGACATTACTCACCCGTCCGCCGCTCGCCGGCAAAGTAGCAAGCTACTTCCCGCTGCCGCTCGACTTGCATGTGTTAGGCCTGCCGCCAGCGTTCAATCTGAGCCATGATCAAACTCTTCAATTTAAGAATGGTTTGATTCGCTAAGTAAATAGCTTTGCTCAAAGAATCAATAACTGTTTATTCGTAATGAATTTACTGTCAGTCACTCTTCAAGACTTGGTATATCTTTGAGATACGGTCTTGTGAGTGCCCACACAGATTGTCTGATTAAATTGTTAAAGAGCAGTGCCGCATTATCCTGCGGCGCGGGCCGCATAATCTACGCGGTTCCGCTGTAAAGTCAAGCGATTGATGCCTGACTTCCTATCTTCCCGATAACCGCGTTGCCGCTGTTCCCGGGTCAGTGGAGGCGCATTATAGGGACTTCACGGCGGCTTACAAGCGCTAAATGCAAAAAAATGATTGAGTGCGTTTTTTTTCATCAACCGGCTGATAAAGCCAGCGTTATGGGGCTTTTGGGGCCGCTAACTGCCCGAATGCCTGTGCGAATTGTGTTACCTGCTGCCAATCCGTGTATTCGATTTCCTTGCTGCTATCGGTTTCTCCGCCCGTCATCCGCATAATGAGCTGAATCATTACACGATCAAACCAGCGATAGCGTGGATAACGCAACGCCCCCGCAAACACACCGCATAAGTCCGGTTGCCAGGGCGAACTCAACAGAAATTTACGCGTATAAGCATTCGTCTGAATTGAACGCTTCTCCGGTTTACGGGCTGTAAGATTGACAGAGAAAAAAGCACTGGGCACGTGTTGTAGGAATGAAAGATTTTGGCGGATGAACTGATTAACCGCAGGATGAAACCGACCATATCGAACAGAAGCACCTATCAGAATGCGATCGTAATTAGTCAAATCAATATCATGAGCCCTGAGTAAATTAATGACATCACACTCCACCCTCCCTTTTAACGTGTTGGCAATATAAGAGGCTATCACTCTTGTTTGTCCATCTGTGCTCGAAAACAAAATTAACGCTTTCATTACGTTATTCCTTTACCGCTTTAATCACGCCAGAATGTCGGCGTAAACAAAACCAAAAGAGTAAATACCTCCAAACGTCCGAACAGCATCGTCAGGATCAAAATCCATTTCGCAGCATCGTTCATGGAGGTGAAGTTATCTGCGACCACGCCCAGGCCTGGCCCCAAATTATTTAACGTTGCCGCGACAGCTGCAAACGCAGAGAAATCATCAACGCCTGTAGCAATGACCGCCAACATACTAACAATGAAAACCAGCGCGTAGGCGGAGAAAAATCCCCATACGGCTTCCAGTATCCTTTCAGGCAGGGCTCGATGACCCAATTTTATCGTGTAAACCGCATTAGGATGCACCAGTCGTTTCAACTCACGCGAACCTTGCAGGAAAAGCAGTAGGATACGAATCACCTTCAATCCCCCGCCGGTAGATCCCGCGCAGCCGCCAATGAATGCGGAACATAATAGAAGAACAGGTAAAAACAAGGGCCATGAAGCAATACTATCGGTCATGAAACCGGCCGTCGTCGCCATGGAAACAACCTGAAAAAATGCCTGATTCAGCGTTTGCATACCGCTGGCATAGACATTGTGAAACCACAGTACAACAGTACATACCACGACAAGAGACATCTGGACGAAAATGAACATCCGAAATTCGGGGTCTCGCCAGTAAACCCGGAGGCTGCGCCCGCTCAATACGGCAAAGTGCAGACCAAAGTTACAGCCGGAAATCAACAAAAAGATGGCAATGATGGTATTAATCGTCGGGTTATTAAAATAGCCGATACTCGCGTCATGGGTAGAAAAACCGCCTACCGATACCGTGGAAAAGCTGTGACCAATCGCGTCAAAAACCGGCATACCGGCCAGCCATAGCGATAGGGCGCAAGCGAGGGTAAGCAACAAATAGATTAGCCATAGCGTTTTTGCAGTATCGGCAATC
This sequence comes from Brenneria rubrifaciens, assembly GCF_005484945.1. Classification (NCBI taxonomy): domain Bacteria; kingdom Pseudomonadati; phylum Pseudomonadota; class Gammaproteobacteria; order Enterobacterales; family Pectobacteriaceae; genus Brenneria; species Brenneria rubrifaciens. The sequence goes on from NZ_CP034035.1 coordinate 3,393,095, forward strand.
CTCGGACGCATCTTGTTGTCTTTCAACGGTCCCGGCATTTCTGCACGATAAAGCTGCATGCCACCAACGCCCAAGATAGGCAAAATGGCGACGGCCAGAACGATGATCCCCATACCGCCGAACCATTGCAGCATTTGCCGATAAAAGAGTATTGCCTTGGGCAGTGAATCCAGCCCCACCAGCGTGGTTGCCCCCGTCGTCGTCAGGCCGGAAAAAGACTCGAAAAAGGCATCCGTCACACCAAGATTCGGATGTTCTGCAAATAGAAAAGGCATCGCCCCGACACTGCCGAGCACGGTCCAGAACAGGACCACAATCAGGAATCCTTCACGGGATTTCAATTCATGCCGTTGCTTTCGATTAGGTAGCCAGAGTATGACCCCGATAGCCAGTGCGACAAAAAATGTCTGGGTGAAAGCCCGACCGGCGCCATCACGATAGATTAAGGCCACCAGTCCTGGGATAAACATTGTCCCGGAAAAAAGGATAACCAACAGGCCCACAATTCGAGTTATGGCACGCAAATGCATTGCAGAAAATTCCTTAGTGATTCATAAAACAGCGCTGAGATTACTGTGAAATTAGCAATTAATGCCACCAACCGCGGTTCAGACCGCGCAATCGCACCGCCATAGGCCATGGCCATCCCGCCAGTACCCGGTTGAACACCAACACAGTAATGGACGACGACTGCGGTAATCTCTTCGATACCGCTGCCCGATAGTTGCCCCGGCATGGTGATAAAACGACGTTTCTTGGTTTCGCACTGAAACTCACTGATCCAATGGGAACCGAATCGCACTACATCAGGCCAGATTCAGATCGCGGGTCATATTTTCAACACGCTTTTCATGGATGACGATATTATCCTCAATACGGATGCCGCCAAAAGGTTTTAAGGCATCAATTTTCTGCCAGTTGAAATGCTGGCTGAATGCACCAGAGCGCCAGGGCTCAAGCAGCGAATCAATAAAGTAAACACCGGGTTCGATAGTTAATACCATGCCAGGCTCAATCGTCCGGGTGCAGCGCAAATGAGGATGTTGGGAAGGCGCAGCTAAGTGAGTGCCGCGATCGTCCTGCATAAAGCCCGCTGCATCATGCACCTGTAACCCTAAGAGGTGCCCTAATCCATGCGGGAAGAAGGGGAAAGTCAGTCCGTTTTCCACGATCGCTTCTTCACTGACCCCTTGAATCAACTGATGTGATTTCAACAGATTCGCAATACGCTGGTGCATTTGCAGATGATAATCGGTATAGCATACGCCAGCCTGAACCGTATCGATCAGACCGATCTGCGCCTGATTCAGATCTTTCACCAGAGCGGCAAACGCATTATCACCCAGTGAAGAATACGTACGGGTCAGATCGGCCGCATAACCGTTATATTCAGCACCCGCATCAATCAGAAAACTACGAACCTCCGATGGAGCCTGGTGCTCCAAGCGGGTGTAATGCAGCACGGCGGCATGTTCATTCAGCGCGATGATATTGCTATAAGGCACATCGGTATCGCGATGACCGGTTGCCGTCAGGTAGGCCAAATTAATATCAAACTCGCTCATGCCGGACAAAAAAGCTTCATGCGCGGCACGGTGTCCCAGTACCGCCGTTTTCTGCGCTTCCCGCATGCAGGCCAGTTCATAGTCCGTTTTATAAGCACGATGATAATGCAGATAATCAAGCACGCCTTGAGGATTGATATTTTCCGCATGAATGCCCAGATCTATCGCACGCTGCGGGGTATAGCCAATATAGGCCACGCGTTGCCGCGAAGCCGGGAGTCGCTTCCCGATGTCGTCGGCATGACGCAAAACCGAAATCTCTACATCGTTGGTCCAGAAACTGTCCGGTACGGGTGCGACGTTGTGCCAGTAGTCGACCGGCGAATAAAACCACAGTTTTGGCGGATTAACACCATCTACCCAAAGCCAGCAATTGGGAACCTGCGTGACCGGAACCCAAGCTTTAAACTGTGGGTTGACCTTGAAAGGATAGTCGTGATCGTCCAGAAATACGCTCAAGAACTCACCGGAATGGATCAACAATGCATCAAGCTGATGACGTTCAAGAACGACCTGCGTGCGCTGCTGCAAAGTCGCCAAATGGTGGTGATATAAAAAAGCCAGCTTTTCCATGAATTTTCCTGTTCGTCACAACACAATCTTTCCATTTTAACACAGCCATGAATCAACGGCAGTGTCCGGTCCGATGTGATCCCAATAGCAAAAACTCAACCTATTGTTTGCAATAAATTAACACTATAGCCACAATTCAATCATCTGGTCGTACCAGATTGCTTACCTAAATTCGGAGATAAACATGCTTTATCAAGGGGAAACTCTCTACCTTAGCTGGGTTGAAGATGGCATTGCAGAGCTGGTGTTTGCCGCCACAGCTTCCGTCAATAAGTTGGATACCCGCACGGTTGCCAGCCTGGGTAAAGCGTTAGACGTTCTGGCGGCACAAAAATCGTTGCAGGGACTGTTATTACGTTCAGACAAACCTGCGTTTATTGTCGGCGCAGATATCACCGAGTTTCTCTCTTTGTTTGCCGCCCCGGTCGACAAACTTCATGAGTGGCTGAGCTTCGCGAACGGCATTTTCAACCGTCTGGAAGATTTGCCGGTGCCCACATTATCTGCCATTAAGGGCTATTCGCTCGGCGGCGGATGTGAATGTGCATTGGCCACCGATTTTCGCATTGCCGCCACAGATCTGCGCATCGGTTTGCCCGAAACCAGGCTGGGCATTATGCCGGGTTTTGGTGGTTCGGTACGTCTGCCACGTCTGTTGGGGGCTGACAGTGCGCTGGAAATTATCGCCGCAGGCAAAGAGATCGGCGCAGAGGAAGCGTTGAAGATAGGTCTGGTGCATGCGATTGTCGCAGAGGAAAAACTCAACGCGGCCGCGCTGAAAATATTGAAGCAGGCGATTGCTGGCGATCTGGATTGGCAGGCCTGTCGACGCCCCAAACTTGAAGCGTTGAAGCTAAGCAAAATTGAAGCGCGCATGAGTTTCGCCACAGCGAAAGCCACGGTGTTGCGGACCGCAGGAAAACATTACCCGGCACCGATGACGGCAGTAAAAACCATCGAATCCGCGGCATCCCTGCCACGCGATGCCGCGTTGCGGCTTGAAACGCAAAACTTTGTGCCGTTGGCTCGTTCAGATGCCGCCCGCGCGCTGATTGGTCTCTTCCTCAACGATCAGTATGTAAAAGAGAAAGCGAAAAAGCGCGTCGGCGAGTTGTCGCCACCGAAACAGACCGCCGTGCTGGGCGCGGGGATTATGGGCGGCGCGATTGCCTACCAATCCGCCTGCAAAGGCATCCCGATTCGCATGAAGGATATCAACGAGAAACCACTCTCCCTTGGCATGAACAAAGCGGCGAAACTACTGAATAAACAACTGGAAGGCGGCAAGCTGGACGGTATGAAAATGGCGCGGGTACTCGCCAATATTCATCCAACGTTGGACTATGCCGGTTTTGAACGCATTGACATCGTCGTTGAAGCGGTGGTTGAAAACCCGGAAGTGAAGGCCAGCGTACTGGCTGAAACCGAATCTCAGGTAGGCCTGCATACTGTGCTGACTTCCAACACGTCGACGATTCCCATTGCACAGTTGGCAGCGTCATTAAAGCGGCCACAGAACTTTTGCGGCATGCATTTCTTTAACCCGGTTCACCGCATGCCGCTGGTGGAAATTATTCGCGGCCCGCAAACAGATGAAAAAACCCTCTCCCGCGTGGTGGCCTACGCCGGCAAAATGGGGAAAACCCCCATTGTCGTCAACGACTGCGCTGGCTTCTTTGTCAACCGCGTGCTGTTTCCCTACATTGCCGCCTTCAGTTTGCTGATACGCGACGGTGCGGATTTCCGTGAAATTGACAACGTTATGGAGAAGCAATTTGGCTGGCCGATGGGCCCGGCCTACCTGCTGGATGTAATCGGCATTGATACCGCTCACCACGCACAGGCCGTGATGTCGCAAGGGTTCCCGCAGCGCATGGCCAAAAATTATCGGGACGCTGTCGACGTGCTGTTCGACAATCAGCGGTTTGGCCAGAAAAACGGGCAGGGCTTCTATCGCTATCAAACCGACAATAAAGGAAAACTGCGTAAAGAACAGGATGAAAGCGTCGAAGCGCTGCTGACCGCGATCGGCCAGCCAGGAAAGCCTCTCAGCACGGAAGAGATTATCGCCCGGATGATGATCCCGATGATTAACGAGGTGGCGCGCTGTCTGGAAGAAGGCATTGTCGACAGTCCGGCGGAAGCCGATATAGCGCTGGTGTATGGGCTGGGTTTCCCGCCATTCCACGGCGGAGCATGCCGCTATCTGGATACGCTCGGCAGCGCGCGTTATCTGGAAATGGCGCAGCGGCTGTCATCACTGGGGCCGCTTTATCAGGTTCCCGACGGCCTGAAACTAAAAGCAAGAAGTAATGAAAGTTATTACCCATTGGTCGCACCACACGCGGATATTTTTCAGGGCAACCGGCATGAAGGGAGAAAATATGGAAAACGCAGTGATTGTTGATGCCGTGCGCACCCCCATGGGCCGTTCCAAAAGAGGCGCATTCCGACAAGTGCGGGCCGAAGACTTGTCCGCCCACCTGATGCGCAGCCTGCTTAGCCGGAACCCGGCGCTTGAAGCCACCAGCATTGATGATATCTATTGGGGATGTGTGCAGCAAACGCTGGAGCAGGGTTTCAATATTGCCCGCAATGCCGCATTGCTGGCAGAAATTCCGGCGAGCGTTCCTGCCGCGACCGTGAACCGGCTATGCGGTTCATCCATGCAGGCGCTGCATGATGCGGCCCGCGCCATCATGGTCGGCGATGCCCATGTCTGTTTGATTGGCGGTGTTGAACATATGGGACACGTTCCCATGAGTCACGGTATGGATTTTCATCCCGGTCTCAGCCGAACCGTAGCTAAAGCCGCAGTCAGGATGGGATTGACCGCAGAAATGCTGGCGCATATGCACAGTATCAGCCGGGAAATGCAGGATCAGTTTGCCGCCCGCTCCCATCAAAGGGCGGATAGCGCGACGAAATCGGGCGCTTTTCACAATGAAATCGTGCCAACCGCCGGTCATGACGCAGAGGGTGTTTTACAGCGCTTCGATTATGACGATGTCATCCGCCCAGAAACCAGCATTGCCAGTCTGACCGTGTTAAAACCCGCCTTTGACCCCGTCAACGGCACGGTGACAGCGGGCAATTCGTCGGCCCTTTCCGATGGCGCTTCAGCCATGTTGATCATGAGCGAATCACGCGCAGCTTCATTGAGCTTAACGGTGCGCGCACGAATTCGGGCAATGGCCGTCGTTGGTTGCGATCCTTCCATCATGGGATACGGCCCTGTACCCGCCACCAGGCTGGCGTTGAAACGCGCCGGGCTCAGCCTGTCCGACATTGGCCTCTTTGAACTTAATGAAGCCTTCGCCGCGCAAATCCTGCCCTGTATTAAAGATCTGGGGCTGTTGGAACAACTGGATGAGAAAGTCAACCTTAACGGCGGCGCCATTGCGCTCGGTCACCCACTGGGCTGCTCAGGCGCCCGGATATCGACTACGCTAATCAACCTCATGGAACGTCGCGATATCCAGTTTGGTGTGGCAACCCTGTGCATTGGATTAGGACAAGGCATTGCTACGGTTTTTGAGCGAACTTGAGTTAGCCTACAACTTTTCCCTGTGGGAAATCCCACTGATGTTAGCGGGATTTTATCCCTACAGATCAGGATAATCGTTTCAAATAAACGAAAAAGCATCGCTGAACATGTGTGCTGCAAGCGCACCGCGTTCATTACAGAAACGTTCCCGCGCAATTTTCGCCATCTCAAAGCGGCCAGCAATATAAATATCCTGATCGGCTAATGAACCGTAATCCTGTAATACCGCGCTTAGCACCGTCCCGGTTCGGCCATTCCAGCCATCTTCGGGCTGTTCGACTACGGGAATCACCTGTAGGTTGGGATATTGGGTCGTCAGCTTTTCCAGTTCGGCAAGGTCATAAAGGTGCTTGCTTTCCCTGCCGCCCCAGTAGATGGAAATACAGCGTTCAGGCTGCTGTGCCAGCGCGGTAAGCAGAATAGAGCGGGCATAGGAAAAGCCGGTTCCGCCAGCAATCAGGACTAACGGACGCTGGCTATCTTCGCGCAACCAGGCTTCACCATGGGGAATATCCACCGTCAGCGTTTTCTCTTTAAGGATGCGCTCCATCACCGCCATTGCGTAAAGATTAAGCTCTGACGCACCAATGTGCAGCTCGATGAAACTCCGCTCCATCGGCGTGGATGCCAACGAGAAAGGACGTTTATCGCGATCGTCCATCACAACCATCAGATACTGACCCGCACGAAAAGAAAAAGGCGCCCCGGGTAACAAGCGAACGCGATAAACCGTATCGGTTATGGCCTCTACCGAAGTCACTTTACAGCTCAATGTTGTCATGCATTCCCTCTGTAGGGTCATAAAAGCAAAACGGAGAACAGAGCAACAGCCACTTAACGCCGGGGTTCTCTGCCGCTAAAAATGTCAAGCTCATCCCATATGGCATCAACGCGGGCACACACCTGCGGATCTTTCTTGATCGGGCGTCCCCACTCGCGCTGCGTTTCGCCCGGCCATTTATTGGTGGCGTCCAGTCCCATTTTGGAACCCAAACCGGAAACCGGCGAGGCAAAATCCAAGTAGTCTATCGGTGTATTTTCCACTAATACGGTATCGCGCGCCGGGTCCATACGCGTTGTGATCGCCCAGATCACATCTTTCCAGTCACGGGCGTTAATGTCATCGTCACAGACGATGACAAACTTCGTGTACATAAACTGCCGCAAAAAAGACCAAACGCCCATCATCACGCGTTTCGCATGACCGGCGTACTGTTTCTTCATGGTAACGACCGCCAGACGATAAGAGCAACCCTCAGGCGGTAAATAAAAATCGACAATTTCAGGAAACTGCTTTTGCAAAATGGGAACAAAGACTTCATTTAACGCCACGCCCAATACAGCGGGCTCATCAGGCGGGCGACCGGTATACGTGGAGTGATAAATCGCACCATGTCGCTGGGTAATATGCGTCACCGTGAACACGGGAAAATTATCGACCTCATTATAATAGCCGGTGTGATCGCCGTACGGTCCTTCCGGCGCCATCTCACCTGCTTCAATATAGCCTTCCAGCACAATTTCCGCACTGGCCGGCACTTCTAGATCGTTAGACAGACATTTCACGACTTCGGTTTTATGACCGCGCAGCAAACCGGCAAAGGCGTACTCGGACAAGGTATCCGGCACAGGGGTCACCGCGCCCAAAATGGTGGCCGGGTCAGCCCCCAACGCGACGGAAACAGGGAAACGCTGGCCGGGATTTTCCTGACGCCATTCCTGAAAATCCAACGCGCCGCCGCGATGCGACAACCACCGCATAATCAATTTGTTTTTTCCCAACATCTGCTGCCGGTAAATGCCCAGATTCTGGCGCTCTTTATTCGGCCCCCGAGTCACGGTCAGTCCCCAGGTGATGAGCGGCGCCGCATCTTCCAGCCAGCATTGCATGACGGGTATCCGCCGCAAATCGACGTCATCACCTTGCCAAACCTGTTCCTGGCACGGCGCGGACGATAGCCGTTTGGTCGGCATATTCAACACCTGTCGGAATTTCGGCATTTTATCCACCAGATCGCGAAATCCCTTCGGTGGCTCAGGCTCTTTCAAAAATGCCAGCAGTTTCCCGACCTCCCGCAAGGCACTGACGTCCTCCTGCCCCATCCCAAGCGCGACGCGCTTCGGCGTGCCAAATAAATTACACAGCACGGGCATGTCGTAGCCCTTCGGATTTTCAAACAACAACGCCGGGCCCTCCGCACGCAGGGTCCGGTCGGCAATCTCCGTCATTTCAAGATAGGGATCAATGGGCTGGCTAATGCGTTTCAATTCCCCCCTCTCTTCCAGCAGCGAGAGGAATTCGCGTAAGTCACGGTATTTCATGCTGATCGTCGGGGCAGTTTATTAAGGCGACCATTATAAAGTCTCTTCTCCAGCCTGTCGCTTTTTAGTGCCGCTATTTATAACAGTCCCCAACGCCCGTCACCTCGTCGCTATGTAACATTAAAAATTTCTTCCGAAAATTTTTTATCCGCGCCTGCTTTTGTTATGCTTGCACGTCATCATCATAAGCTTGCGAAATATATGGAAGCCTGGTACTTACTGTATTGTAAACGTGGTCAACTGCTACGGGCGAAAGAACATCTTGAGCGTCAGGATGTTACCTGCATGAGCCCTATGATCACACTGGATAAAATCGTCCGAGGTAAACGTACCGAGGTTTGCGAACCGCTTTTTCCAAACTACCTGTTTGTCGCATTCGATCCCGAGTGTATCCATACCACGACGATCAGCGCCACGCGTGGCGTCAGTCATTTCATACGATTCGGTAATGTGCCGGCCATCATCCCGCAGCAAGTGATAGACGACCTGTCATCAAATCCGATGCAAGGAATCACCGATCCGCAGACCCCGCAGCCGGGTGATGAGGTGTTGATTACCGAGGGGATTTTTAGCGGTCTGCAAGCGATCTATACCGAGCCGGATGGCGAAGCCCGGTCTATGCTACTGCTGAACTTGCTGAACAAACAGGTGCGACAAAGTATTGATAACCGTCAGTTTCAGAAAATGTGAGAGCAGAGCGGCAGAGAACCGCTCTGCTCTCGCCCCGTCAGCGCTGCGAATGCTGTGCGTGCAGCCACTGGGCGACACGCTTGGCGAAGTAAGTCAGTACCCCATCCGCACCCGCGCGTTTAAAACATAGCAACGATTCCATGACCGCAGGCTGTTCCTGAAGCCAGCCGTTTTGAATCGCGGCCATATGCATCGCATACTCACCGGAAACCTGATAGGCAAACGTCGGCACCCCGAACGTATCCTTCACGCGCCTTACCACATCCAGATACGGCATACCGGGTTTGACCATTACCATATCCGCGCCTTCCTGAAGATCCTGTGCAATCTCCTGCAAAGCCTCATCACTGTTAGCGGGGTCCATCTGATAAGTTTTTTTATTCCCGCCTTTCAGATTGCTGGTTGTTTCGATCGCGTCGCGAAAGGGACCGTAGTAGGCCGAAGCATATTTTGCCGAATAAGCCATAATCTGCGTATTAAGCAGGTTCTGCGCCTCCAGCCCCGTACGGATCGCGCCAATACGCCCATCCATCATGTCGCTGGGCGCAACAATTTCCGCCCCGGCCTCCGCATGCGTCAATGCCTGACGGACGAGAATCGCTTTGGTGGCATCGTTGACAACATAACCTTCCTCATCAATCACGCCGTCTTGACCGTGCGTGGTGTAAGGATCGAGCGCGACGTCCGTCAGCAATCCCAAATCGGGAACCGCATCCTTGAGCGCACGAACCGCACGGGGTACCAGACCATCCGGGTTACAGGCTTCTTCGGCCAATAATGACTTTTTATCCGCCTCAATGACCGGAAACAGCGATAGTACCGGGATACCAAGCTTCGCGATTTCCTCTGCCTCCTTTAGCAACACATCAATGGTCATCCGGTATGCGCCCGGCATTGAGGAAATTTCCTGTCGCTGATTTTTCCCCTCCATGACAAAGACTGGAAAGATCAAGTCATTGACTGTCAGTTGATGTTCAGCGACGAGGCGGCGGCTGAAATCATAACGTCGAATACGACGCATCCGCCGTCCTGGGAAAGTACCGGGAAAAACATTGCTCATATCATTATTCTCCTGAATCAAGCCAGCCGGAAAACCCGGCGGGCATTTTCATCCGTTTTCTGCCCAAGCCTTATGGCGTCTTCTTCGCGCCAACCTGCGACCTGATGGACAATATGCGGCAAAAAACGGGGTTCGTTACGGCGGGATACGGGTTTAGGTCTTAAATCCCGGGGCAACAAATAAGGCGCATCGGTTTCCAGTAACAACCGATCTTCTGGAATATGCTTTAGCAGCGTACGTAGCTCAAGGCCACGCCGTTCATCGCAGACCCAACCGGTAATGCCGACCATAAGACCGGCGGCCAGGCATTCATCAAGCTCCCCCCTGTTGCCGGTGAAACAGTGAACCACAGCAGACGGGAGTCTGTTGAGCCAGGGTTTCAGCAAGGCAAGAAAACGGATATGCGCGTCACGGCAATGGAGGAAAACGGGTAAAGAGAGTTCGGCGGCTAAAGCTAACTGGGCGCGAAATGCCTGCTCCTGCTGAGCAGGCGTCGAAAAATTTCGATTGAAATCGAGTCCGCATTCACCAATTGCGACCACGGAATCTGATTGCGCCATGCGATAAACCTGCTCGGCAGCGGACGCATCCCAGTGGCTGGCATCATGGGGATGGACACCCGCCGTCGACCAGCAGTAAGCCGGGTACTGCGCTGTCAGCGCCAGTGCCTGACGGCTTTCCTCAATATTGGTCCCGGTTATCAGCATACCGCTGACGCCAGCCTGTTGTGCGCGAGCGACAACCTGCTCACGGTCTTTCGCAAACTGAGAGCTGGTTAAATTGACTCCAATATCAAACATTGGCTACTTACCCGTCTATCGCCGCGGTAGCGCGGCCACCCTAGCGAACAAAAAACAAAACCTCTCAAAGAGAGGTCATTTCCTTTCCCACAGACCGGCAGAATCACGTCACGGCGCAGGTTCTTCGGTTTCAGCACGACGCCCTTTCCCCACATAGAACCGGGAGAAGAATACGCCGATTTCAAACAGCAGGTACATGGGGATCGCCAACAGCGTCTGAGAAAACACGTCCGGGGGCGTCAACAACATACCAACGACAAAGGCGCCGACCAACATATAAGGCCGTTTCTTCTTCAAATCTTCCGGGGTAACTACGCCGCTCCAGCATAACAACACGATAGCGATCGGCACTTCAAACGACACGCCAAAGGCCATAAAGAGCGCCATGACAAAATCGAGATAGTTGTTGATATCCGTCGCAATCAGAACCCCTTGGGGTGCAGTTTTAGCAAAAAAGCCAAACGCCAGCGGAAAAACCACAAAGTAGGCAAACGCCATACCAGCGTAGAAAAGCAAACTGCTGGAAACCAGTAATGGCATCATCAAACGGCGTTCATGTTTGTACAACGCCGGGGCAACAAACGCCCAGACCTGATACAACACCAATGGCGCGGAGACAAACACCGATACGATCATCGTCAGCTTTATGGGCGTGAAAAACGGCGAGGCGACATCGGTGGCGATCATGCTCGCGCCCGCGGGGAGTTGCTCAATCAGCGGAGCGGATACCATCTGATAAATGTCGTTGGCGAAATACACCAGACAACAGAACACCGCCAGTACGCAAATAATACTGTTCAATAACCGTTTACGCAGTTCGATCAGGTGGCTAATTAGCGGTTGAGTATCTTCAGCAGCCATAAACTAACGATCATCACTTATTTGATGGGGAGAAACAGCGGGAGGCTGTTCAGATTTGGGTTTGTTCTCCGCTACCTGCGCTGGCGCAATCGGACGGCTTTCCTGAGTATGCGCCGACGGGATTAATGAGGGAGCCCTTTCAGTATCAATCACACCGTCATAAACCGCTTCCGGGTCGTCCAACGGCTGATTAGCCGGGGTCTGAGACGCCTGCCCTTCATCAGTCGCTGATGGCGGATAGCCGCGCTTCATTGCTTCAGCCGCCTCTTTAAGTTCATCCATAGACGCTTTCAATTCCGGCGACAGATTTTGCAGACTGGCTTTTTCCACCTTCTTCAGACTTGCCTGCAACTCCTGCAATTTCAATTCCTGCGACAGCTCACTTTGAACCGTAGACGCCAGCGAACGCAGTGTCTTAATCCAGTTGGCGACGGTTCTTACTGCAACGGGTAGACGTTCAGGCCCAAGAACGACCAGACCTATCACCATAACCAGCAACAGCTCGCTAAACCCGATATCAAACACAGATTATACCTGCTCTTTATGCTGGCTCTTTGCGTCGTCTTTTTTCGCTTCCGGCTGCTGTTCTGCGATTGTCTTGGTGGCAAAATCCGCATCCTGTTGCGCCTTGTCCGTATTGTCGGACGGCTGCTCATCACTCATGGCTTTTTTAAAGCCTTTGATTGATGCGCCCAGATCCGAGCCCAGCGTTCTCAGCTTGTTGGTGCCAAACAGTAATACGACGATTACCGCGATAATCAGTAAGTTCCAAATACTAATGCCACCCATACCGTTTACCTCGTGCCAAAAAAGGGGTCATAAAAATTACCGTCATTCTATAATGGGTAATCCCGCTATGCGTCATGATATGCTTCACTGAGTTCGACGCCAGCCAATAATCCAGGCGACAATTCCCGCAGCCATCAATCCCGAAGGAACGATATCGGCTTCAACATGGCTCACCAGTAACACCGTACCACTGATTAACAACGTTGCGCCAATGCCGAGTAGGTAACGGGACTGTCCCTGGCGAACATGTTGAGTCCGCAACTCGCCCGCAAGCTTGTCCACACTCTGTTTCAACATCTTATGCTGGCGTAAGCCGTCATAAAATAATTCCGGGATCTCTGGCAGTTTCTCTGCCCAGAACGGGGCTTTTTCTTTTAAGGCTCGCATCACCGCCGGTATGCCAACCTGTTCTTTCAGCCAGCTTTCCAAAAACGGTTTTGCCGTCTTCCAGAGATCAAGTTGGGGATAGAGCTGCCGTCCAATCCCTTCGATATATAACAAGGTTTTTTGCAACAGCACTAACTGGGGTTGTACTTCCATGTTAAAGCGGCGGGCCGTATTAAAGAGGTTCAATAATACATGACCAAATGAAATTTCCGCTAACGGCTTTTCAAAAATGGGCTCACAAACGGTGCGGATAGCAAACTCAAAATCTTCAACGTTGGTATCCGCAGGCACCCAGCCGGAATCCACATGCAACTCGGCGACTTTGCGATAATCACGGTTGAAGAAGGCAATAAAATTCTCCGCCAGATAGCGTTTGTCTTCTTTGTTCAGGGAGCCGACAATACCGCAATCGATCCCAATATACTGCGGATCTTCAGGGTGTTCGTGATTGATGAAGATATTGCCAGGGTGCATGTCCGCATGAAAGAAACTGTCACGGAATACCTGAGTGAAGAAGACCTGTACGCCGCGCTCCGCCAGAAGCTGCAAATTGGTGCCGTTGGCTTTCAGGGCGTTGATATCAGAAACCGGAATACCGTAAATACGCTCCATGACCAACATGTTTTCGCTGCAATAATCCGAGTAAACTTCTGGAATATACAGCATCGGGCTGTCTTCAAAATTGCGTCTCAGTTGAATCGCATTCGCCGCCTCTCGCAGCAGGTTCAGTTCATCGAGCAGGGATTTTTCATATTCCTGCACGACTTCCCGCGGGCGAAGACGTCGTCCGTCGGGCATAAGCCTCGGTAACCAGCCCGCCAGCCGCTTCATCAAGCGCATATCAGCTTTGATCACCGGTAAAATATCAGGCCGGATAACCTTAATAACAATTTCTTTTCCCGTGCTTTTCAGACGCGCGGTATGCACCTGTGCAATAGACGCGGACGCCAGCGGTTTGATATCAAAATCATCAAACCAGCTTTCCAGCGGCGCCCCCCCCATCGAAAGCTCGATTTGTTTACGCGCCAGCCCGCCATCAAAGGGGGCAACCCTGTCTTGAAGCATAGCCAGTTGATCGGCAATTGCCGGTGGAAACAGATCGCGTCGCGTTGACATCATCTGACCAAATTTGATCCAGACTGGGCCAAGCGCCTGCAAAGCCAGCCGCAGACGCTCTCCCAATGGCATATTGTGGTGGCGGTTTGGCAACCAGAATAGCAAACGGCGGCCCAAACGCAGCGGGATCGTCAACCGCATTTTAGGAATCAGCTCATCCAGACCGTAGCTCAGCAAAACGCGAATGATGCTGTAAAGGCGAATCAGCTCTCCGGGCATCATCGTGGTGTCTCCAACTTCGTCAGCCGTTCGGACAACCGTTCGGCTGATTTCTCCAGAGCGGCAATTTCATCATGAAGCCAGGTATTTTCAAGTTTACCGGGCGCTAAACGCCACTCTTCCGTAAGCGTCTCTGACAACGCCTGTTGCTGTCTGCACAAGGTACGGCCGAATAAACGCAGTGTTTTTTGCGCCGCCTGACTCAGCCCCTGCGCAACTATGTCGCCAAGATAGGGAGCGAGCCATTCCGCAGGATCAAACTCGGCTAAATCAAGCAGCGCAATAAATTGCTGAGCCACCTGAATATCACCTTCAATCACCAGCTCACCATTGCGCATCAGGACAGACAGATTCTGGCGATCGCGCAGCTTCATCAGCACGGATAAACGCATTTTAAGCAGGCAATCGGCCTGTTCTCCCCACCGGCTGACCACATCAAGACGCTGCTCGTTGAAGATCAGAACCAAAGGCGCATCCAGTTCAGACAACTCGATTTGCAGAGTTTTTCCATGCAGCCGCTGACGCGCCGCTTTCATACTGCGGTCGCGAAACAAAAGCTGATTCAGCACCGTTTCCAGCGAGGCGGTCAGAACAGACGTTATCAGCATTGGCATGTCCAATCAGAATTTAAAACCACGGTGCAACGCGACAATCCCGCCGGTGAGATTGAAGTAATTTACGCTGTCGAAACCGGCGTCGCTCATCATTCCTTTCAACGTCTCCTGATCGGGATGCATACGAATGGACTCCGCCAAATAACGATAGCTACCGGCATCGCTGACCACCAGTTCACCAATTCTGGGCAGAATATGGAACGAGTAGATATCGTAGACCTTGCTTAACGGCTTCAGCGTCGGACTGGAGAATTCCAGCACCAGCAGACGGCCCCCTGGCTTCAGCACGCGGTACATGGAGCGCAGCGCTTTGTTTTTGTCTGTTACGTTACGTAAGCCGAAAGAGATGGTGATACAGTCAAAGAAATCGTCAGGGAACGGCAGCTCTTCCGCATTCGCCTGCACATAACTGATATTATTAATAATGCCTTTGTTGCGTAGCTTCTCCCGCCCCACTTTCAGCATTGAGGCATTAATATCGGCCAGCACCACTTCACCTTCATCGCCTACAATACGGGAGAATTTTGCCGTCAAATCGCCCGTACCGCCCGCAACATCCAGGACACGCTGCCCGCGCCGCACGCCGCTGCACTCGACTGTAAAACGTTTCCAGATGCGATGAATGCCGAAAGACATCAGGTCATTCATTAAATCGTATTTTGCTGCTACAGAATGAAAGACGTCAGCCACCATGACTTCTTTTTCATCTTTGGCGACAGTACGAAAACCAAAGTCGGTCGTTTTCTCCT